>JBOGYZ010000250.1:0-20243 GCA_050697015.1 Solirubrobacterales bacterium
GGCAACGAGCGCGCCTTCGCGGTCAACGCCGGTTTCGACTTCAAACGGAACCGCGAGCGCTACTCGTTCCTCAAGTGGGGCCAGGAGAGCTTCGACAACTTCCGCGTGGTGCCGCCCGCGACCGGCATCTGTCACCAGGTCAACCTCGAGTACCTCTCCCAGGTCGTCTATTCGCGGGAGACCGACGGCACGCTCCGGGCCTACCCCGACACGCTGGTCGGGACCGACTCGCACACGACGATGGTGAACGGCCTCGGCGTGCTCGGCTGGGGCGTCGGCGGGATCGAGGCGGAGGCGGCGATGCTCGGTCAGCCGATCTCGATGCTCCTGCCGCAGGTGATCGGCTTCAAGCTCTCCGGCGAGCTACCCGAGGGCGCGACCGCGACCGACCTCGTCCTCACCGCCACCGAGATGCTGCGCGAGCGCGGCGTCGTCTCCAAGTTCGTCGAGTTCTTCGGACCGGGTCTACCGACGCTGGGGCTGGCCGACCGGGCGACGCTCGGCAACATGTCGCCGGAGTTCGGCTCGACCTGCGCGATCTTCCCGGTCGACGCGGAGACGCTGCGTTACATGGACCTCACCGGGCGGCCGACCGAGACGATCGAGCTGGTCGACGCCTACGCGCGGGAGCAGGGCATGTTCCACGACTCCTCGACGCCCGACCCGGTCTTCTCCGACCTGCTGGAGCTGGACCTCGGCGACGTGGTGCCGTCGATCGCCGGGCCGAAACGGCCGCAGGATCGGGTGCCGCTCGACGAGGCGAAGGAGTCGTTCCTCGAGGCAATGGGGGAATTCGCCCCCGACGCGGTGGAGCAGCTCGGCAACGGGCGCGACGAGGCGATCGAAGAGTCCTTCCCGGCCTCCGACCCGCCCGCCGAGGACCACGACGACGAGCGTGGCAAGCCGCGGCCCGCGGTCAGCGGCGCGCCGGTCGCGACGCTGGAGAAGCGGCGCTCCGACGACGCGGTAGAGGTGAGCGTTGACGGCGAGACCTTCGAGCTGGACCACGGGCGGGTCGTGATCGCCGCGATCACCTCCTGCACCAACACCTCGAACCCGAGCGTGATGATCGGCGCCGGCCTTCTGGCGCGGAACGCGCTCGCCAAGGGCCTCTCGCGCAAGCCGTGGGTGAAGACGTCATTGGCTCCAGGATCGACGGTGGTTACGGACTACCTCCGCCAGGCCGGCCTTGACGAGGCGCTCGACGGCCTCCAGTTCAACCTCGTCGGCTACGGCTGCACCACCTGCATCGGCAACTCGGGCCCGCTGGCCGAAGAGATCTCGGCGGCGATCGCCGAGAAGGACCTCGCCGTCTGCGCCGTCCTCTCCGGCAATCGCAACTTCGAGGGCCGGATCAACCAGGACGTGAAAGCCAATTACCTGGCGAGCCCGCCCCTGGTTGTCGCCTACGCGCTGGCCGGGCGGATGGACGTCGACATCACCACCGAGCCGCTCGGCGAGGGCGCCGACGGTCAGCCGGTCTACCTGCGCGACATCTGGCCGAGCAGCGAGGAAATCAAGCGCGTGGTCGGCGACTCCGTCGCGGCGGAGATGTTCAAGCGCAACTACGCCGACGTCTTCACCGGCGACGAGGAATGGAACGCGGTCGACGTGCCCGAGGGCGACCTCTACGACTGGCCCGACTCCACGTACGTGCGCAAGCCGAGCTTCTTCCAGAACATGCCGGCGGATCCGCCCGGCATCGCGCCGATCGAGGACGCCCGCGTCCTCGCCGTCCTCGGCGACTCGGTCACCACCGACCACATCTCGCCCGCCGGCGCGATCAAAAAAGAAGGCCCGGCCGGGAAGTGGCTGACCGGGCAGGGGGTCGAGCCCGGGGACTTCAACTCCTACGGCTCGCGCCGCGGTAACCACGAGGTGATGATTCGCGGCACCTTCGCCAACATCCGCCTGCGCAACGCTCTGGTGGAGAAGGCCGGCGGCTTCACCCGCCACTTCCCCGACGGTGCAGAGATGTCCATCTACGACGCCGCGATGGCCTATGCCGACGAGGGCGTGCCGCTGATCGTCCTGGCGGGCAAGGAGTACGGCTCCGGCTCATCCCGCGACTGGGCGGCCAAGGGCACGGTTCTGCTCGGCGTCCGAGCCGTGATCGCCGAGTCCTTCGAGCGCATCCACCGCTCCAACCTGATCGGCATGGGCGTCGTCCCCCTCCAGTACGCCGCCGGCGAGAACGCCGAGTCCCTCGGCCTCACCGGCACCGAGACGATCACCATCGGCGACCTCCAAGAGGGCCAGGCCAAGACGGTGACCGTCACCGCCACCACCGACTCGGGCGACTCGAAGACCTTCAAGGCCAAAGTCCGCCTCGACACCCCCAACGAGATCACGTACATCAACAACGGCGGCATCCTCCAGACGGTCTTGCGCAACCTCAAATCCTGAGTCCGTCCGCCCCCAGCGGACATTCCTTCGAGATCCCCTTCCGGTACCCAACCGGGATATGAGAAGCTACGCGATGCGTGGCAGGGGCCACGGCCCGGCAGATGCTGAGGGAATTCGAGTGGAGCCAAAACGCGAATGACTGCCTCCAAGACTGGGGGCCGGAGCCCTTTGAGGTAGAAGAGGCCGTGCGTCGCTCTCATCACGGTCGGAAGAAAAACGACGGGCCTGCCGACTGGATCATCTGGAGCGAGCTCACCGAGAGTCGGGGGACGCTTTTCGTCCGCTACGACTGGCCCAGCAAGCGCCAAGGGGAGATTCGCGACGAGGCGCGCGCACGCCTGGTTTCCTTCTGGGTCGAGAAGTAATACGCTCGATTGACTGCGTAACTCCTTGTCTGCAAACCTGGCTGTAGTGGCTTTCGAAGGGCCGGACTGGCAGGATACATTGAATATGGCCGACCAATTCGGAAACCATGATCGGTTTGTGCGATACGACCCTGAGTCCGACATCCTTCGGCTGCCCACGGGTCCGCTGGCCGACATGAGCGGTGAACGAACCGAGTGGGGCGTCGTCGCCCGGGACACCCGGACCGGCGCGGTGATCCTGATCGAGATCTGGGCGGCGAGCGAGCGCGTGCCCAAGGACATTCTCGACGCCGTATCTGAGTCCGTCGATCCCGACCCCTCGGCCTAGCAGTTTGCGGACAGCCTCTTCGGCGCACAGGGGATAAAAGCTCGGCCCCCGGCCCTTAGGGGTGAGTGATCGAACGGTTCGACTGGACTGACCACGCAGGGCGTCGCGCCTGGGAGCGAAACTTCGACCGGTTCGTAGTTGAGATGACCATCATGCTGGGCCATGATGGGCGTAGCCAGAACGACGGTCGTGCCGATTGGCGGGTCAGCGGTGAATGTTTCGACGGCCGCGTCTTCGAAGTCGTCTATGACCATCCGGTCGGTGACGACGCGGAGCGGGTCCGCATCGTGAGCATCTGGGAAATGGAATATCGGGGGCTATCTTGAACTGGAAAGAGGAACGCTACGCCTACTGGGAACGGGAGACGGACATCGCATGGATTCCGACGGCTCCGGCGAAGTTCGTCAAAAGCGAGAAAACCACTTGGGGCATCGTCGATCACGACGAGGACACCGGTGAGGTGACTGCGCTCGAGATCTGGGACGCCAGCAAAGTCTTTCCCGCCGAGATGCTCGAGCGGCTGCCCGAGCCAGGCCGCCCTGGCTCTGCGGCCGCTGCCTGACCTCACCCCGGCCACGGCCCGTGTGGCGCAGGTCGGGGCCAGCAGCGCAAGGAGTAGCGAGAGAGCCTGCTATTGCAGGTGACCGACGCCACGACACAGCGATGCGCTCCCCGACCCAGCCAGACGGGCCGTGGGTACAGGAGGGGCGCGGGAGGCAGGGGGGTCCGCGCGCCCCTCGCTGCACCTGCGCGCCGGTAGCCAGGGAGGGATGCCGACGCGGCCGTTCCCGGGCGGATGCCCTGAGAACAGTCCGAGGTACCTATACCGCCCGTGCGGGTTACGGTCAAGCGCCGTATACCGAACTACTACGTTCGTTCGGTCGCGCTTTCGGGCGTGGAGGGGCCTGGGACGGGCTGGGCGATGCCCCATCCCTTGCGTTCGATGAGCTCGATCCCGATCACCGAGCCGATCGGGCCGAAGGGGGTGAGGGTGGCCGCGAGGAGGGTGTAGGGGGCCTCGTGGCGGACGCAGGCGACCCAGATGATGACGCAGAGGCCGCAGAAGCCGATGCCGTGGGCCCAGCCGAAGAGCATCGTCGCGGTTTCGAAGCCCGGGGCGAGCCAGAAGAAGAGCAGGCCGAGGAAGATCGCCAGCTCGACGTAGGAGACCCGCTTCACCCAGACGAAGAGCTCGCCGGGAACCGGCTTCTCGAACGGTTTGAAGGGGCGCGGGCGGCGCATCGCCGGGCGGGCCCGGCTAGAGGCCGGGGGTGAGCGCGGTGAGGGCGATGCGCTCTTGCTCGAGCGCGTGCGCGGCGGCGTAGCCCTCGCCCGGGCTGG
The DNA here is from genome assembly GCA_050697015.1 of Solirubrobacterales bacterium. Taxonomy (GTDB): domain Bacteria; phylum Actinomycetota; class Thermoleophilia; order Solirubrobacterales; family 70-9; genus VAYN01. The sequence continues at coordinate 4,441 of JBOGYZ010000250.1, forward strand.
CGCGGCCGGGGCGGCCGATGTAGGTGAGGTCGACGCCCTCGGGCAGCACCTGCGGGAAGCGGCGCGACATGACCTTCCAGGCGCCCATGTTGCGCGGCTCCTCCTGTACCCAGGCGATCTCCTTCAGGTTCGGGTAGCCGCCGATGACCTCTTCCAGCCGTTCCTTGGCGAAGGGGTAGAGCATCTCGACCCGGGCGATCGCCACGTTCTCGGCGGCGGCGCGGCGCTCCGAGCCGTCCATGTCGTGGTAGATCTTGCCGGTGCAGAGGACGAGGCGCTCGACCTTCTCGCGGCGATCCTCGACGGTCGGGTCGTCGAGGATGTGACGCCACTCGCCGTTCGTCAGGTCCTCCATCGTCGAGGAGGCGCGGTCGAGTCGCAGCAGCCCCTTCGGCGTGAAGACGATCAGCGGCCGCGCCTTGCGGATCAGCGCCTGGCGGCGCAGCAGGTGGAAGTACTGGGCGGCGGTGGTCGGGTTGGCGATCCGGATGTTGCCCTCGGCGCCGAGGGCCAGGAAGCGCTCGATGCGGGCGCTCGAGTGCTCCGGGCCCGAACCCTCGTACCCGTGCGGCAGGAGCATCGTGAGGCGGCTCGTCTGCCCCCACTTGGCCTCGCCGGAGACGATGAAGCTGTCGATGATCACCTGCGCCGCGTTGGCGAAGTCGCCGAACTGGGCCTCCCAGAGGACCAGCGCGCTCGGCTGCGCCGCCGAGTAGCCATACTCGAAGCCGAGGCAGGCGACCTCCGACAGCGGGCTGTTGTGCAGCTCGAAGGGCGCCTTGGCGTCGCGCAGATTCTGCATCGGCGTGTACTCGAGGCCGGTGTTCTCGTCGTGCAGGACGAGGTGGCGGTGGGAGAAGGTGCCGCGCTCGGTGTCCTGGCCGGTGAGGCGGATGTGGACGCCCTCGCTGAGCAGCGAGCTGAAGGCGAGCCCCTCGGCCTGGCCGTAGTCGATGCCGCCTTCGGCGAGCGCGTCGGTGCGCCGGCCCAGCGGACGGCGGAGCTTGCGATGGACGTTGAAGCCGTCCGGCACCCGCAGCAGTTCCTCGTTCAGCTTGATCAGCGCGTCCGCGGTCAGCGCGGTGTCGACCCGCGGGCTCGCGGTGCGGTCGAGTTCGCCGGTGCCGGTGGCGACGGTCGGGTCCTCGTAATCGCCCGCGTCCATCCGCTCGCGCAGGTCTTTGAGCGCCTTCGACATCTCCGCTTTGCGGTCGTCGCCCTCTTTCTGGACGACCTCGACGGTGGTCACGCCCTCGGCGATCAGCTGTTCGGCGTAGAGCTCGGAAACCGGCTTGCGCTCCTTGATCTTCGCTGCGATCGCGGGCTGCGTGTAGGCGGGCTCGTCGGTCTCGTTGTGGCCGTAGCGGCGGTAGCCGATGACGTCGATGACGACGTCGCGGTGCCAGCGCTCGCGGTAGGCCATCGCCAGGCGCACCGCCGACATGCAGGCCTCGACGTCGTCGGCGTTGACGTGGATGATCGGCACGTTGAAGCCCTTGGCCAGGTCGCCGGCGTAGGGGGTCGAGCGGGCGTCCTCCGGATCGGTGGTGAAGCCCACCTGGTTGTCCTGGATGATGTGGACGGTGCCGCCGGTCGAGTAGCCCTTCAGCCCCTGCAGGTTGAGCGTTTCGGCGACGACCCCCTGGGCCGGGAAGGCCGCGTCGCCGTGGAGCAGGATCGGCACGGCGCTCATCGTGTCCTGGGTCAGCTCGGCCCCGTCGAACTTGTTCTGCAGGAAGCGGGCGCCGCCGGTCACCACCGGGTCGACGAACTCGAGGTGGCTCGGGTTCGGGTAGAGGCGGACCGAGGTTTTCTCGCCGCTGAAAGACTCGTAGACCCCGCGGTGGCCGTAGTGGTATTTGACGTCGCCGGTGCCGCCGTGGGGGATCGCCGCGAGGGCCTTCACCGAGCTCAGCCGTTTGGAGCCCTCGAACTCGGCAAGGATCGATTCCACCGAGCGCCCCAGGTTGTGGGCGAGGACGCTGAGCCGGCCGCGGTGGGCCATGCCGAAGACGACGTCGTCGGCGCCGGCGCGGTGGGCGAGGGTGACCGCCTCGTCGAGCATCGGCACGATCACGTCGAGCCCCTCGATCGAGAAGACCTTGGACCCCAGATACGCTTTGCCGAGGAAGCGCTCGAACTGGAAGACGTCGATCAGCCGGTGCAGCAGGCGCTCTTTTTCATCCGCCGCCATCGGCTGGCGGTGGGCTCCCGTCTCGATCATCTCGCGCAGCCAGATCCGCTGCTGGTGCGAGGAGATGTGCTCGAACTGGTAGCCGATCGTCGAGCAGTAGGCGTCGCGCATCCGCGGCAGCGCCTCCAGCAGCGTTTCGCCGGGGACGCCGATCCGCAGGATCGAGGCCGGGATTCGCGCCATCAGCTCCGGGGTCAAGTTGAGGTTCTCCGGCTCCAGGCCGGGGTCGCCCTTCGGCTCCGACCCGAGCGGGTCGAGGCGGGCGGCGAGGTGGCCCTGGGTCCGGTAGGCCTTCAGCAGCGAGGTCGCGGCCTGGACCGCCTGCATCAGCTCTTCGTCGACCTGGCCGGGGACGCCGGAGGTTTCGGCGGACGGCGGCGCGCTGGTGAGCGGCGCGGGCGAGGCGGAGGCGGGGTGGGCGTTGGTGATCGGCGCCGCCTCGATGCCGAGGTCCCCGGCGACCTTCTCGTAGAACTCGTCCTCGCCCTGCAGCAGTTGCTCGATCCGGCGCAGGAACTCGCCCGACTCGGCGCCCTGGATGACGCGGTGGTCGTAGGTCGAGGTCAGCGTCATGATCTTCGAGACGCCGAGCTGCTTGATCCGTTCCGGCGAGGCGTGCGACCACTCCGGCGGGTAGGCGATCGAGCCGGTGGCGATGATCGCGCTCTGGCCGGAGAGCAGCCGCGGCACCGAGGCGACGGTGCCGATCCCGCCCGGGTTGGTGAGGCTGATGTTGGTGCCGATGAAGTCGTCGGCGGTCAGCTTGTTCTCGCGGGTCTTCGCGATCAGCTCTTCGAAGTGCGAGTGGAAGCCCGCGAAGTCGAGGTCCTGGGCGCCTTTGATCGCCGGGACCATGAGGCTGTGGGAGCCGTCTTTCTTGGTCACGTCGACGGCGATGCCGAGGTTGACCGGGCCCTTCTCGATCGCGTAGGGCTTGCCTTCGCGCTCGGCGAAGGAGCGGACCATCACCGGGATGTCTTTGGCGGCCTCGACGATCGCCCAGGCGACGAGGTGGGTGAAGGAGGTCTTCAGGCCGCGCGCGTTCAGCTGCGCGTTGATCGCCTTACGTTTCGCGTCGAGGGTGTCGACGGCGATCGTGCGGAAGCTGGTCGCGGTGGGGACGGCGCGGCTCTCGTCCATCGCCTTGGCGAGCATCGCGGCGGGGCCGCGAAGCTGCTTCTCCTCGCCCGCGGTGGGGACGGCGGCCCCGTTGCCGGAACCATTGCCGCCGTTGAGCACGTCCTCTTTGGTGACCTTGCCGCCGAAGCCGGTCGCCGTGACTCCGCCGAGGTCGATCCCTTTTGCCTCCGCCATCCGCCGGGCGATCGGCGTGGCCTTGACATCGGCCCCGTTGCCCCCGCCGTTCGTCGCACCGTTTCCGCCCGCGGGTGGCGCGGATGGGGTGTCCTCGCCCGCAGCCTGCGAGGACGAGGGCGCTCCATCGGCTACAGGACCCGCGGCCGCACCGCTCTGTCCTTCGCCGTCAGCCTCACCGGCAGCCATCTCCGCCATCGGCGAGCCGACCGGGACTTCGTCGTCGACCTCCACCAGCAGCTGGGTGATGGTGCCGCTGGTCGGCGCCGGGACCTCCGCGTCGACCTTGTCGGTGGAGACCTCGACGACGGTGTCGCCCTCGTTCACGAAATCGCCAACGCCAACGTGCCACTCGAGGATGATCCCCTCGGTCACCGACTCGCCCATCTCGGGCATCGTGATCTGGACGGTCGCCGTATCTGGCATTTCTTCGGTCCAGTCTTACAAACCGCGGCCCCGGGCTGCTTTCTCGGGATAACCTGGTACCTGATGAGCTACTTCGTGACCGGGGCAACGGGTTTCATCGGACGCAACCTCGTCGAGCGTCTGCTGCAACGAGAGGGCACGATCTACGCGCTGGTGCGGGCCGGCTCGCGCGGCAGATTGGAGGAGCTGAGGACCAGCTGGGGAGCCGACGGGGCACGTGTGGTGCCGATTTCCGGCGATCTGACCCAGCCCGGCCTGGCGATCTCCGAGGAAGACCTGATCACGATGCGGGGGGAGATCCGGCACTTCTTCCACCTCGCCGCGATCTACGACATCACCGTCAACGCCGAAACCCAGCGGGTCGCGAACGTCGAGGGCACCCGTCACGCAATCGAGCTTGCAGGAGCGGTCGAGGCCAGTTGCTTCCACCACGTCAGCTCGATCGCGGCGGCCGGCCTCTACAAGGGAATCTGGACCGAGGACATGTTCGACGAGGCCGAAAGGCTGGACACGAACCCCTACTTCCGCACCAAGCACGAAGCCGAGCGGCTGGTCCGCGAGGAGAGCTCCCGGCCGTGGCGGGTGTACCGGCCGGGGATCGTGGTCGGCGACTCGCGCACCGGCGCGATCGACAAGATCGACGGGCCTTATTACTTCTTCAAGGCGCTGCAGCGGGCGCGGCGGGTCCTGCCCTCGTGGCTGCCGACCGTCGGCATCGAAGGTGGCGAGATCAACATCGTCCCGGTCGACTACGTCGCCAACGCGATCGACCACATCGCCCACGAGCCGGACCTCGACGGGCGCGCCTTTCACCTCACCGACCCGAACCCGCGGCGAGCCGGGCAGGTGGTCAACACCTTCGCCAAGGCCGCCGACGCGCCGCAGATGGCGTGGCGGCTGGACACCGACGTCACCGAGCCCGCGAGCGGCGCGCTGCGCTCGGCGCTGCGACTGGTGCCGGGGTCCAAGCGGGCGGTCTCGGCGGTGCTGGGGGAGCTCGGGCTGCCCGCCGATGTCCTCACCTACCTCGACTACCCGACCCGCTTCGACTCGACCAAGACGCAGGAGGTGCTGGCCGGGAGCGGCATCGACGTGCCGCCGTTGGAGAGCTACGCGACGCGGGTCTGGGACTACTGGGAGCGCAACCTCGACCCGGGCCTGTTCAGCGACCGCAGCCTCTCGGGCGCGGTGCGCGGCAAGGTCGTGCTGATCACCGGCGCATCTTCGGGGATCGGCCGGGCGACCGCGGTCAAGGTCGCCGACGCGGGGTCGACGGTGCTGCTGGTCGCGCGCTCGGTCGACAAGCTGGAAGAGACGAAAGAAGAAATCCTCGCCGCCGGCGGGATCGCCCACATCCACCGCTGCGACCTGGCCGACGTCGAGGACGTCGCGCGGATGGCCGACGAGGTCCTCACCTACCACGGCCACGTCGACATCCTCGTGAACAACGCGGGGCGCTCGATCCGGCGCTCGGTGGCGCTTTCCTACGACCGCTTCCACGACTACGAGCGGACGATCCAGCTCAACTACCTGGGCTCGCTGCGGCTGATCCTGGCGTTGCTGCCGGCGATGCGGGCGCGCAAGTCGGGGCACATCATCAACATCAGCTCGATCGGGGTGCAGACGAACCCGCCGCGCTTCTCCGCCTACGTCGCCTCGAAGGCGGCGCTCGACGCGTTCAGCCGGGTGATCGCCTCCGAGGTGATCGACGACAAGGTCCACATCACGACGATCAACATGCCGCTGGTGCGGACGCCGATGATCGCGCCGACGCGGATGTACGACATGTTCCCGGCGATCACCCCCGAGGAGGCCGCCGAGATGATCTCCAAGGCGATGGTCAACAAGCCGAAGAAGGTGGCGACGAAACTCGGCAACTTCGGCGAGCTCCTCTACGCGGTGGCGCCGAAGGCAAGCGACACGATCCTCAACACGGCCTACAAGCTCTTTCCCGACTCGCAGGCGGCAAAGGGCAAAGGCGGCGAGGAGCGTCCCGACAAGGCTCCGTCGACCGAGGCCGTCGCCTTCGCGCATCTCATGAAAGGCGTGCACTGGTAGATGGAGTCGCGTGAGGAGTCGCGGAACGTCGGGTCGACCGAGGACGCCGATCCCTGGCGTGCCAACGAGGAAGCTCGTCGGCGGCGCCTGCGTGAGGACGGCCGTCGCCCGCTTGCGGTCAATCTCGCCGAAGGGCTCGCGCTCACGGAATACCTCTCCAGGTTCACGGGGAGCGCGCGCGACCGTTGACGCCCGCGCTTCGGCTCCACGAGTTGCTGCGCGAGCTCAGTGATGCCGAAATTCGCTTTGTCCTAGTCGGCGGGCTGGCGGTCAATGCTTGGGGTTACCTGCGGACGACGCAGGACGTCGACGTCGTCCCCGACCCTTCCGCGGCGAATCTCGCCAAGCTCGACACGGTATTGAGAGGGCTCGATGGGAAGGTCGAGGTCGGTGGGCGCCTGCTCGCCGGATCGGCTATCTCTACCTTCCATGTGCTCCAAGGGCTACCTCAGATCCCGCCATTCGCGGTGCTCGATGAGAAGGCCACCGCGGTGGATATGGATGGCCTCGTTGTGCGTGTCTGCTCGCTGGAGCATCTGATCGAGATGAAGCGCGCGAGTAACCGCCCACGCGATCTGGACGACCTTGAGGCCCTCAGGGCGGCCAATAGCGAATAGCTTCTCGCCATGGCCGACCGGCGACTGAAGCATTGGGGTTGGGGCTATGAGGACCAGGCGCCGACGGCGGCGCAGCTGGCCGAGGCGGCGGCGGGGATCCGCGAGCGCTTCGGCTTCGGCGGCGAGGTGCGGGCGGCGGTGCCGCTGGAGGAGGTCGACGTGCGGGCGCCGCGGCTGAGGCGGCCGGATGCCTTCGGGGACCTCTTCACGGATGAGAAGTACGAGCGCGTGTCGCGGGCGCTCGGGAAGGCCTACCGCGACATCGTCCGCGGGCACCGCGGGGAGTTCGAGCACCCGCCCGACCTGGTGGCGCTCCCGCGCGACTGCTCGGAGGTGGAGACGGTGCTGAGCTGGGCCGAGGCCGAGGGCGCCGCGGTGGTGCCGTTCGGCGGCGGCACGAGCGTGGTCGGCGGGGTGGAGGCGCGGCTCGGCGACCGGCCCGTGGTGACGATGGACCTGCGCCGGCTCGACCGCCTGGTGGAAGTCGACCCGGCCTCTCTGGCGGCGCGGATCGAGGCGGGCGCTACCGGGCCGCGGCTGGAGGAGCAGCTTCGCGAGCACGGGCTGACCATGCGGTGCTTCCCGCAGTCGTTCGAGTACGCGACGCTCGGCGGCTGGATCGCGACCCGCGCGGGCGGCCACTTCGCGACCAAGGAAACGCACGTCGACGATCTGGTCGAGTCGATCCGCGCGGTGACCCCGCGGGGGACCTGGGAGAGCCGGCGGCTGCCGGGCTCGGGCGCGGGGCCGTCGCCGGATCGTCTGCTGCTCGGCTCCGAGGGCATCCTCGGCGCGATCGTCGACGCCTGGGTCCGGGTGCGGCCGCGGCCGGAGTGGAAGGCGGCGGCGACGGTCCGCTTCGAGCGCTTCGCCGACGCCTGCGAGGCGGTCCGCGAGATCGTCCAGGCCGGCCTCGATCCCGCCAACTGCCGGGTGCTGGAAGCGGCCGAGGCGGAGATGACCGGCGCCGGCGACGGGGTGTGCCACCTCCTGCTCCTGTCCTTCGAGTCCGCCCACCACCCGGTCGAGATGCCGCTCCGCCTGGCGCTCGAAGCCGCCGAGACCCACGGTGGGGCTCCCGACGACCCCCGCGTCAGCGTACCGTCTGCATCTGCTCCCGCTGAGCGGGAACAAACGCAGACGGCCGCCGACTCCTGGCGCGGCGCGTTTCTTCTGGCGCCGTACCTTCGCGACACCTTCGTGTCCTGTGGGGTGCTCTCGGAGACGTTCGAGACGGCGATCACGTGGGACCGGCTGGAGGACTTCCACGCGACGGTGATGGAGACGACGCGGCGGGCGGTCGCCGAGGTCTCCGGAGCGCCCCGGGAGGGTCGCGGCGCGCCGCTGGTCACCTGCCGCTTCACCCACGCCTATCCCGACGGCGTCGCGCCCTACTTCACCGTGCTGGCGCCGGCGATCCGCGGCGGCGAGGTCGAGCAGTGGGACGAGATCAAGGCCGCCGTGTCGGAGGCGCTGATCGAGGGCGGCGGCACGATCACCCACCACCATGCCGTCGGCCGTGATCACCGTCCCTGGTACGACCGCCAGCGTCCGGCCCCCTTCGCCGCCGCCCTGCGCGCCGCCAAGGCCGAGCTCGACCCCGCCGCGATCCTGAATCCCGGCGTTCTCCTCGATCCCTGATCCCGCGTCCGGCGGCGGCCGGCGTTACCCTTTCGCGACCGGATCTGGCGGCGGAAGCGCTTGCCAGCCGCCTCTCGCCGCCTTCGCGATGGAAACGATCACCTCCGAACAGCCCACCGTGCCGCCTCCCGACGGGGCGCCGAACCTCGACGATCCCGTGGTCCCGCGCCGTAGCCCGCTGCGCGCCGCGATCAAGACCGGGCGGCCGAAAGAGTGGATCAAAAACGTCTTCGTCTTCGCCGGGCTGCTCTTCTCCGGGCACTTCAGCAACCCCCACGACATCTTCCTGGCAGTCGTCACCTTCTTCGCCTTCTGCTTCATCTCCAGCGCCGGCTACTTCGTCAACGACCTGATCGACGTCGAGCTCGACCGCAAACACCCGAAGAAGCGCTTTCGGCCGCTCGCCGCCCGCGAGCTCTCCGAGCGCACCGCGATGACGATCGCCCCGGCCCTGGCGGTCGTCGCGATCGCGATCGGCTTCGCCGTCAACTGGAAGGTCGGCCTGATGGTGACCGGCTACGGTGCCGCTCAGGTGGCCTACAGCCTCGGCCTCAAGCAGATCGTGATCATCGACGTGATGACGCTGGCGGGCCTCTTCGTCCTCCGCGTCGCCGCCGGCGCCAGCGCCGTCGACGCCCACGCCTCGGAGTGGCTGCTCCTCTGCACCGGCTTCCTCGCTGCCTTCCTCGGCTTCACCAAGCGCCGGCAGGAGGCGGTCTCCGAGCTCCACGAGGGGACCTCGACCCGGCCCGTCCTCGAGCACTACTCGCTCCCTTTCCTCGACCAGATGGTCTCGATGGTCACCACCGGCACCGTGATCAGCTACGCCATCTACACGGTCAACTCGCCGATCATCGGCAACCAGATGATGCTGACGATCCCGCCCGCGGTCTACGGCATCTTTCGTTACCTCTACCTGATCTACGACCGCAACGACGACCGCTCGATGTCCGGCATCGTCGCCGGCGACCGCGGCATCCAGGCCGCCGGCGCCGCCTTCGCCATCGTCGCCTTCCTCCTCCTCTACGTCTTCAACTAGCCGCGGTTAGCGACACCATGAGGTGTATAGTGGTGTCATGGCTCGAACTCAGGTCTATCTTGGCGAGGAGGAGCTGGAGCTTCTCGATCGGGTCGCCGGTGAGACCGGGGCTTCCCGGTCCGAGTTGATCCGACGTGCCGTCCAGGCATCCTTCGGCCGAGAGGGGAAGGACGCGAAGCGTGCCGCCCTTCAGGCGAGCGCCGGATCGTGGCGTGGCCGTCGGTCCACCGGGGCCGAGTACGTGGACGCCATGCGAGGCGGCGACGTGAACGAGCGCCTCGCTCGTCTCGGCGTCAAGTGAAGCTGGTCGATACCAGCGTCGCGATCGACCACCTTCGCGGACTTCCGGAGGCGGTCGACCTGCTCGGTGGCCTGATCGACGGCGAAGAGTTGCTGCTGGCGAGCGAGGTCGTTCGTTTCGAGCTACTCGCCGGCGTCCGCAAAGGCGAGATCGAAGCATTGGAGCAGTTCTTCACCGCACTGTCCTGGGTTCCGATCGGCGAGGAGGTCGCCCGGACCGCGGGAGACCTCGCCCGTCGACATCGCCGCGCCCACAGCGGGATCGACGATGCCGACTACCTGATCGCCGCCACCGCGGTCCTGCTTGAGGCCGACCTACTGACCACGAACGTGCGCCACTTCCCGATGCTCGCCAGCCTCACGGCCCCCTACTAAATAACGCGCGAGCGCTGTCCTCGAGAGCTCTCTTCCGCCTAGGTGAGTTCCCCGCCCTCGGGGACGCCTTCCATCAGGTAGAAGCGGGCGCGGCCCAGCTCGTCGCCGTTGACCTCGACCACGGCGGCGTGGGGGCCGGCGGCGGTGAAGGTGGCCGTGGCGGCGATCGACATCACGAGGCGCTGCTCCTGGCCTTGGGGCATGCCGGGAGGACGGCCCGTCTCGAAGTTGGCGGTGAGGCCCTCGCCGAGCTCGTTGCCGTCGGGGTCCTGGATGGTCACGGACAGCTCGTGGGGGCTGTTGGTCTCGTGCCAGGCGACGTCGATGCCGAGGCCGATGTGGAAGGACCATTCGTGGGGCAGCTCGGGGAGGCGGAGGACGTTCCAGCCGCCGCCGGTGAGGTAGAGCTTCCCGTTCACCGCCTCGGAGTAGTCGGTGAGCATGATGAAGCCGATGTTCACGCGGCCTTGCCCTTCTTCGCGTTCTTCTTGTTCTTACCCTCGGTACCGGGATAGGGGACGATGTCGAGGTCGGCGACCAGTTCCGTTTTGCCGTTGCGCTGGAACTGGATGTCGACTTTCTCGTCCTTGCGGTAGGTGCCCCAAAGTCCGAGGTACATGGCCAGCCAGCGGCTGGTGCCCATTTCCTCCTTGACGATCGGCCGGGTGAAGGCCAGTTCGCTGTCCTCGATGTTGAAGTCGTCGCCCTCGGCCTGTTCGACCCCGTTGATGAAGACGGTGTAGGGCGGTTCGGCGCCGGCGGGGATCTTGGCCCGCTCGCCCGCGGCATAGCTGCCCTTCGGGACGCCGGGCTTGTTCATGTGGTCGGTCATCAGGCTCCTTCCAAAGTCTCGCGCACCAGGTCGAAAGGCGTGTCGTGGTTGCTCGGGTCGAGCTCTTCGCGCCGCAGGCCGCCCCGGTAGGGCGTGAAGGTGCCGTCGCCGCGCACGTCGACCCCGGCGGCCCGCTTGTGCAGGAGGCCGCCGGTGCTCAGCTCCAGGCGCGCCGTCACCTGGTCGCGCGGCTCGAACTTGCGGAGCACGTTGGCGACCTTCGGCGGACCCTCGGCGCGGATCTCGAGGGCCCGCTCGCGCATCCGCGCCACGGCCTGGTCGACATTGTCGAATCCTTCGTGGTCGACTTCGGCACCGTTGCGCACGGTCAGTTTCCAGCTGGGACGGGCCACGCCCGGAGACTACGACGCTTGTCACCCCAGGGGTGACAAGCGTCGGCCTGATCTGGGTCAGGCGCCGCGCCGCGTACGTTTCGGGCGCCGCGCCGGTGGGCCGACGATTTTCTCGGCGCCCTCGCGGCCGTCCACCGAGACGTAGTCGCGCTCCCGGGCGCCGGTGTAGATCTGGCGCGGGCGGGCGATTTTCTGCTCCGGGTCTTCCTTCATCTCCATCCACTGGGCGACCCAGCCGGCCGTCCGCGGGATCGCGAAGATCACCGTGAACATGTCGGTCGGGATCCCCAGCGCCTCGTAGATGATCCCCGAGTAGAAGTCGACGTTCGGGTAGAGCTTGCGCTCGGTGAAGTAGTCGTCGGCGAGCGCGTGTTTCTCCAGCTCGCGCGCGATCTCGACCAGCGGGTTGTACTCGGTGGCCTCGAAGATCGGGTCCAGGTAGCCCTGGATGATCCGCGCCCGCGGGTCGTAGTTCTTGTAGACCCGGTGGCCGAAGCCCATGAGTTTCTCCTCGCGGTCCTTCACCCGGGCGAGGAAGTCGGGGATGTTGTCGACGCTGTCGATCCGCCGCAGCATCCGCAGCACCGCCTCGTTGGCGCCGCCGTGGAGCGGCCCGTAGAGCGCCGCGACGCCCGCCGCCACCGCCGAGTACGGGTCGACGTCGGAGGACCCGACCCCGCGCACCGCGTTGGTGGAGCAGTTCTGTTCGTGGTCGGCGTGGAGGATGAAGAGCACGTCGAGCGCTTTCGCCAGCTCCGGCTTCGGGACGTGTTTGGCCTCGGTTTTCTTGAAGACCATCGAGAGGAAGTTCTCGGCGTAGCTCAGGTCGTTGTCCGGATAGACGTAGGGGAACCCCATGTTGTGCCGGTAGGAGTAGGCGGCCAGCGTCGGGATCTTGGCGATCAGGCGGACGGCCGCCATGTAGCGCTCTTCCTCGTCGTTGATCTGCTTCGCATCCGGATAGAAGGTCGAGAGCGCGCCCACGCCCGACAGCAGCATCCCCATCGGGTGCGCGTCGTAACGGAAGCCCTCGAAGAGGTGCTTGAGGTCCTCGTGGACGAAGGTGTGGTGGGTGATGTCGAAGGTCCAGCGCTCGAGCTGGGCCTTGGTCGGCAGCTCGCCCCAGATCAGCAGGTAGGCGACCTCGAGGAAGGAGGAGTTCTCGCAAAGCGTCTCGATCGAGTAGCCGCGGTGTTCGAGGATGCCCGCGTCACCGTCGATGTAGGTGACCGAGGAGCGACAGGAGGCGGTGTTGGTGAACGCCGGGTCGTAGGACATCAGGCCGAATTCGTCCTCGTCGACCTTGATCTGACGAAGGTCCATGCCGCGCACGGTGCCGTCGGTGATCGGCAGCTCGTAGTTCTTGCCGGTCCGGTTGTCGGTGACGGTGAGAGTCTCCGTCCCGGTCGCGACCCCGCCCTCAGTCGTCTGCTGCTCGGTGGCCATCCACACTCCTTCTTCTCCTGCGTCTATAGGGAGACTTTTCTCTTTCTCGAGTCGGACCGAGTATCGCAGTTTGGCGCTGCGGACCGGTTAACCGCGAGTGGCCGGAAGACCCTCGAACTGGGTCATCCGACGGAGCGCCTCGAAGCGCTCGTCGATCTCCTCGCGCTGCAGGCGCGAGACGCGCTCGGTGCCGAACTCCTCGACGTTGAAGGAGGCCAGCACGGTGCCGTAGCCCATCGCCCGCCGCAGGTTGACCTCGTCGAGATCGCCACCCGACCCGTCGAGGTAGCCGAAGAAGCCGCCGGCGAAGCTGTCGCCGGCCCCGGTGGGGTCGCGCACGTCCTCGAGCGGGAAGCCGGGCAGCGCGAAGAAGGTCTGGCCGTCGCCACCGTCCCTGGTAAAGAGCGCGGCGCCGTACTCGCCGCGCTTGGCGACGACCGCCCGCGGCCCCATCTCCATGACCGCGCGGGCCGCCCGGGCAAGGTTCGACTCGCCGGTCAGCATGCGGATCTCGGCGTCGTTCACGACCAGGCAGTCGACCTCGCCGACCGCCGCCAGCAACGAGTCCTTGGCGATTTCGATCCACAGGTTCATCGAGTCGAGGCCGCTGAACCCGGCAGCGCACTGGGCATGGACCTGGCGTTGCAGGTCGGGCTGGATGTTGGCGAGGAAGAGGGTGTCGGCGGACTTGGCCGCGTCGGAGAGCTTCGGCTCGAACTCGCCGAAGACGCCGAGCTGGGTATCGTCGGTGTGGGCGACGTTCAGGTCGAAGTCGTAGTGGCCGCGCCAGAAGAAGCTCTGGCCGCCGGGGACGCGCTCGATGTCGTCGGTGAGGATCCCGCGCGACCGGAGCAGCTCGAACTGCTCGGTGCCGAAGTCGTCGCCGACCGGGCCGACCGGGCGCACCTCGGTGAAGAAGCTCGCCGCGAGCGAGAAGTGGACGGCGGCGCCGCCGAGCATGCGCTCGCGCTCCCCGAAGGGGGTCTTGACGGCGTCAAAGGCGATGGATCCGACGACGGTGAGGGCCATAGGGGATGGCACCCTACCGGCTCCCCTGAGAGACTCGCCCGATGAAAGCGATCCAATTGCGCGAGTTCGGGGGCGCCGACGCGATCGAGCTGGTGGAGCTCGAGGACCCGACGCCGGGCGAGGGCGAGGTGGTGGTCGACGTCGTCCGCTCCGGCGTCAACTTCGCCGACACGCATCAGACCCGCAACGACTACCTGTCCGGGCAGGAGCTGCCGCTGATCCCTGGCACCGAGGTGGCCGGACGGACGCCCGACGGGCGCCGCGTCGTCGCCCTCACCGGGACCGGCGGATACGCCGAGAAGGTGGTGGTGCCGGAGGCGCTGCTGATCCCGGTCCCCGACGAGGTCGATGACGACCAGGCGGCCGGGGCGCTGGTCCAGGGGCTGACCGCGATGGCGCTCGTGAACCGCATGGCGCGGATCGAGGCGGGGGAGACGATCGTGATCGAGGCCGCCGCGGGCGGGACCGGGACGCTCGCCGTGCAGGTCGCCAAGGGCGCCGGCGCGCGGGTGATCGGGCTCGCCTCGAGCGCCGAGAAGCGCGAGCTGGTCGAGGGGCTCGGCGCCGACGCCACTGTCGACTCCCAGGCCGAGGATCTGCGCGACGCGATCCTCGCCGCGAACGACGGCAAGAAGGTCGACGCGGTCCTTCATATGAGCGGCGGCGACGCCTTCGACGCCGAGCTGGCTGCACTGGCGCCGCTCGGGCGGATGGTCGTCTTCGGCAACGCCTCGCGGGAGCAGCGCGACGTCAACACCGGCGCGCTGATGCAGGGATCGAAGGCGGTGATGGGCTTCTGGCTGGTCCACATCCTCGCCCGGCAGGACCTCGCGGTGCCGCTGATCGGCGAGCTTCTGGGGGCGCTGGGGTCAGGCGCACTGCGCGCGACGATCGGTGGCGTTTACCCTCTGTCGGAAGCGGCACGCGCTCACCAGGCGCTTGAATCACGCGCCAGCACCGGCAAGCTGCTTCTCGACCCCTCCCGATGACCACCTTCAAAGACCTCGGACTCTCCCCTGCGATCCAGCAGGCGCTCGACGAGCTCGGCTACCAGGATCCGACGCCGATCCAGGAGGAGGCGATCCCGGAGCTGCTCGCCGGCCACGACGTGATCGGCCAGGCACAGACCGGGACCGGCAAGACCGCCGCCTTCGGCCTGCCGATGCTGCAGTACCTCGATCCCGACGACGACGAGGTGCAGGCGGTCGTCCTCACCCCGACCCGCGAGCTCTGCATCCAGGTGACCCAGGCGCTCCGCTCGATGGCCGAGCACCTCGACATCGAGATCGTCGCCGTCTTCGGCGGCGCGCCGATCCGCTCGCAGCAGTCGCAGCTGCGCTCCGGCGCCCAGGTCGTCGTCGCCACGGTGGGACGGATGATGGATCTGATGTCGCGCCGCTCGCTGGTGCTGACCGCGGCCCGTTACATCGTCCTCGACGAGGCCGACGAGATGCTCGATCTCGGCTTCATCGAGGACGTCGAGAAAATCCTTCGCATGTGCCCGAGCGGCCGCCAGACCGCGCTCTTCTCGGCGACGATGCCGCCGCCGATCAAAAAGCTGGCCGAGGGCTACATGTACGATCCGGTCACCGTCCGGATCACGCCGAAAACGCTGACCGTGGACGCGATCCAGCAGGCCTTCGTCGAGGTCCCGGCGCGGGAGAAGACGGCGCGCCTGATCGAGCTGCTGAAGACCGAAGAACCGGAGCAGGCGATCATCTTCTGCCGCACCAAAATCGGCGCCTCGCGGCTCGAGCGGGCGCTGAAGGACAAGAACCTCGACGTCAAAGCGCTGCACGGCGACATGAGCCAGGGCTCCCGCGACGGCGTGATGATCGCCTTCAAGGACCACCGGGTGAAGCTTCTCGTGGCGACCGACATCGCCGCCCGTGGGCTCGACGTGGAGCACGTCACCCACGTCATCAACTTCGACGTGCCGAACTCCTCCGAGAGCTACGTACACCGCATCGGGCGCACCGGGCGCGTGGGACGGACCGGCCGCGCGATCACCTTCGTGACGCCGGACGAGCGCGACGAGATCGGCCGCATCGAGCGCGACGTCAACACGAAAATCGGCGAGTGGGAGACCCCCGAGGAGCGCCTCGAGCACGCGCCGGCGCCGCGCCGACGCGATCGCAGCGAGCGCCGCCCGCGCCGCGAGCGCGAGGCCGAGCCCGCC
>JBOGYZ010000251.1:0-3837 GCA_050697015.1 Solirubrobacterales bacterium
CGCCCGGGACGTGAGGGGTTCGAGGGAGAGGCGGCACAGGGACGGCACGAAGTCGGACGTACGTGAGGAGTACGCGCTAGAGAAGGCACATCCGCCCGGATCGGCGACGAAGATGCCGGGAACTCCACACTTCCCACCGCCTTCGGGCACATTCCGGCCCTTTTCGGAGCCGGAATCAGGCCCCGAGAACGCGCTGCAAGCTTTGTGGGTGCCATAGCGCCCACAAGTACTGCAGCGCGGCCGTGACCGTTGGTCAACACGCGCTGAAGCGTGGACTTCCCAGGCTCTCTGTGTCGGCGTGAGCCATCCGCCACGCGCCGCAGGCTCCGACCCTACCCCCGCCGCATGGTGCGCCGACCGACCCGCAGCAGCGGCCGGGCGCCGTCGCGGAGCGCCTTCGCCCGCACCTCGCCGCGGCCGTAGAGGATGCGCGCCGAGTTGCGCACCGCCTCGCCCAGCGTCCGGTCGTAGGGGTGCCACCAGAAGTCGCGGGTCAGACCCGGCTCCCAGGCGTTCATCTTGATGTCGACGCACTCGTAGAAGCCGAATTTGGAGTGCGAGCGGCCGAGCCCGGAGTTCTTCACTCCGCCCCAGGAGCACTGGCAGGCGCCGTGGCTGAAGGAGTGGTCGTTGATCCAGACCATCCCCGACTCGATCACCCGCGCGATGCGTTCGCCGCGCGCCCGGTCGCGCGTCCAGACCGAGGCACCGAGCCCGAACTCGGAGTCGTTGGCGCGGTCGATCGCCTCCTGCTCGGAGTCGACGACGACGATCGGCAGGACGGGCCCGAAGATCTCCTCGCGCATGATCCGCATGTCGTGCGTCACGTCGGTGAGGACGGTC
Organism: Solirubrobacterales bacterium; assembly: GCA_050697015.1. GTDB lineage: Bacteria > Actinomycetota > Thermoleophilia > Solirubrobacterales > 70-9 > VAYN01. The sequence continues at coordinate 844 of JBOGYZ010000251.1, forward strand.
GGCGCGATGAACTTCCCGGGGAGGCCGGGGACGTCGACCGGACCGCCGCAGAGCTTGGTGGCGCCGCTCGCGACCGCGTCGTCGATCAGCCGGGTCACCGTCGCGTACTGATCGTCGGAGGTCATCGGGCCGATCTCGGTCTCCCAGGCGAGCGGATCGCCGACCCGCAATCGTTCCGCCTCCCGCGCCACTCCCGCGACGAATCTCTCGGCGCCCTCCCGCTCCACGTACACCCGCTCGATCCCCGAGCAGGTCTGTCCGGCGTTCGCGAAGCCACCCCAGATCGCGCCGCTCACCGCGTTGCCGAGGTCGGCGTCGGCGCAGACGATCATCGGGTCCTTGCCACCGAGCTCCAAGACGCTTCCCTTCAGCTCCAGGGCGCAGATGCCGCCGACGTGGCGGCCGACCTCTACCGAGCCGGTGAAGAAGACCTTGCCGACGGAGGAGCGGCAGAGCGCCTCGCCGACCTGCCCGCCGCCGTGCACCACCCGCACCAAGCCCTCCGGCACGCCGCCGCGCTCGAACACCGAGCGGATCTTCTCGCCCAGCAGCGGCGTCAGCGAGGCCGGCTTCAGGACCACGCCGTTGCCCGCCATCAGCGCGATCGCCACCTCGCCGAAGGGGATCGACCAGGGGTAGTTCCAGGGCGCGATCACCCCGACCACACCGATCGGCTCATAGGAGAAGTGCCCGCTCTTCGACGCCGTGAATGCCTGGCGCATCGGCACCTTCTCGTCGGCCAGGATCTTCGGCCCCGCCTTCGCCACCCAGTGCAGCGCGTCCACGGTCGGCAGCAGCTCCATCGTGTAGGCCTCGACCCGCGGCTTTCCCTGCTCGCGCACCAGCAACTCCGCGATCTCGTCGATCTCGTCGAGCAGCGCATCGGCCGCCCGCAGCATGTACCGCGCCCGGTCCTTGAGCGTCAATTGCGCCCAAGCCGGCTGAATCCGCGCGACTTCGTCAACGACCCCCTGCACCTCGCCCGGCGTGATCGTTCCGACGCTCCCGACCACCTCCCCCGTGGTCGGGCTCAACGACTCGAGCATCTTCACGGACCCAGCGACCTCCATAGCGCTCTCCATCCACCGAGGGTACCGCGAGGGGGGAGAACTTCCCCCGCTCAGCCCTTAGGCCGTCATGAACGCCATAACTGTGAACAAACCGCGAATTTCTGAGCCCGCCACGTACCTTCAAACCCAGATGGAACCCGGACGCGACGCATGGGAGCTGCTGCAACGGCTGTGGCTGACCGAGGGGCCAGACATCATCGCTCTGCCGGTCGATCCCTGGGCGATCTCAAACAAGCTCGGAATCACCGTCTACAGGAACGATGAGATGGCACCAGAGGTCACGGGCATCCTCCGTAAGGCGGAGGGCTTCAATGATCCCGTGATCATCCTCAACGCGTTCGACTCGAACGAGCGTCGGCGCTTCATCTGCGCGCATGCGCTCGGCCATTACAACCGCAACACCGAACTGAACCGCGCCGAGGCTTGGGAAATCGTTGACGGGCGTGAATTGTTCGCCGCTCCGATTGGTGATGCGGAGGAGTCTTACGCGACCGAGTTCGCCGCGGAACTGTTGATGCCCCGCGCCGCGCTGGACGAGCTGGCCGAGGGCTCGACTGTCGTCGGTCTCGCAAATTTGTTCGGTGTCACCGGTGACGTGATGGGATTTCGTCTCGATCAGATCGGCTGGCGGCGGCGATGAATCACGTCGATTCGAATGATGTCAAGGGTGACCTGCTGCGGCTCCGTATCCGTGGCGAGGCGGCCGAGGTCGCCAAGCTTGAGGCCGAAGCCGACATGGTTGGTGAGGCCGTCGCGACCGAGAGGGAGAACCGGAGGTTGCGCTTCGGCATCGCGATCGCGGCGCTCGCGCTGATGGCGCTCCAGGTCCTCGCCGCCAACGGAGTCTTCGTCTGGTTCGGAGTGGCCGCCGGCTGGGAGGTGCCCTCGTCGGCGATCGGGGCATGGCTCGGCACCACCGTGGTCGAGGTCGTCGCCGTCGTTCTCGTGATCGTGAACTACCTCTTTCCGAACGAAGGGCGCGAGTACGCGTAGCGCGGTGCTCATACTGGGGCGATGAGCGATCAGCTCTTCGACACGGGCGAAAGCGCGGGGCGCGGCGATGGGGCGGAGGAGATTCCGCCGAACGCGCCGCTGGCGGTGCGGATGCGGCCGCGGATGCTCGACGAGATGGTCGGGCAGGAGCACATCGTGGGGGAGGGGTCGGCATTGCGGGCGGCGATCGAATCCGGCCGGCCGCACAGCGCGATCCTCTACGGCCCGCCCGGGGCGGGCAAGACGACGCTGGCACGGATCGCGGCGCGGATGGCCGACGGGGCCTTCGAGGAGGAGTCGGCGGTCAACGCGGGCAAAGCCGAGATCCGCGGGGTGATCGAGCGGGCGCGGGAGCGGCGGCGCTCCTCGGGCCGGCCGACGATCCTCTTCCTCGACGAGATCCATCGCTTCAACAAGGCCCAGCAGGACGCGCTGCTGCCCGCGGTCGAGGAAGGGCTCCTGACCCTGATCGGGGCGACCACCGAGAACCCCTACTTCGAGGTGAACTCGGCATTGATCTCGCGCAGCCAGGTCTACGAGCTGGCGCCGCTGTCCCCTGCCCAGATCGAAGTGATCCTCCGGCGCGCGCTGGCCGACCCGGAGCGTGGGATCGCCGACCCGCCGCCGATCGCCGGCGACGCCCTGGCGATGCTCGCCGAGCGCAGCGGCGGCGACGCCCGCACCGCGCTCTCGGGACTCGAGCGCGCGGTCGAGCGCGCCGCCGGCAAGGAAGTCGACGTCGCCGCGATCGAGGACGCACTGCAGCGCCGCGCGATCGAATACGACCGCCAGGGCGACCGCCACTACGACTTCATCTCCGCCTGGATCAAGTCGACCCGCGGCTCCGACGTAGACGCCTCGCTCTACTACCTCGCGGTGATGCTCGAGGGCGGTGAGGACCCACGCTTCCTCGCCCGCCGCATGGTCATCC
>JBOGYZ010000252.1:0-18213 GCA_050697015.1 Solirubrobacterales bacterium
TGCCTGGGAGGCGAGGATCCGGGCGGCCTGCCAGTCGCCCTCGGCGGCATCGAGGAGGGCGAGCTGCGCGAGGGCGAGGACCTGGATCAACGGGATGCCCCACACCGCCGAACGACGCGCGGCATCCGCGAGTCGGTGTCGCGCCCGCTCGCCGTCGCCGCCGAGGTGGGCAGCGATCCCGGCCATCAGATCGGCCGTCGCGCTCCATGGAGAGTCGGCGTCGAGCGACGCCAGGGCGGCATCGGCGGCATCGCCCATCGCGGCGGTGCCGTCCCGTGCGAGGGCGGCATCGATCATCGCCAACGCGGCAGGGAGATCCGGGGTGCCGTCGGCGCCGGAGGCGAGCAGCGGGCGCGCGACCTCGGCCCAATACTCGGCGCCTGCGCCGTCGCCCGCGGCGAGGGCACCGTGCGCCACGGTCAAGCTCAGGTGAGGATCGGCCGTCGCCCGGGTGAGCCCCACCCGCTCGATCCAGGCCTGGATCGAGGCATAGCGCCCCGTCGTGTTGAACGCCGGGACCGCTTCCCAGATCAGTCGGCCGGCGCGGGCGAGGTCGGCGCCGTCGATGGCGAAGCGGATCGCCCGTTCCGGATCTCCTGCCGACTCCCACCATGCCGACGCCCTCCTGTTGAGCTCGTCGACCTCCTCGCTGGGGCGTCGTCGTAGCTCCCCGCCGAGCATCTCGGCGAAGAGCGAGTGCATCCGGAACCATTCGTCGCGGCTGTCGAGCGGGATCAGGAGCATGTTCTGGTGGGCCAGCGCGACGAGGCGCGGGCCGGAGCCCGCGGTGCCGCTCACCGCATCACAGAGGTCCCCGCCGAGCCGGTCCAGCAGGGAGACACGGATCAGGAACTCGACATCCTCGGGAGGTGCGATCGAGAGGAACTCTTCGCGAATGTAGGCGACGAGATTTCGCTCCTCGCCCCCGAAGCCGGCCTCGGGGAGGGCGCTAGCGGGGCGGCGACGCAGCGTCGACAGGTAGAGGGCCACCGGCCAACCCTCGGTCTTCTCCACGATCGCCTCCAGCTCCGCCTCGGAGGCCTCAAGGCCTGCCTTCGCCAGCAGCCGGCCTGCCTCGCCCCTGGTCATCAGCAGGTCCTCGGTCTCGAGGACGATCAGCCGCTGCGCCGCCTGCAGGCGCACGACATGGATCGGCGGTACACGGCGGCACGCCATCGCCAGGCGCGACCCGCCGGTGACGCCGTCGATGATCGCCCCCAACAACCGCAGGCTGTCCTCGGAGGTGAGATGCTCGAGCTCGTCCAGAACCAGCACCGAGTCGACCGACCGTATCCGCAGCGCCGCCTCCAGTCGGCTCACGACCACATCGAGTTCGAGCTGCGGTCCCTGCATCGTCGAGACGACCGTCTCCGGCAGCGGCTCGATCGGGTACAAGGCGTCGATCAGGGCGCCGAGGAGGACCGCGGGGTCGTTGTGGGACTCGGTCAGGGTGACCGACGCGAAGGGGCGCGGGTCGACCCTGGCCCATTGCGCAAGGAGGACCGACTTGCCGAACCCGGCCGGGGCCTGCAGGAGCACGAGCGGGACAGCGACGTTTCTCAGGGTCCCGCTCAACCGCTCCCGCTCGACCAGCGGCGCGCGTCCCGGGCCGTCGAGGTCGATGCCCGCGATCGGCTTTGGGACATCCACGACACGACCTTTTCCATCGGTGCTCACGTCCTGCGGACTCCCTCAGCGAGTGGTGGACCGCGTTCGTCAACGCCCTTCCCCATCGGCGCCCATCTCCTGCTGACCCCATCAGGCGGTGGTCGACCGTTTGGTCAAACGACCCTAGGCGATGGGTGTCGGATCGGCAACCCCAAGCGTCCGCGGGTGCGAGGCGTTGACGGCCGTCACCCCATCGGGATGATGCGCGACGGTGACGGCGTTTCTAGCTTGACCGGGAACCGTCAACGAGGAGAGGGAACGTCATGGAGGCTCATCGGGACCGGAGGCCGGCGGCCGGCGGTCAACACTCGACCTGGATCGCCTTCGCCGGAGTGATGATGGGGATCCTCGGGTTCCTCGACGTGATCTGGGGAATCGCGGCCATCGCCAACAACGAAATCGTCGTGGTCGGCGGCCACGGTGTCCTGGTCTTCGACATCACCACCTGGGGCTGGGTCCAGCTGATCCTCGGCGCGGTGATCGCTCTGATCGGGCTCGGACTGCTCGCGGGCGTCTCGATCTCCCGCTGGGCCGGGGTTGGGGTCCTCGCGCTGAACGCGATCCTCCAGATCGTCTGGTTCTCGGCGTCGCCGCTGTGGGCGCTGCTGATCATCGCCCTCGATGTCCTGCTGATCTACCAACTCTGCGTGAACTGGAAAGAGGAGACCCGATGACCGTCGCCGACATCAACTTCGGGGAAGGACTGCTGCTGATCTTCGAGTTCTTTCTCCTCTTCGCCTGGATCTCGATCCTCTTCACGATCCTCGGCGATCTGTTCCGCGACCACGAGACCTCAGGCGTCGTCAAGGCGGTCTGGGTGTTCTTCCTGATCTTCGTGCCCTTCCTGGGCGCCCTGATCTACCTGATCGTGCGCGGGGGCGGGATGCGGGACCGGACGATCAAACAGCAGGTCGACGCGAAAAAGGAGTTCGACGGCTACGTGCGGGAGCAGGCGACGTCGGCCTCCCCGGCCGACGAGCTGGCAAAGCTCGCGGACCTCAAAGACAGAGGCACGATCTCGGGTGCGGAGTTCGATCAGGCCAAGGCGAAGCTCCTCGCCTGATGGCGCCCGACGGCCGTCCCGTGCACGGAGGCTCGGACCTCAGCCTGGTGCCCTTCATGGCACTGCTGGTGCTCGCGGTCGTCGCGATCCTCGCGGCCTTCTTCTTCGTCGGGGTGGTGGTCGGATTCATCGTCCTGGTCGTCTGCGTCGTGGCCGGGGGCGCCATCTTCGCCCGCTTCATCCGTCGCAACGAGCTCAACTGACCGGAGGTCACCTTGTGCCGCCTCTTCGCGCTCCACGCCGGTGGACCACGACGGGGCGGCCGACTTCCGGTGGCTTCGGCGCGATCACCTCAGCCCCGTTACCGCCGTCGCGCTCAGCGGCCCATCGGGCGTGCCGTCCGCCGGGCCGCGGCGAGATCCCGCGGGTGCACCCAGGCGTCGCCGAAGACCCCGGCCTCGATCTCGGCGATCGCCGAACGGAGCGGTATCGCCCAGCGGTGCTCGACGAGCAGGATGGCGACCGCGGACCCGCGAGGCAACAGGTCGGAGAGGAACCAACCGTCCTCTGGCGCCGGAGCGCCGGGGGGCGAGAGTCGTCGGGCGGAGGACCGATCGTCCGCACCACTGAAGAGGAGTGCCTCCACCAGGGTGCCCGGCATTCCGCTCGGATCGCTCCCTGATGTCCGTCGCAGCTCGCCCCCCGGCCCCTTGCGGACGCGCAGGAGGTCGAGCACCCGGATCGCGACCTGGTTGCCGAGATCCTGGACCTCGGCAGAGAGCATCTCGTCGGCGCCCCTGGCGTCGATGCCCACTACCAGGATCTGTACGGGACCGAGCTGGCCCACGGGGGACCCCCACATCTCATTCCCTCAGGATGCGTTCGCGCTCGTCCGCGAACTGGCGGGAGGTCAGCACGCCGGAGTCAAAGAGGGATTTCAGCTTCGTAAGCGCCTCGATCCGCGACCTGGGACCATCGGGACGGAGGGGGCCGCGCCGTCCAGGGACCCCGAAGGGGCGCCTGCTTCGAGCACTCTGGTCCAGCATCCAGGCCGGAAGAAGCTTCCTTCGCGTCCGCACGGCCGCCCTCCTCTCGAGTCGGGTCCTTGCTAAGGACATCACAACGGATCGGGTGGTCGTCCGCATCACTTCATCAAGGTGAAATCCCGGAGGGCCGCCGTCACCCGAACGTGATGATGCGGCGAGGATCCTGCCTGTCTAGCGTCACCTCATGGCTTCGTCAGTTGCGGTGCCGAAAGGCTTATCGCAAGAGTTAAGCGGACGCGCCCGCGGTCGCGCGGCCCGACGGGCGCTGCCCCGCACCAGGCACGCCGGATGGGAGGCAACGCCGCCGCGGCGCGATCCTCTGCAGATTCTTCACAACCAGGATGCGAGTCGCGTCCCGGACCTCGTCCCCGTCCGCTACGGACGGATGCTCGCCTCGGCCTTCACCTTCTACCGGGGTGCCGCCGCGATCATGGCGGCCGACCTGGGCTCCCTGCCCGACTCCGGCCTGACGGTGCAGCTGTGCGGCGACGCCCATCTCTCCAACTTCGGGATCTTCCAGGCGCCCGACCGCAAGCTCGTCTTCGACATCAACGATTTCGACGAGACCCTTCCGGGCCCCTTCGAGTGGGACGTCAAACGCCTCGCCGCGAGCTTCGAGATCGGCGGTCGTGACCGCGGCTTCGGCGCCCGCCCGCGCCGTCGCTGCGTGCTCGCCGTCGGGCGCGAGTACCGTCGGGCGATGCGGCGCTTCGCGGCTATGTCGGAGCTCGAGGTCTGGTACTCCCGCCTCGACGTCGGCGACATCGTCTCGCGGGTGCAGTCGAGAGTCGGCCGGGAGGACCGCCGGCGCTTCGAGAAGAACGTAGCCAAGGCGCGAAACAAGGACAGCCTGAGAGCGCTTGCCAGGCTGACCGAAGAGACCCCGAAGGGATTGCGGATCGCCAGCCGGCCGCCGATCCTGGTGCCGATCGCCGAGCTGACCGGGGACCTCGAGGAGGCCGAGGTCATCGAGCTGATGGGAGAGCTCCTGGGCCGCTACCGCGAGACGGTCGACGACCAGTGCCGGACGCTGCTCGACCGCTTCCGCTACGTCGACGCGGGTCACAAGATCGTCGGCGTCGGCAGCGTCGGCACCCGCGCCTGGATCGCGCTGAGATGGGTCGGGGTCATGACGACCCCCTCTTCCTGCAGGTCAAGCAGGCCGGCCTGTCGGTGCTCGAGCCATTCGCCGCACCGAGCGTCTACGCCGAGCACGGCAGGCGGGTGGTCGCCGGGCAACGAATGATGCAGGCCGCGGGCGACGTCTTCCTCGGCTGGCTGCACGGGACCGGTCTCGACGGGATCGAACGCCATTTCTACGTCCGCCAACTCTGGGACGGGAAGGGCTCGGCCGAGGTCGAGGCGTTGAGTCCCGCGGCGATGGAGGGCTACGCCGAGCTCTGCGGTTGGACCTTGGCCCGCGCCCATGCGCGAAGCGGCGATCGGGTCGCGATCGCCGCGTATCTCGGCAAGGGTGAGGCCTTCGATCAGGCGATCGCCGGCTTCGCCGAGGCCTACGCAGACCAGAACGAGGCGGATTACCGACGCCTGATGGAGGCGGAGGCGGACGGGTCGCTGAAGGTGTCCCGGGGCGTCTAGGTGAACGCGGCGAGCCGAGAGCCGATCCCCGCGGGAGGGCACCCGCGCTGGGCGCTTGCGCTGGTCGTCCTCGGTGGCTTCCTCACCTTCGCCGCGATCTTCTCGATCTGGATCAATCGCCAGGCCCTCAACACCGACAACTGGGTCAACACCGGCAACAAGGTGCTGGAGAACGAAGCGATCCGCTCCCGCCTCTCCGAATACCTCGCCGAACAGCTCTTCGAACAGGTGGACCTGGGCGCCGAACTGAAGGCGGCGCTGCCGCCCCGGCTGTCGCCGTTGGCCGGCCCCGCGGCGGGCGCCCTGGAGGGGGCGGCGCCGCGGATCGCCGAACGGATCCTCGCCAGCGGACCGTTCCAGGCAATCTGGGAAACCGCCAACCGCACCGCCCACGAATCCCTCCTGCGGATCCTCGACGGTGAAACCGACGCCGTTTCGACCAAGGGCGGCAAGGTGATCCTCGAACTGCGCCCGGCGGTCGAGCGGCTCGCCGAACGATTCGGGATCGAAGGGGCCGGCGCGAGGGTCCCGGCGGGTGCCGGGAACATCGTGATCCTCGAATCGAGCGAACTGAAGACGGCGCAGGACATCGCCAAGGCGGTGCGACGGCTGCCGATCGTGCTCACCGCGCTGTTGATCCTCTGGTTCGGGGCGGCGATCTTCCTGGCCGGACCGCGCCGCCGGGAGGCGCTCCGGTCGGTCGGCTTCGCGTTCGTCGCGGCGGGTCTGCTGGCGCTCGCGGTGCGCGGGTTCGCCGGGTCCCAGATCACCGGCTCGCTGGCCCAGGTGTCATCGGCCGAACCGGCGGTGGAAGCGGTGTGGAGCATCGCCACCTCGTTGCTGGTAACGGTCGCGACCTCGGCGCTCGCCTTCGGCATCATCCTCGTCCTCGCTGCCTGGGCGGCCGGACGATCGCGTCCCGCGGTCGCCCTGCGACAACACGCCCGGCCCTATGCCGAGCAGGGGCCTGGAAAGATCTACAGCGCCGCCGTGATCGTCTTCCTGGTCCTGATCGCCTGGGCGCCGATCGTCGCCTTCCGGAAACCGCTCGGCGTGCTGGTATTCGCCGTCCTCTTCGCGATCGGCACCGAGCTCTGGCGCCGCCAGGTGCTGGCCGAGGTGAGACCGGACGGCACCCGCCGGCGGCCATCACCCCGATCGGAGGATGCGGCGCCGACCGCCCGCCCGTAGCGTCGGCCGAGACCCACCGAACCGAGGGGACGAGATGAGCACCGAGAGCTACGAGGAGATGGGGCCGATCGACTACCTGCTGGTCGAGTGGCCCGGAAGACAGCCCGACGGCGAGGCCATGCCATACCTGATCGACCTGGTCGAGCGGGGCTTGATCCGCATCCTCGACCTCGCCTTCATCACCAAGGACGAGGAGGGCAACGTCACCTTCCTCGACATCGAGGAGATAGGCGATGAGGTGGTCGAGCTCGCAGTCTTCGAGGGCGCCGCCTCGGACCTGCTCGACGAGGGCGACCGCGCCGATGCGGCCGGCGTGCTCGAGCCGGGGACCTCGGCCGCGCTGTTGATCTACGAGAACGCCTGGGCGGGCCCGTTCGCCGCCGCCGTGCGCCGGTCGGGCGGCCAGCTGGTCGCCAACGGTCGCATCCCGGTCCAAGCCATGCTCGCCGCGCTCGACGCGACCGAGACCGTCTGAGAGGAGAGCCGCAAGATGCCAGGACTACTGAGGGGGATCGCGCGCACCGCCGCGGTCGCCGGTACCGCCAGCGCGGTCGGCGGCCGGGTCCGCCACCGCCAAGACAAGAAATGGGCCGAACAGGAAGCGCCCGCCGCCGAACCCCGGGGCTCGGCCCCGGTCGGCGGAGGTCCTTCGACGCTCGACCAGCTGAAACAGCTCGGCGAACTCAAAGACCAGGGCGTGCTGACCGAGCAGGAGTTCGCCGACCAGAAGGCCAAGCTGCTCGCCGGCTGAGCGCCAGGACCGACGTCCGAGGGTCAGCGGTCTTCGATGTGCCAGATGCCCAGCCACAGGAAGAGGAAGATGACGCCCATTCCCGTGAGGAGGATCGTGACGCCGCCGAGGACGGCGAGCGCGAACCTCCGCGCGTGATACATTAGCCTGCTTGCTCTGTCGTCCGTCTGCTTCATCGAGCGACCTTGGTGCGGGAGGCCCAGAGCATCGCCCAGCGGCGTGGTCGCAGTCCATGTGCCGCCGGTGCCGGCAGGCGACGACCGCGGGAACGGACGGGATGCGAGAGGAGCTGCGAGGCCTTCGTCTCGTAGACGAACGCTCCGCCCGGGGCGAGGACGCGGGCGATCTCGTCGAGGGCGGCCGGGGACCTGGCGATGTGGTAGAGCGTGCCGAAGTCGATGACCACGTCGAAGGACTCGTCGTCGAACGGCATCCGGCGGACGTCGCCACAGCACAGCTCCGCCCTGGTGTCGTGGTCGCGAAGGTTGTCGGCGGCCTCCATCAGGAGCTCTCCGTCGATGTCGAGCCCGACCAACCGTCGATGGCCGCACAGCCGGTCGAGGACAGGCAGGGCGATCCCGCGCCCGCAACCGACCTCGAGGACCCGCGCGCCTGCCGGCAATTTCATCGTTCGGACGACCACCGGTATCTCCAGCTGAGCCTGCCTGGAGTTCTTCCCCTCGTCGTTGGGGAAGGGGCGGTACTCGTCGCCCTCGGTCCTGCTCTCGGTCTTCATCGCCCTGCCCCCTTCGGGGTCGTCTTTGACAAGTGCAGTCGCCGCCCGACGCTCCAGACCCGGCGCGGCAGGAAGCCGATCGAGAGCACCGCGGCCGGGAGCCCGATCCAGAGGACAAGGAGCACGACGGAGACGGCCCAGCCCGGGTGGATCGACTCGCTCTGCCAGGGGTAGACGTAGTCGGTGAAATTCTGGATGTAGATGTCGGTCGCGACCGGGGCGAACACCGGCAGCAGCGCCCACCAGCGGTCGACGAGGGCGACGGCGACGATCGCGAGCCCGTAGGACGCGAGCAGGGCCAAACCCCAGATGTGCCGTGCCGGGTCGGGTTCCAAGGCGCTCCAGGTCTCCCCGTACTTGGCAGCCGCGAGGGCCACCGCAGAGGTGACCGTGATCGCGACCCGCGTGCGGGTGGTCATGTTCATCGGGCCGCCTCCTCGTCCCGCTCCGGCTTGATCCGGGCGTAGGCGAAGGCACCGAGCAGCAGCAGGGCGCCGAGACCGATGAAGGAGAGGACCCGGGCCAGGGCTTCGAGCTCGGAGAGGTCGTAGATCCAGACCTTCCCGATCGCCACGGAGAGGAGCCCGAGGCCGAAGAGCCGGACCTCCGCCCGCCCGCGCACGAGGCCGAGGATGACGGCGCCGAGGCCGGTCGCGGTCCAGAAGGCCGAGAGCCAGGTCTGGCCTGCCTGGCGGGTCTCGCCGGAGCCGTCGACGCCGACGGTGTCGATGATGACGACCGAGCCGAGGTAGACGAGGAGCGTCGCGCCGGCGAAGGCCGCGATCTGCGCCGCCTCGGGCGAGACGCGCCGCGCGAAACGGGCGACGGCAAAGGTGCCGGCGGCACAGGCGACGAGGGCGATCGCCGCTTCGGCGAGGTCGGGCACGCCGTCGATGATCGCCTTCGGCGGCGCCTCGAAGAGCAGCGTGTGGCCGACGGCGAGGATCAGGAAGCAGACGGCCGCGACGATCATCCGCTCGGCGCTCGAGAGGGCGGCGGACGGGGTCGTGTCGAGGCGCGAGCCAAGTCCGGCGAGGGCCGCGGCGGCGGCGGCCCAGGCGACGACCAGCGCGGGCCCGTGGAAGGCGGCGCCGAGGCCGAAGGCGCCGATCGCGATCCCCAGTCCGACCAGGAGCGCGCCGACTTCGCGGTGGATGCGCAGGCGGATCGCGAGGACGCCGAGGCCGACCTGGACCGCGGCGAAGGCGAAGAGCAGGACGACGGCCGCGGTCTGGTGCCCGGCCCCGTGCAGGACCCCGTAGCCGGGGCCGACGAAGGCGACGCAGCTGCCGAGCAGCAGGAACCAGGAGGCGGCCGGCAGCTCCTCGTTCCGCTTGCGGAGCTCGTAGGCGAGCGCGGCGCCGGCATAGAGGAGCCAGAAGCCGGCGAGGACGGCGATGCCGAGGACGAGGTGGTCGCGGCCGTCGATCGCGACCCAGGCGACAAGCTGCGGTGCCGAGACGATGAAGGCGCCGAGCGCGAGCCAGTCCCAGCGCTGCCAGACGAGGATGCCGACGGTGGCGGCGAGGGCCATCGCGACGAAGGCGATCGAGAGGCCGGTGCCGCCGACGCCGACCAGGACCGGCGAGGCCAGCGCGCCGAGCGAGCCGACCGCGGCGACGATCGGCGAGCGCCAACGGACGGCGATCGCGAAGCCGATCGCGGCGACAGCGGCGCCAAAGACGAGGCCGAACTCGGGCGAGATCAGCGAGTAGGCCTGAGTGGCGACGACGATCGTCCCGAAGAGGCCGGAGATGGCGCTGGCGACGAGGGCGCGGGCGGCTTCGGTGCGACCGCGGCGCTCGTGCAGCCAGATGCCGCCGAAGAGGGCGACGAGGGCGATGGCGGCGGCGATGATCGTCCGCGTCTCCTCATCGAGCCAGCCGCGGCTGATCGCCATGCCGAGGAAGAGCACGGCACCGAAAAGGATCGCAATGCCGCCGATCCAGGCGAGGATCTGGCCGCCGAACACGGCCTCGAAGTCGAACGCGGTGCGTTCAGGGCGCTGGGCGGGCGGCCTGGGTCGCCGGAGCTCTGGTTGGGGTTCGTGGATGCGCTGGCGCATCGGCCCCGGTACGTCCGCCTCCATCCCCGTTTCCAGCCGGCGCAGCCGCGCCGTCACGTCGGCTAGCTCGCTCTCCATCTGCTCAAGCCTTGACTCAGTGGTCATCGATGCCTCCCGTCCGGTTGCTGACCATCGGTCGATAAGCGTACCAGGCTTGTCGACCAAGGGTCAACAAGTAGAATCGACGTATGCCAGATCCCTCCTACCGACGGCTGGACGTGGACGAGCGGCGGGAGCAGCTGCTGGAGCGCGGCGCCGAGCTCTTCACCAGCAACCGCTACGAGGAGCTGTCGATGAGTCGGATCGCTCGGGAGGTCGGGATCTCGAAATCCCTGCTCTACCACTACTTCCCGAGCAAGCAGGCCTTCTTCGAGGCCACCCTCGGCGCCTGGGCGGAGGAGCTGCGCACGCGGACCGAGCCCGACTCCGCCCTGCCCCCCGCCGAGCAGCTGGTCGCCAGCGTCGGCGGCTTCCTTGCCCTGGTCGAGGAGAACTCGGTCGCCTACCGCAACCTGATCGGCAGCGCGACGGGCGTGCCGGAGATCCGCGACCTGATCGCCGAGGTCCGCCGCCAGACCGCCGAGCGCATCCTCGCCGGGATCTACCCCGACGAGGCGCCGCCGAAGGCGCGCGCCGCGGTCGCCGGCTGGCTCTGGTTCATGGACGGCGCCTGCCTCGACTGGATCGAGCACGGGGACATCGAGCGCGACGAACTGCGCGACCTGCTGATCGGCACCTTGGTAGGTGCGCTGATCGCCACCGGCTCACCGCCAGACCTCAGCGGCGCGAGTTAGCTGTTCCTTATGGACGCCACACGTCCATATGGAACAGCTGGGGTCAGGCGGGCCCTTTCGCCCACTCGTCGGCGAGGCGCACGATCACGGCGGCGGCCGCGGCCATGTCCTGCACCGAGACCCACTCGCGGACGCTGTGGAACTCGTGGCCGCCGGCGAAGAGGTTCGGCGTCGGCAGGCCCATCGCGCTCAGCATCGAGCCGTCGGTGCCGCCGCGGATCGGGGTGCGGATCGGCTCGATGCCCTCGGCGCGAACCGCCCGTTCGGCGATGTCGACGATCTCGGGGACCGCCTCGAGGTATCGGCGCATGTTCGGATATTGCGCGTTCACCTCGAACGTCAGCTTCGCGGTCGGCTCCTCCCCCACCACCCGCTCGGCGATCTCGCGCAGCACCGCGACATGCTCGTCGAGGAGGTCGTCGTCGAAGTCGCGGACGATCGCGCGGATCCTCGCCGAGGCCGCCGTGCCGTCCATCTCGTAGATGTGGATGAAGCCTTCGCGGCCGGAGGTCGTCTCCGGCGAGAGGCGGTCGCCGGGCAGCTCGGCGACGATCCGGGACGCCAGGCGCGCGGCGTTGACGAGCTTGCCGGTGGCGAAGCCCGGATGGACGTCGACTCCCTCGATCGTGATGATCGCCTCCGAGCCGGTGAAGGTCTCGTCCTCGAGTTCGCCGATGGTCGAGCCGTCGATCGTGTAGGCGCAGAGGGCGCCGAAGGCCTCGATGTCGAAGAGCGACGCGCCGAGGCCGACCTCCTCGTCGGGCGTGAAGGCGATCCGCAGGTTCGGCCGCGGCAGCTCCGGGTGCGCGGCGAGGTGGGCGACCGCGGTCATGATCTCCGCGATCCCGGCCTTGTCGTCGGCGCCGAGCAGCGTGTCGCCGCTGGAGGTGACGATGTCCTCACCGGCCTTGTCGGCGAGCGCCGGCATCGAGGAAGGGTCCAGCACAGTGCCGGCGTTGGGCAGCTCGATGACGCCGCCGTCGTAGTTGATGTGGACGAGCGGCTCGACGCCCGCGGCAGGGGCGTCGGGGCTGACGTCCATATGGGCGATCAGGCCGACGGTCGGGCGCGCCTCCTCGCCGTTCGCGGGGAGCGTCGCGGTCACGTAGCCGTTGTCGTCGAGCGCCGCGTCGGCGAGGCCGATCGCGCTCAGCTCCTCCACCAAGAGGCGCCCGAGGTCCAGCTGTCCCGGCGTGCTCGGGCTGCCGGTGCGGTCCCGGGCCGCCTGGGTGTCGATGCGGACATAACGTTCGAAGCGCTCGAGGGTTTCCCCGGATAGGGACTCCGCGAGCTCGGAAGTGAAGGCGGGCATCGGGGGAGCGTAGTCTGAGCGCCATGCCGACCCGAGTAGGAGTTCAGATCCAGCCCCAGCAAGCCGATTTCGCCCAGATGCGCGATGCGTGGAGGGAGGCCGAGGAGCTCGGCGTCGACTCCATCTATACCTGGGACCACTTCTTTCCGCTCTACGGCGATCCGGACGGCAAGCACTTCGAGGGGGCGACGTCGCTCGCGGCTCTGGCGGCCGCCACCGAGCGGGTGAAGATCGGCGCGCTCGTCTTCTGCAACTCCTACCGCAACCCGCAGCTGCTGGCGAACATCCACTCGACGATCGACCACATGAGCGGCGGCCGCGTGATCCTCGGCATCGGCGCCGGCTGGTTCGAGCGCGACTACGACGAGTACGGCTACGAGTTCGGGACCGCGCCGGAGCGCCTCAAGGCACTGCGCCGGGACCTGCCCCTGATCGAAGAGCGGCTCGAGAAGCTGAACCCGCCGCCGGTCGGCGAGATGCCGATCATGATCGGCGGCGCCGGGGAGAAAGTGACCCTCAAACTGGTCGCCAGGCACGCGAAGCTCTGGCACACCTTCGCCGACCCGGAGACCTATGCGCACAAGTCCCAGGTGCTCGCCGAGCACTGCGAGCGGGTCGGCCGCGACCCGGGCGAGATCGAGCGCGTGATCGGCGCCCAGGGTTCGATCCTGAAGCACGCCGACGCCCTGGTCGACGCCGGGGTGAACGAGCTGACGATCGGCATCGGCGGCGGTCCCGACGGCAGCTACGACCTCGGCGAGCTGCGCGAGCTCCTGCAGTGGCGCGACGCGCGCAACGCCGCTGAGTGAGTGGGCGGTACTGGGCTCGAACCAGTGACCCCTTCCTTGTAAGGGAAGTGCTCTCCCAACTGAGCTAACCGCCCGCGGGCGCCGTGCGCCTTCCGCCATCGTAACCGCGTCTGCGAGAGTTCCGGCTCCGATGCCGCCTGAAGAGAAGCCGACCATCTCCCTGCCCCGCAATCAGTTCATCGCGCTGGTGATCGGAGTGTGCGTGCTCGCCGCCGCGATCGGGTCGGGGCTGGCGCTGCTCGCGCAGACCGGACCGAAGGGGCCGGCGGGCAAGCAGGGTCCGCGCGGGCACGTCGGCAAGCCGGGGCCGGAAGGGCCGGCGGGCGAATCGGCGGGGGAAGAACTCGGGGCGCTCGAAGGCGAGATCGAAGAACTGCGCGGAGAAATCGACGGGGTCCGCGAAGAAGTGGAATCGGGAGGCGACGAATCGGGACAGGTCGAAGAACTGGAAGGACGGATCGAAGGGCTCGAAGAAGAAGTCGAAGGCTTCGGCGGGTTCGCCGAAGAACTCTGCTCCGAAGAAGGCTTCCTCTGCTGAGCGGGCCGCCGGGCGAGGCCAGGTAGCCTCCGCCCTGATGGACACCTCACTCCTCTGGCGCTCGGCGCTGGTCCAGCTGATCTCGGTCGGCGTCCTCTTCGCCGTCCTCGCACTCACCCTCCCCCACAGCTTCTTCGACGACTGGGGCTGGCTCACCGGGCCGGTCGCCTGGATGCTCTGCGCGGCGCTCACCGCCCGGGTGCTGAACCTGCCGCTCAGGAGCACGCTCCTCGGCGCGCTCCTGGCCGGGATTCCGGACGCGATCTGCGTGCTCGTCGGCCTCCACGAGCTCGGCGGCGTGATCGCGATCGTCCTCTTCGCCCTCTGGTGCGCGCGCCTGCCGCGCCGCCGCGCGCTCGCCGCGTGAGCGCCACGCCGGCGAGCCCGCTGCGCGGCGGCTGCAACTGCGGTGCGGTGCGCATCGAGATCCGCGCCCCCTTCCTCGCCGCCTGGTACTGCCACTGCCACCGCTGCCAGCACCGCACCGGCACCGCCGCCTCGCCCGCCGCCCGCATCGCCCGCGCCGACCTCGAGATCCAGAGCGGCCTCGAGTCGATCCTCGCCTGGCGCGCGGAGGACGGCATGCCGAAGGCCTTCTGCGCCGAGTGCGGCAGCCACCTCTTCGCCGGCACCCTCGACGCCGACTTCGTCGCGATCCGCCTCGGCGCGATCGACGGCGACCCTGGCATCCGCCCCGAATACCGCCAGTGGGTCAGCTCCGCCGCCCCCTGGGAGCCGATCCCCGACGACGGCCTCCCTCGCTACGACGAGTCCGCTCCCTAGCGGAGCTTGACCGCGACCCGCGCCCCGGCTTCGAGCTGGGTGCCGGCGGGCTTGAACTGCTTCACGACCTTGCCCTTGCCTTTCGTCGCGCCGCGGGCGAGGCGGACCTGGCCGACACCGCAGTCGGCGCCGCGGAGGAGCTTCTTCAGGGCGACGAGGCCGAAGCCGTGGAGGGACGGGACCGTACAGGTCGGGGCCGGCGGCGATGGCGCGAGCGGAGGTTCGGCCGCGGGCGGCTTCGGTTCGTTCAGTTCGACCGAGATGGTGCGATACCCGCCTTCCCATCCGGGCCCCTCCAGGATCGGATACTGGAACGGCGCGAAGCCCGCCGCAGGATTCCCTTCCCTGTGACGAATGGTCCGGGTGACCAGATCGGCCCCGGTCATCGTCAGCGTCACCGGGACGGAAGCGCCATCGACGTCGTGAGCCTGGCCCGCATAGAGGTTGAACGACATCACGCCATCCGAGTACTCGACCCCCACTTCGGTCGGAGTCAGCTGTACGAGTTCCTGTCTGGGAGAAAGGTCGACCCGGTAGGCGTACTCCTCCGGGGCTTCCGGACCGGTGATCGTCGGCCAGTCGCCGGAATAGGAGGGAATTTCGGCCGCCGCCGGTGCGGCTGCGACCAGCGCGCACAGGATTGCCGCGCACGCGGCCGACAGGATCCGGTTCATCCCCGTGAATTAAACAGCAGACTTCTTGCGCCGGGGGCGGCGGGAGGTGCGGTAGACGGTGAACTCGGGCTCCGGCTCGGGCTCCGCTTTGGGCTTGCGCTTCGTGATGACGACCTCTTTCGGCGCGGCGGTCCTTTTCGGCGCGACCGGCTCCTCCCGGCGTTGGCGGGAGCGGACGAAGTCTTCGAGGCCGACCCGCACGACGAAGGCGGCGGCGCCCAGGATGAGGACGAAGAGGCCGGTGCCGGCGGAGCCGAGGATGGCGGTGAAGAAGCCGACCACCATGAGGCACCAGAAGAGTCGCTCGAGGGCGTCGGCGAAGCCGGTGAGGCGGTCCAAGTCCGAAAGGTCGAAGCGCATCACCCTCCGTCTTCGGCGCAGCGGCTAGCGGTCCTGCTCCTCTTCGCGCATCTCCTCGAAGACCTCGATCATCTTGCGGTGGTACTTGACCCCGCCGCGGAGGGTGTGTTCCGGGCCGCTCCAGCCGGGCGCCAGTTTGACCGCGGCGAGGAGGTTCTCGAGTTCCTCGGCTTTTGTCCGGTACCACTCGAGGCGGGCGGTGACGAGCGGCTCGGGGTCGGCGCCGGCGAAGATTTTGAGCAGCAGTTCGTCGCGCAGCTGCGGCGGCGCGGCCACCGGCTCGTCGGCCCAGGCGCGCAGCGCCTCACGACCCGCGTCGGTCAGCGCGTAGCGGCGCCGGCGGCGCCCGCCTTTCTCCTGGCGCGCCGAGAGGTAGCCGCCGGAGGCGAGCCGCGCCGGCTCCTGGTAGGCGGTCGTGTGGGGGACGGGCCAGAAGTTCTCGATCGAGGTCTCGAGCGCGTCTTTGATCTCGTAGGAGGTCAGTTCGCCGAAGCGGTCGAGCAGCGCCAGCAAGGCGTAGGAGGTCGAGGTGAGTTTGATCGGCTTGCTTTTCATGGTTCCGGGCGTATAGTTCCAGACGAACTATCAAGCTACCTCTTGGCTGGAGGCGACGATGGCGGGATCAGAGCGGGACGGCGAGGGCGGGACGCGGTTATATGACGCGGTGATCGTAGGCGGCAGCCTCGCAGGCTGCGCGACGGCGATGTTCCTGGGACGGGCCGGCGCGCACGTCGCGGTAGTCGAGAAGAGCCCCGACCCGGAGAGTTTCAAGCGGATGTGCTCGCACTTCATCCAGGCCTCGGCGGTGCCGTCGCTGGAACGGCTCGACCTGCTCAGGTCGATGGAAGCAGCAGGCGCGGTGCGGCCGCGCTTCCACGCACGGGTGCCGTGGGGGTGGATCGAAGCGCCGCCCGAGCGGGCCTCGCGCGGGGTCAACCTGCGGCGGTCGAAGCTCGACCCGATGATGCGCGAGCACGCCGCCGCGACCCCCGGCGTCGAGGTGCTGCTCGGCCAGACCGTGAAAGAGGTGCGACGCACCGGCGGCAAGGTAAGTGGCGTCGTGTCACGCGACCGCGAGGGGGTCGAGACGGTGTTCGAAGCGCCGCTGACGATCGGCGCCGACGGCCGCGACTCCTCCGTCGTCGGGCTCGCGGGAGTGAAGGAAAAGACGCACCCGCACGGGCGCTTCGCCTACGGCGGGTACTTCGAAGGGGAAGCGCCGAGGCACTCGCCGGACGCCTCGGTGTGGATGATGGATCCCAACTGGGCGGCTGCCTTCCCCACCGACGACGGTCTCGTCTTCTACGCCGTGATGCCGACCATGGATCGGCTGCCCCAGTTCAAAGCGGATCCGCTGGCGGCGATGCAGGAATACTTCGACCGGGCGCCGGAAGCCCCGTCCCTGCGCTCGGCGACGCCGACCGACGAAGGCATCGTCGGGAAGATCGACATGACCAACCGGGTGCGGACCCCGAGTGCTCCCGGGCTGGCGCTGGTCGGCGACGCGGCGCTGGCGACCGACCCGCTCTTCGGGATCGGCTGCGGCTGGGCGTTCCAGACGGCCGAATGGCTCGCCGACGCGGTGGCGCCGGCGCTGCGCGGCGAAGGGTCGCTCGAAGCCGGGCTGCGGCGCTACCGCCGCAAGCACGCGTGGCGGCTGAGCGGCCACGCCTACATGATCCACGACTACGCGACCGGCCGGAAGATGCAGCCGCCGGAACGGATCCTCTTCTCTGGCGCCGCGCGCGACCCGCACGTGGCGGAGATATTCGACGCCTTCGGGACGCGACAGATCGGCGTGACGCGGATGATGGCCACCGGCATGCCGCTCGCGGCGATCGCCAACGCCCGTTACGCGTTCGGGCGGCGGCGGGGAGCGAACGGGCGCGGCGCGGATCCGGCGCGGGGCGGCGGGCCGGAGCGACTCGACGCGGCGACGGGCGGCGAAAGCGCAGAGCCGGTCGGGGCCGGAACGAGGAAGGCCGCCTGATGGCGACCGACGCGGCGGCGGGCGTGCGTCGACGCCGCCTCGAGGCGGCCGGGACCTCCACCCGCCTGGTCGAAGCCGGACCGGCCGAGGCGACCACCGCGGTCGTCTTCGCCCACGGCAACCCGGGCTCCTCCGACGACTGGGAGCCGCTCACGGGCGCGGTCGGCGGGATCGGCCTGCGCGCCGTCGCCTTCGACCTGCCCGACTTCGGCGAGACGATCGCGCCCGCCGGCTTCGAGCACTCGGCCCCCGGCTATGCGGCCTTCCTCGACGCCGGCCTCGCCGCGCTCGGGATCGATCGCGTCCACCTCGTCCTGCACGACTTCGGCGGGCCGATCGGCCTCATCTGGGCGGCGACCAACGCCGAGCGCATCGCCTCGATCACGCTGATCGACATCGGCATCCTCCCCGGCTACAAGTGGCACCGGCTGGCGCGGATCTGGCGCACCCCGGTGCTCGGCGAGCTCTTCCAGGCGACGGCGACGCGCACCGCCTTCCGCACCCTGATCAACCGCGACGAGCCTCGCGGCCTCCCCCGCCCCTTCGTCGACCGGATGTTCGACCATTACGACCGGCGCACGAAACGGGCGGTGCTGAAGCTCTACCGGGCGACCGACGAACCGGGCGCGCCGGACCCGGGGCTGGTCGCCGCGCTGAAGAGCGCCGACCCGCCGGCGCTGGTGATCTGGGGCGGTGGCGACGCCTACCTGCCGTCGAGCTACGCCGAGCGCCAGCGCGAGTTCCTCTCCAAGGCCGAGGTCCACGTCCTCCCCCACAGCGGCCACTGGCCGTTCGTTGACGACCCCGCCGAGGTCGAGCGCCTCCTCCTCGACTTCCTCCCCCGCACCACTTGATCCGCCATGTTGACGGGCCGAAAACCGCTCTATATCAGCG
>JBOGYZ010000253.1:0-14843 GCA_050697015.1 Solirubrobacterales bacterium
GGTGGGCCTGGGTCTCCTGGGCGTGACGGGCTTCTACTGGTTCCTGGTCGGCAACGGCAACCTGACGCCCGACAAGAGCCTCGCGAGCCTGCTCAACCCGCTGATCGGCTTCGCCTTCGGCTCCTCGCTGATCTCGATCTTCGCGCGGCTCGGCGGCGGCATCTTCACCAAAGGCGCCGACGTGGGCGCCGACCTGGTCGGCAAGGTCGAAGCCGGCATCCCGGAAGACGACCCGCGCAATCCGGCGGTGATCGCGGACAACGTCGGTGACAACGTCGGCGACTGCGCCGGCATGGCCGCCGACCTGTTCGAGACCTACGCGGTGACCTCGGTCGCCGTGATGCTGCTCGGCGTCCTCACCTTCAACGCCGAATTCGCGCGCGAGGTGGCGATCTACCCGTTGGTCCTGGGCGCGGTCGCGATCATCGCCTCGATCGTCGGGGCGCTCTGCGTGCGGACGACCAGCGACAAGGTCGAGGGCGCGCTCTATCGCGGGCTGCTGATCTCCGGGATCCTCTCGATCGCGGCGTTCTATCCGATCACCGACTGGATGATGAGCGACCCGCTGCGGGTCGGGTTCGCGAATGCGGCGGCGAAGTCGGTGAGCGTCGGCGACCTCTGGCTCTGCGCCGTGATCGGCGTCGCCGTCACCGCGCTGCTCTTCGGGATCACGGAATTTTATACGTCGACCCGCTTCCGACCGGTGAAATCGATCGCTGCGGCATCGGAGACCGGGCACGCGACGAACATCATCGCCGGGCTCGCTCAAGGGTTCCAGTCCACCGCGGCGCCCGCGTTGGTTCTCGCCTTGGCGATCCTCGCCGCCAATGAGCTGGCGGGCATCTACGGCATCGGCATCGCCGTCGTCGCCCAGCTCTCGCTCTGCGGCCTGATCGTGGCGCTCGACGCCTTCGGGCCGATCACCGACAACGCCGGCGGCATCGCCGAGATGGCGGAGTTGCCGGAGGACGTGCGCAACGTGACCGACCCGCTGGACGCGGTCGGCAACACCACCAAGGCAGTGACCAAGGGGTACGCGATCGGCTCGGCGGCGCTCGCCGCGCTGGTCCTCTTCGCCGCGTTCCGCAGCGAATTAGCCGACGAAGCACCGCCGGGGTACAACCTCAACTCGCTGTTCCACCTGACCAGCCCTGACGTGCTGATCGGGCTGATCATCGGCGGGATGATGGTCTACCTGTTCGTGGCCTTCTCGATCGAGGCGGTCGGGCGGACCGGCGGCCAGGTCGTCGAGCAGGTGCGAAAACAGTTCAAAGACCACCCGGGGATCCTGGACGGCACCGAAAAACCGGAGTACGGGGAGACGGTCAGCATCGTCACCCTGGCGGCGCAGAAAGAGATGATCCTGCCCGCTCTGATCCCCATCGTGGTGCCGGTGATCGTCGGCCTCCTCAGCGTCGACGCGTTAGGCGGCCTGTTGATCGGCGTGATCGTGGTAGGCCTCTTCGTGGCGATCTCGATGACGGCCGGCGGCGGCGCCTGGGACAACGCGAAGAAGTTGATCGAGGACGGCGCCCACGGCGGCAAGGGCTCCGAGGCCCACGCCGCCTCGGTGACCGGCGACACCGTCGGCGACCCCTACAAGGACACGGCGGGCCCGGCGATCAACCCGATGATCAAGGTCGCCAACATCGTCGCGATCCTGATCATCCCGATAGTGCATTTCTAGAAGCTGACGCCACGGCCCGGGCGGGGGTACGGACACCCCCGCCCGAAAGCCGTTGCACTCGCTGTTGACGGGCCGAAAACCTGACACATAGTCCGGTTTTCGGCCCGTCAACGTGCGGGACTAGTGGCCGGGGTGGTAGCTCGGGCCGCCGGGGTGGTAGCCGGGGCCGTGGCCGTGGTGACCGCCGTCATCGCTGCCCGGGTTCCAGGGGAACTGGTAGGCGCGGTAGCTGTTGACGCCGGTCGGGAACTGGGCGTTGTAGAGCAGGGTGCCGTCGGGGGCGAACTCCGAGAA
Source organism: Solirubrobacterales bacterium (assembly GCA_050697015.1). Classification (GTDB taxonomy): domain Bacteria; phylum Actinomycetota; class Thermoleophilia; order Solirubrobacterales; family 70-9; genus VAYN01. The sequence goes on from JBOGYZ010000253.1 coordinate 1,982, forward strand.
GTACGGGAGTGAGCCCCAGCCGACGACGGTGTTGCCGTCGGCGGTGCGCTGGCTGTTGCCCTGCGAGGGGGCGGTGAGGCCCTCGGGCTGGTCGAACGAGTTGATCAGCGTCGCGGTGTGCGTGCGCGGATCGATCTTGACGGTGACGGCGCGGCTGTGGCCGAACTCCGCCGTCGCGTCCACACCCGTGTTGGCGACCCCCGCCGACTCATTGTCGAAGAAGGTATAGATGCCGTTGCCCTGGGCCTCGAAATCGTGCTGCCAGGCGGTGATCACGCCCGCTTTGTTGAGGACCTGGCCGGGCGCCGCGGTGATGTTGAAATTGTTCGCGCTCGCCTTGCCGCCGAGCTGCCAGATGATCTTGCCGCTGTGGCGGTCGACTTTGTAGGACGTCCAGGTGTTGCGAGCGTCGATCAGGTAGTTGCCGTCGGTGTCGACCTTCACCGCATTGACGTGGAACCAGTCCCAGGGGGTGCTCGGCGAGGCGGGCAGCGGCTGCTCGCTCTGGCTGTAGGGGACGTGGTCGGCGCTGTTCCACTGGAACAGGACCTTGCCCGTCTTGATGTCGATTTCCTGGACGACGCCGTCGATCACGGTCTGGTTGGACGGGCCGCCGATCGAGGTGAGGTCGGCCTGTGCCGTGGTGTAGGCGAGGATCAACGCCGTGTTCCACGGGGTGATCAGGAACTCGTGGCCGTCGGCGCTGAGGCCGTTGCCCGCCTGCACCGTGGCGATCTGCTGGTACTTGTCGTTGTAGATGTAGTCGGTGCCCTGGGCGAGCCCACCGAGGCCGGTGCCCTGCCACCAGGTGAGGACCGGCTGGCCCTTGTAGGTCTGGGTGCGGAAGTCGGATGCCTCCTGGCCCTGGGGAACCGGCTTGAACCAGACGACGTTGCCGTCCTGGTCGAGGATCTCGGGACCGTTGGCGTAGGTCGACTGATTGCTGAACGGGGAGACGAAGAAGTCCCCTTTTCCGACGTTGCCGTGGGTGAGGACGGTGACCGGCGGGGGCGAGGTCGGGGTGTCGGCGGAGGCCGGCACCGCGGCTACTAGCGCTGCGAGAGCGGTCGCCGCGATCACGGCAGCGATCCGCGCCCTCAAGTTCGATTTCTGCATGGACTGTAAATCCTTTCCTGGTGAGCCTTTGGCTGGTCCGGTGAAGGCCGTGCCGGGGCGGCCGGAGAGGAAGCTACCCACTTGCTGAGTTTCCTGACTAAAATCATCAACAATTACCCGTTCGGGGGTGTGGCCGCGCTGGAATGGGGTTTGGGCGGGGTCCGGGAACCGCCTTGTTAGCCTTCCCGGGCATGAAGCAGGGACTCCTGAGCGTTTGGCGGACGCTGACCTGGCCTTGGCGGCGGTTTCCGAAGACCGTCGGCGGGGTGACCGGGCTCTTCGCGGTGCTCTGCCTGGTCGTCGCCGGCTCGAACGCCTACATCCTGTTGACCACCAGCGGCGAGGCGACCGCGGACGTCGCCGACGTGCCGTCCGCCGAAGTGGCGATCGTCCCCGGCGCGATGGTCAACGCCAACGGCCACATGAGCGGGATGCTCGCCGACCGGGTCAAGGAGGCCTCGCTGCTCTGGCACGCGGGCAAGGTGGAGAAGATCCTCGTCTCCGGCGACCACCACACCTGGGCCTACGACGAGCCGGACACGATGCGCAAGGCGCTGGTGCGCGACGGGGTGAAGCCGGAAGACATCTTCGAGGACCACGCGGGCTTCGACACCTGGGCGACGATGGTCCGGGCCCGCTCGATCTTCAACGTCCACGACGCCGTCGTCGTCACCCAGGGCTTCCACATGCCGCGCGCCCTCTACCTCGGCGAAGAGGCCGGGATGCACGTGACGGGCCTCCTTGCCGACCAGCACAAGTGGGGCTACCAGGGCGAGCGCTCAGAAATCCGCGAGGTCTTCGCCCGGGTCAAGGCGATCTGGGACACCACCATCGACACCCCGGCGATGGCCGGGCCGTCGATTCCGATCCAGACCACCGACGGCCGAGAAAGCTGGGGCCCGGCGCCGCCGCCCGGCACGCCCCCCGCGGGCTCGCCCGACTGAGTGCGTCCTGAGGCAATGTAGGTTCGGACGCCGGGAGGCCCCGCCGGCCGCCGTGGTCGAGTCCAACGACGAGGGATCGAACCCTCGCCCTGACCGGATAGCCGCTAGCTTCCCGGCCGTGCCGGAGGGGTGGGTCAACGTCTACGACGCGCAGGCCGAGGCCGAGCGCAAGCTCGAGCCCGGGCCGCGTGGCTATTTCTCCGGCGGCGCCGGGGACGAGGTGACGCTGCGCGAGAACGCCGCCGCCTGGCAGGGTTGGCGGCTGCGGCCGCGACAGCTGACCGGGGTCGAGACCACCTCGACCGCGGCGACGGTGCTGGGCGGGCCGGTGGCAGCGCCGGTCCTCGTCGGCCCGGTCGCCTACCAACGGCTGCTGGACCCCGAGGGCGAGGCGGCGATGGCGCGCGCCGCCGCCGCGTTCGGCACGGTGATGTGCCTCTCGACCCTCGCCACCGCGACCCCGACCGAGGTCGCCGCCGCCGCGCCCGGCGCCCGGCGTTGGTTCCAGCTCTATCCCTTCAGCGACGCCGCGGTGACCCGGGCGCTGATGGAGGAGGCGGTCGCCGCGGGCTTCGAGGCGGTCGTGCTGACCGTCGACGCGCCGCCCGGCGGCAACCGCGAGTCGGACGTCCGCGAGAGCTTCACGATCCCGGCCGAGATCGAGATTCCCAGCCTCGCCACCGCCTTCGGCGGCTCGCGCACGGTGACCGTCGGCGAAAGCTTCGACCTGATGACCCGCGCCCTCACCTGGGAGGACCTCGGTGGGATCGCCGCCGCGGCCGGCGTTCCGCTTCTCGTCAAGGGGCTCGTCACCGCCGAGGACGCGGCGCTGGCGGTCGAGCACGGCGCGGCCGGGGTCGTCGTCTCCAACCATGGCGGGCGCCAGCTCGACCGCACCATCGCCACCGCCGAGGCACTGCCGGAGGTGGTCGAGGCGGTCGCCGGGCGTGCCGCCGTGCTGGTCGACGGGGGGATCCGCCGCGGCGTCGACATCGCCGTCGCCCTTGCCCTCGGCGCCGACGCGGTGCTGGTCGGGCGGCCGACCGCTTGGGCCCTGGCGGCGGGCGGCGCGGCCGGAGCGGAGCGGGTCCTGCGTATCCTCGCCGCCGAGCTCGAGCTGGCCCTGGCGCTGCTCGGCGTGGCCTCGCCCGCCGACCTGGGGCCCCGACACCTGCGGAGCGCGCTGCGCTCGCGCGTATATTCGGGATAAGAAGTGTCAATCCTCAGCATGTCTTCCTCCTCATAGATGGCCCGGCGAGTCCCTAGAGACGAATCGCTGAGTCGCGTCCACGGCGTCGGGGCGCTGTTCTCCGCTGCCTACGGCAACGTCGGCTCATCGATCTACTACGCCCTCGGCGTGACCGCGGCGTTCGCCCTCGGGCTGACGCCGGTCGCCTTCGTCATCTCCGGGCTGATCTTCGCCGCCACCGCCGCCACCTACGCCGAGGCGACCGTGATGTACCCCGAGGCCGGCGGCTCCTCCAGCTTCGCCCGTCATGCCTTCAACGAGTTCGTCAGCTTTGTGGCGGCCTGGGGGCAGATGCTCAACTACACGATCACGGTCGCGATCTCGGCCTTTTTCGTGCCCCACTACCTGGCCGTCTTCTGGCCCGCCCTGGGACACAGCCCGGGCGACGTGATCGCCGGCGCCGCGCTGGTCGTCGGGCTCGCCGCACTGAACATCCGCGGCACCGAGGAGTCCTCGAAACTCAACCTGATCCTCGCGATCGCCGACCTCGCCACGCAGGTCGTGCTGGTCGGGATCGGCATCGTCCTGGTGCTGTCCCCGCACATCCTGGTCGACAACATCCACCTCGGCGTCGCCCCGACCTGGAGCAAATTCGCCCTCGGGATCGCGGTCGGGATGATCGCCTACACCGGGATCGAGACGATCTCCAACATGGCCGAGGAGGCCAAGGACGCGTCGAAGACGGTCCCTCGCGCCGCCGGGCTCGTCGTCGCCGCGGTGCTTGGCCTGTACCTGCTGATCCCGGTCGTCGCGCTGTCGGCGATGCCGGTCGTCCAGGACTCCGCCGGCCATTACGTCACGGCGCTCGGCTCGAAGTTCGCCGACGACCCGATCCTCGGCATCGTCGAGAACCTCGGCCTCTCCAACGGGCCGACCGAAATCCTGCGCTACTACGTCGGCGTGCTGGCGGCGGTGATCCTGCTGATCGCGACGAACGCGGGGCTGATCGGCGTCTCCCGCCTCACCTACTCGATGGGCCAGCACCGGCAGTTGCCGGAGGGCCTGCGCCAGGTCCACCCGAAGTACCGCACGCCCTACATCGCGATCATCATCTTCGCCGGCGTCGCGATCATCACCATGCTGCCGGGCAAGACGAACTTCCTGGCGACGCTGTACTCGTTCGGCGCGATGCTCAGCTTCACCATCGCCCACATCGCGGTGATCAAGCTGCGCAAGTCCCAGAGCGATGTGGAGCGACCCTGGAAGCCGCCGCTGAACGTGCGCATGTTCGGCTTCGAGGTGCCGCTGACCGCGGTCTTCGGCGGCTTCGGCACCTTCGCCGCCTGGATCGTGGTGATGGCGCTGAACCCCTCGACGCTCTTCGTCGGCACCGGCTGGATGATCCTCGGGGTCACCGTCTACGTCCTCTATCGCCGCAACCAGGGGCTGCCGCTGACCCGCACGGTGAAGGTGGTGACGCCGGAACCGCTCGGGGTCGAGGAGGTCGAGTACCAGTCGATCCTTGTCGCCTTCGAGGACGACGAATCGTTCTCGCCGGAGATGGTCGCGACCGCGGTCAAGCTCGCCTCCAAACGGCGGCGCGGCATCCACGTCCACTCGATGATGACCGTGCCCACCAACCTGCCTCTGGACGCCGAGCTGCCGGAGCCCGAAGCCGAGGCGCAGCGCCGGGTCGAGGAGGCGAAGCTGATCGGCGGCGCCCGGGTCACCGGCCACGTCGCGCGGGTGCGGCCGGGCCAGGCGGGCTACTCGGTCTCCGAGGAGGCGGAGGAGATCAAGGCGGCGGCGATCGTCCTCGGGCTGCGTTACCGCAACGGCGTGCCGCAGTACGACAAGACCCTGCAGACGGTGCTCGGCGAGCGCCCCTGCCGCGTGATCGTCGTCTCCGAACCGTCCGACGCCGCCCCGGTCGTCCCCGGCGCGGCACTGGTCGAGGCGACCTCGTGAACGGCGAGCGCGCCTACCACGGGGCGATCAAAGGCTTCTCGGTCATCTTCGCCGCGATCGGCGTGCTGCTCCTCGTGGTCACCCTGGCCAACGGCGGCGGGCCCCTCTCGATCGGCTTCCTGATGGGGATCCTCTTCCTCGTCGTCGGCATCGGTCGTTACTGGATTGCGACGAGGTGGCAATGAAGGTCCCGCAGGCGGCCCGCAAGGGCAGACTGCGCCGCGGGCTGGGGGTGCCGTGGCTCTTTGCCGCCGCCTACTCCGCGGTCGGCTTCTCGATCTACTTCTCGCTCGGGGTGGTCGCCGAGCGGGGCCTCGGGCTGACGCCGCTGATCTTCCTCGTCGCCGGCCTCCTCTTCGGGCTGACGACGCTCACCTACGTCGAGGGCGGCGCGATGTTCCGCGAGCGCGGCGGCTCCTCCGCCTTCGCCCGCCACGCCTTCAACGAGCTGATCGCCTTCATCGCCGGCTGGGCGATCCTGCTCGATTACCTGATCGTGATCGCCCTGGCGGCGATCAGCGTGCCGCACTACCTGGTGCCGATCTGGAGCGGCTTCGACGACCGCGGCCCGGAACTCATCGTGGCCGCCACCGTGATCGTCGGCGCGTGCTCGCTGAACATCTTCAACGTCACCGGTCGCGGCCGGCAGCGCAGCCTCGCCTTGATCGCGCTCGCCGACCTCGCCCTGCAGCTGGCGGTGATCGTGGTCGGCGCGATCGTCGTCATGCACCCCGACCGGCTGACCGAACACATCCACCTCTTCAACCAGCCGAGCCTGCGCGACATCATCTACGCGGCGGTCGTGGCGATGCTCGCCTATGCCGGTATCGAGGCGGCCGCCGACCTCGCCCCGGACATCGAAGTCGGGCGGCGAGACCTGAAACGGATCGCCAGCCTCGGTGCGATCGCGGTGCCGCTCGTCTACGCCGGGATGGCGGCGATCGCGCTGATGGCGGTCCCGGTCCTCGCCGGTCCGCACGGCCCTGAAACCGCGCTCGGCGGCCAGTACATCCAGGACCCGGTGCTCGGCGTCGTCTCCGCCTTCCATCCGCACTGGTTATCGGAGCTGATGCGCTGGGTGGTGGCGCTGGTAGCCGCGCCGGTCCTCTTCTGGGCGGCGACGACCTCGATGCTCGGCGTCTCCCGCCACACCTACACGCTGGCGATCAACCGCCAGATCCCCAGCTGGCTCGGCAAACTCGAGCGCCGGCGGGCGACGCCCTACGTGGCGATCACGATCTGCGGGCTGATCGTGGGCGGCCTCGTCCTGGCGACGAACATCAAGGTGCTGGCCGGCCTCTACGCCTTCGGGGCGACGCTGGCGATCACGATCGCGCACCTCTCGATCATCCGCCTGCGGGTGAAGATGCCGGACGCGCGACGCCCCTTCCGCATCCCCTGGGGGATGGCCTGGGGGACGGCGGAGCTGCCGATCCCGGCGATGATCGCGGCGCTCGCCAGCGGCGGCGCCTTCCTCAGCGTGCTCGCCTTCCACACGACCGCGCGCTGGGTCGGGATCGGCTGGATGGCCTTCGGGCTCACCTTCTACGTCGTCTACCGCAAGGGCTTCGAGGGGACCTCGTTGACCCGCCGGGTGACCGTCGGCGAGGCGGCGCTGACCAAGCAGATCCCCGAGGTCGAGTTCTCGAACCTGCTGGTGCCGGTCTTCGGGACCAAGCTCGACGACGACATCGTCGCCACCGCCGGGCGCCTCGCCGCGGCCGAGCGCGAGGACGGTTCCGAGGACGCGGAGTCGCGGCTGGAGCTCGTCTACGTGATCGAGGTGCCGCTGAGCCTGCCGCTGGACGCCGAGCTGCCGCCGGATCGCGAGCACCAGGCGCGCCGGGCGCTCGAGCGGGCACGCGAGGTGGGGGAGGAGTACGCCGACGTCGAGGTCTCCACCGAGGTGATCCGCGCCCGCCGCACCGGCGCCGGGATCGTCGAAGCCGCCCGCCGGGCGAACTCGGAAGCGATCATCATCGGCGGCGAGCCGCCGACCAAGATCCGCGGCGGCGGCAGGTTCGGCGGGATCGGCGCGGCGAAGCCCGCGGAGATCGGCGCGGCGACCGAGTACGTGCTGAAAAAAGCCCCCTGCCGGGTGCTGCTGACGGCTCCCCCGGAGCCGGAGGCGGTCGTCGTCGACGACTTCGGCACCGACCCGCGCCCGGAACTAGACGACTAGTCGCGCCCGCTCGCCTCTAGTATCCGCCGCATGTTCATCCTGATCGTCGGCTGCGGCCGCGTCGGCAGCTCCGTCGCCCGCGCGATGCTCCGCGAGGGCCACACCGTTTCGGCACTCGACGAGGACCCCGAGTCCCATGCCCGCCTCGAGGTGGGCCTGGAGAAGAGCTGGGAGGACCTCGGCGGCCAGTTCACCGTCGGCGCCGGGCTCGAGGCCGAGGCCTTGGAGGCCGCCGGGATCGACGGGGCCGACGTCTTCATCGCCTCGACCGACGGCGACAACACCAACATCATCATCTCCCAGATCGCCAAACGGCGGTACGACGTGCCGACCGTGATCGCCCGCGTCCTCGACCCGCTGCGGGCCGAGTGGTACGCGCGGCAGGGCCTGCAGACCGTCTGCCCGACGCGGGTCGCGATCGACATGCTGGAGACGGCCGTGCGCGACAGCACCGGTCGCGGGAACGGGTAGGGGGCGGGCGTGTACATCATCGTCGTCGGTGCGGGGAAGGTCGGTTGGAACCTGGCGCGCGAGCTGCTGGAGAAAGACCACGAGGTGACGCTGATCGAGAACGACCGGCGCCGCTACACCACCGTCGAGCAGGAGCTGGAGCACAACGTCAGCTACGGCGACGCCTCCGAGCTCTGGGTGCTCGAGCGGGCCGGGATCCAGCGCGCCGACATGGTGATCGCGGTGACCGGGGACGACGAGGACAACATGCTGATCTGCCAGGTCGCGCGCGAGAAGTACCTCGTCGACCAGATCATCGCCCGCGTCAACAACCCGCGCAACCGTCAGCACTTCGACCTGCTCGGGATCAAGCCTTCGGTCTCGGCGACCGACCTCATCCTGCGCCTGCTCGAGCACGAGGTGCCCGAGTACGGGCTGGTCCACCTGCTCGACCTGCAGGAGGAGCAGCTGGAGATCATCGAGATGCTGCTCGGCAAGGACTCCGGTGTGACCGGCCGCCGGGTCGGCGATCTGCACATGCCGGAGGGGTCACTGCTGATCTCGGTGCTGCGGGCAGGCAAGGGCTTCGTGCCGACCGCCGACACCGTGCTCGAAGAGGGCGACGAGGTCTTGGCCGTCCTCGATCCGGGTAAAGAGGATGACTTGAAGGTTCTGTTCGGGCCCGCGGGCGACGGTGGCATCGCCAGTGGCTGACCGCGAGGTCGACTTCCTCCTCGTCGGCGGTGGGATGGCCGGCGCCAGCTGTGCGTCGGAGCTGCGCAAGCAAGGGGCGGAGGGGTCGATCCTGCTGGCCGGGCGAGAGCCCGAGCCGCCCTACGAACGCCCGCCGCTCTCCAAGGAGTACCTGCGCGGCGACGCCGAGCGTGCCGAGGCCTACGTCAACGAGCCCTCCTGGTACGAGGAGAACGGCGTCGAGCTGCTGACCGGCAAGAACGTGATGTCGATCGACGCCGAGACGAAGACGGCGAAGATCCAGGGCGGCCTGGAGGTCGCTTTCGGCCAGGCGCTGCTGGCGACGGGGGCGAACGTGAACATCCTGCGCCTCGAGGGCGCCGAGAACGAGGGAATCCACTACCTGCGCGCCTACGGTAACGCCGACGCGATCCGCGAGGACGCCAAGAAGGCGGAGCGGGTGGTCTTGGTCGGCGGCTCCTACATCGCCGCCGAGGTGGCCGCGTCGCTGGCCGCGAGCGGCACGCACTGCACGATGGTCGCCTTCGAGGACGTGGCGCTCTCGCGCACCTTCGGCGACGATGCCGGGCGCTTCTTCCAGGAAGGGCTGGAAGGGCACGGCGTGACCTTCGCCGGCGGCGAGGCGGTGAGCGCCTTCGAGGGCGACGGCCGGGTGAGCGCGGTGCTGACCGAGAGCGGCAAGAGCTTCGACTGCGACCTCGTCGTGGTCGGCGCGGGGGTGAAACCCGACACGATGCTGGCCCAGCGCGCCGGCCTCGAGGTCGACGACGGGATCCTCTGCGATTCGAAGCTCCGGACCTCGGCGCCGGGCATCTACGCGGCGGGCGACGTCTGCAGCTACGACAGCGTCGTCCACGGCCGGCGGATCCGGGTCGAGCACTGGGACGTGGCGATGCAGCAGGGCATGCACGTGGCGAAGAACATGCTGGGCGCCGACGCCGACTACGACGTCGTCCCCTACTTCTTCAGCGACCTCGCCGACTGGGCGAGCCTCGAGTACGTCGGCCCGGCGGTCGACTGGGACGAGGAGATCTGGCGCGGATCCCGCGCCGACGGCGAGTTCTCGGTCTGGTACCTCAAGGACGGCAAGGTCGCCGGCTGCCTCAGCGTGGGCCGCTCGGAAGACCTGGCCGAAGCCCGTCGGATGATCCACGAGGGCACCGACATCTCGGCCGCGAAGTCCCAGATCGGCGACGCGAACGCCGATCTCTCCTCGCTCGGCTGATCGCGGGAAGGGACCCGGCCCTCTCTGCGCGGCTCCTTACTTCGTCAGGCCGAAGTTTTGAACCACGCAAGGATCTCCGTGTGGATTTATGGGTGCTCAGCGACCACAACTTCACACATAGACTCCTGACCGTCCGGATCCCCGCTCTCGGTCACGAATCTCCCCCGAAACCCTCACGTCCTGGGCGTCTCCGTCTCATGGAGGTCACAGCCTGCCAGGACCTCCGTCAGACGCCCAGGACGAAACTAGGACTGCCGCCAAGCCCCGAAGCACAAGCCGCCACTCGCACCGCCCGCCGAGTCGCACCCCCGCGCCCGCCCATCGGCCCGCGAATCACGCCGAGCGGAGCCTGGACTATCCTTCGGACTCGCGTTGCGCCCTGGTGTAATGGCAGCACACCTCTCTCTGGAAGAGGCAGTCGGGGTTCGAGTCCCTGGGGCGCAGCCTCAGCCGTTTGCCTGCATGCAGACGGTGTAGCCGCGGAAGCCGAGGATGGCGCCGGTCTGGTTTCCGAGGATGGCCAGCCAGCCGGTTGCCGGTTCACCTTCGGCCGGCGCCGGGAACGTCACTTTGCCGCTCGCTTCGACGGTCAGGCTCGGCCGGTCGGCTTCAAGTCGGTATTCCGAGTTCACGGGCGTGGTGCCCGCCAGCGCGAGTCCCCCGCCGACCGCGACTTCACCGGTCGCACAGGCGGCGTAGGAGATGCCGTTGGAGCCCGACGGCGGTTCGCGCAGCGGGCTGTATCGGGTGACCGCTTCCTGCAGCCCGGTCGGACCCGGTTCGCCGCGGAGCCCCGGTTGGCCCTGCGGACCCCGTTCGCCTCGCGTGCCTTCGTCCCCCTCTGGTCGCCGCATACGCTCCGCCGCCGAGGACCAAGAAGAGACACAGGGTCGAGATGATGTTGGCGTAGCTGAGCCGAATCCGGGTTCTTCTCATGTATCGCGTGCTCGGCACCCCGCGGATCTCCCCTGCAAAGGCGTCGAATCGCTTTGCTAGCGTCGGTTCGGATGCGTCCCCGGCTACTCCTCTTTGTGCTGCCCATTTTGCTGGCACTTGCCTTGGCGGCCTCCGGCTGCGGCGGTGGCGGCAGTTCGTCGACCACCACGGCGAAGAAGCAGCCGAAGGAAGCAACGGCGGCGAAACTGAGCAAGGGCCAGTTCATCAGCCAGGGCGACGCGATCTGCGCCGAGGTCAACACCGCGGTCGGCTCGGTCCAGGAATCCGCCGCCGAAGCGAGCAGTCAGACCACCCAGATCGCCAACCTCTACTCGGGCATGGTCCAGAGCCTCCAGCGCCTCGGCCAGCCGAGCGAAATCGAGGGCTACTCCGACTTCATGGGCGCCGCCGAACGCCTGGCGATGACCGAGAACGAAGTCAAAGCCGCCTCCGAGCAGGAAAACCCGGCGCTGGTCGAAGAAGCCTCCCAGGAGGCGGTCCCGGCGGTCGAAGAATTCGAGCAGCAGGCCGCGGTCTACGGCTTCGAAGCATGCAGCGAAGGCCCGCACGCCCCCGCGGTCGCCCCCGAATCCTCGAGCGGCCCCGAAGAAATCGCCCCCGAAGAAGAATCCGGCGGCATCGAAGTGGCCCCCGAAGAAGAATTCGTCCCGGAAGAAGAAGTCGCTCCGGAAGAAGAATTCGTCCCCGAAGAAGAAGTGGCCCCCGAAACCGGCGGCGCCGGCGGCGCGATCGAAGAAGCCCCGGAAGAAGTCGCCCCCGAAGAAGGCAGCGAATCCGGCGGCATCGGCCCGGGGTGAGCCAGGTTCGTTAGGCGCGGACGGCACGGGCTGGGGTCCCGGCCGTTGCGTCCGTCTGAGATGCGTCCCCGGGACGTGAGGGGTTCGTGGGAGAGCAGGCACCGGGACGGCGCGAAGTCGGACTTCCGTGACCACCCGATGGTCCGGGAAGCCAACCCGTAGTCCTTGGTAGCCCAGAGGGCGACCAAGGACTACGGGTTCGATCCGGCGCCGACGAGCCTTGGAGGAAGACGGGAGCAAGTGTGAAGAACGTGGCGTCTCCCTCACGGCGTCACAGATCCTCCGCCGCTTTCATACCCGGCCGTCTCGGCCACGGCCACAGCCTGCCAGGGCCGTGGACGAGACGGACTCGTCCCTCACCCGGGCGCCAGCTTGCGAGGCCAGAACCCTTGCGGGCCGGCCGCCCCTTCCGGATACTTACGCCGCCGAGTTCTCTTCCCAGGCGCCGTACAGCCGCGCGTAGACGCCGTTCGCGGCGATCAGTTCCTCATGGGTGCCTTGCTCGACGATCTTGCCGTGTTCGAGCACCACGATCTTGCCGGCGCGGCGGATCGTGCTGAGGCGGTGGGCGATCACGATCGCGGTGCGGCCGTGGAGGAGGCGCTCGAGGCCTTTCTCGATCGTTTTCTCGGTCCGGACGTCGACGTTGGAGGTCGCCTCGTCGAGGATCAGGATCCGGGGTTCTGCCAGGAGCGCCCTGGCGAAGGCCACGAGCTGGCGCTGGCCGGCCGAGAGCGTGACGCCGCGCTCGCCGACCTGGGTCTCGATCCCGTCCGGCAGCCCCGCGACGAAGTCGGTCGCGCCGACCGTGGCGATCGCGGATTCGATCTCCTCGAGGCTCGCCTCGGGGCGCCCGAAGGCCACGTTTTCCCGGACGCTGCCGCTGAACAGGAAGCCCTCCTGGGGCACGATGCCGAGCTGACGGCGGAGCGCCCGCTGTTGCACTCCCTTCAGATCGTGGCCGTCGACCAGCACGCGGCCCTTCTGCGGGTCGTAGAAGCGCGACACCAACTTGGCGAAGGTTGACTTGCCGGCGCCGGTCGCGCCGACCAGCGCCACCGTCTGCCCCGGCGGCACGTGGAGGTCGACGCCTTCCATCACCCAGGAGTCATCGGGCACCGGGTCGGCGTCGGAGTAAGAGAACCAGACGTCGTCGAGCTCGATCTCGCCGCGGATCGTCCCCAGGTCGATCGCCCCCGGCGCGTCGACCATTTCGGGCGAGGTGTCGAGCAGGTCGAAGATCTTGTCCAGCGCCGCCATGCCCTGCTGATAGGTCGTGTACAGCTGGGAGAGTTCCTGGATCGGTTCGAAGAAGGTCGT
>JBOGYZ010000254.1:0-12526 GCA_050697015.1 Solirubrobacterales bacterium
GCGCTCGAGCGCGGCGGCCCGGGACTGACCGAGATGGACCGCGAAGCGATCGGCTCGGTCGGGCTGATCGTCTTCGGGCTCGGCGAGGTCGACGTCGAGGAGATCGCCCCGGTCGACCCGGAGGAGCTGGCGAGCTCGGTCGATGGCGACGAGGAGGCAGCGCGGGCGATCCGGATGCTCTCGGTGATGTCGCTTGCCGACGGCGAGATCGACGCCGAGAATACGGCGCTGGTGCGCGCCTACGCCGACGCGCTCGGGGTCGCGCCCGACTATCTCGACATCCTCACCGAAGCGGCCGCCGACGAGATCGCCCAGGCGGCGGCCTGCATCGTCCGCAAGAACGCCGAGAGCTTCCCTCACCTCGACTCGAGCCGCCGGTCGATCAGCGCGGTCGCGCCGTTCTTCCCCTACAAAGACGCGCCGGACCCGGAGTTCGAGGCCCGCTACAAGACCCTCGGCGACCTCCCCGCCGGCAGCTTCGGCCTCGCCTTCTTCGACCATTTCCACGAGAACGGCTTCTTCTTCCCCGGCAACCCGGACGGCTTCACCACCCCGCACGACAGCTCCCACGTGCTGAGCGGCTACTCGACCTCCAAAGGCGGCGAGATCTGCATCTCCACCTTCATCGGCGCGATGCACCCCGACCATCCGATCGCCGCCGAGGGCATGCCGATCATCTTCAGTTGGCACCTTGGAGTGAAGCTGAACGACATCGCCAACAGCACCACCGGGGATCTTCGAGCCCCGCCACTCCTGGACCGCCGGGAGCGCGGCTCGCAGGTCACGACCGACATCGTCGCCGCCGACTGGGACTTCTGGGCCGCGACGCCGGTCCCCTTCGAAGACCCCCGCACCACCTACGGCGTCCCCCCGGTCGACCGGCGATGTTGGCCTGGATGTCGGGGTCGTCGCAAGCCAGCGCCTAGGAAAGGAGGCGGCGTCGCCCGCCGGCGCCCGCTGGCCCCTCGGTCAGGAACGCGAGGCGTTCCGAGAAGAGGGCCGTGGAGGAGATGTCCCGAGCGCCCAGAGTTCGTGACGAATCGAAACCCACCGCGACTCGACCGCACGAACGGAATGTGAGTTGCCCGACTCGGCCCTAGAGGTGGATGAGGACAGGCATGTCCCGAGGGGTCTTCGGTAGGTCGCGTCATGAGGGTTTTTCCCGTTGCGATCTCTGGCAATTCCGAATGTCATGAGGGTCTAGAGCTATCACCAAGGGGAAACCCCTCTTAACATGAGGGCCTCTTGACATTGGTTTTCGGACCTCGATCTGCACTCTTATGACATTGCAATTGTGCATGAGGAGCGCGCCTGCTGAGGACCGTGGTATCACGACTTCTTGCCTGACCCCCAGACCGCTTCGGCAGCATCCGGAGTAGGGACCCGCTTGGGGATGAGGCCCGCATCGAAGTGGTCGTCTATGTCATGGACCAGGAGATGCATGAGATCGCGGTCGTCGAGTTTCCGGTCGCCCTGACCGAGATCCTTCCGGATCGCCCTTATGAGGTCGCGCTGGAGTTCCATCGCCTCGGCGTCACTCGCGAAGCCTCGCTCGGTCGCGCGCAACATCTCGATCCAGGCCGTGATGACCTTCGGTGAGCCCCACAGAAGTAAGTCGTCATTGAACTGGGCCATGAACTCTTCGAGATCGTCGGGCGGGTCATCCGAGCCCAGCCTCCGGACGAGATGCAGAAACTTCGCATAGGTGCCCGAGACTTTGTCCCACCGATACTGCTGAGCGAGCCGCTGTCGGGTGAAGTACTCGCCTCCGGCGAGGACGGCGATTGCCGCACTCGCGGCGATGGTGGGACCAACGACCGTCGCGTTCGAGAACAGGCTCTTCAAGAGAAGAAAGACGCCGAATGCAATAGCAGCAACAATGATGCTGCCGGTCAGTACTAGACGTATCTCGCGTAGACGCTGCAAATCGCCGCGAGTGACTTCCTAGGGGTCGACCCACTCGGCCGGGAAGTAGTTGGCGGGCAGGTCGAATACTTCGACGTACTGCAGCCAGACCTCGTCGTCGGTGACCTCACCGATGTAATAGAGGGCGAGCGAGTAGCCGCTTGGACGATCCACAACCTCGGCGATCTTGAGGGCCGAGCCTTCAACGCGCGCACCGGTCTCCGGTTCAAACTTCGCTAGGCCGCAGGCCGTCTCCAGGTTCGCCTTGAACTTCGGGAGTCCCTTGGCTTCAGCTTCCGTCACTGAGATCCCATACTCAGGACCTTTTCGCAGGCGGCGCGGCACGTACATCTTGACCGACGCGCCTGATCTGGACCTTAGAGGCCCAGGCGCTCCGCTAGTTGCCCACCGAAGGCCGTGGCCGCTGGAGTCGGATTGCGCACCAAGAGAGACGACCGGTAGGTCATCTCCTCTTCATCCTCCGTCATTCGCCAGGCAGGCTCCTCGTGCGCGAAAGCTGCCATTTCTTCAGCCTTGCAGCCGCGGAAACGCTCGATGACCTCATCTACGATCTCAAGCTCACCGTCGTCAAACAGATCGGTGTCCACCTCGTCCAAAGCGTAGGTCCTGCGTTGGACGGCGTTGTTGGGGAGTCGATTCTCGGAGACCTTGAGGCGTTCCTGCTCCTCAAGTTCCTCTCGTACCGGCCATAGGGCAATGGCGATAGGGCCGTGCGTCTGGTGCTTGTAGCGGGCACCGCTTATAGCCCGGCCGGTCTTGCGGTACGCGGTGACGTCGGCGTAGTAGAGCAACTTGTTCAGCTTCGTATCGCCGTTCGTATTGTCGTGTTCGACCTGGGACACGACATAGAGCAGCATCTCCGCGAACTTGTCGTGATTGTAAGTTGGCTCGCTCATCGTTCCCCTCAATCATAGGCAGGTAGTCGATTGCGCCGACTACCCGCGTACCGATTGCAGGACAGCATTCCTAACACCGGGACCGGATGGCACTGGCTGATCAACGGCGACGATCTCTGCGTTCTCGCGCTTCGTCGGTGATGTGCCACCAGCCTCGCACGACCTTGAATAGGACGAGCGTGAGACACCCGACGCCACCGAACAGGGAGATGATCTCCACCGCTACGACGTAGAGGTGATCCGGGTGAGGCGGCATAAGAAACGTCATCGTCGCCGCCGACTATCGGACTTGGGGCCGTTGACCCAGAGATGGTCTGCCGTCCTGAACATAAGGGCGGCGTCTCTCCTCCTCCGGAGGGTGCCTCTACTTGGACTCCGTTGTCAAGGGGTCGCAGCCAATCCATCGCAGATGTTGGCCAATCCGCCCGCTCAGAGCAACATTTTTGGGATTTCGTCCGGTGACTTCCAATTTGCCCGCTCACCAGATCGGGGGCGGGTCTTCTGTGCCCTTCCCAACTTGTCATCCCTCAGCCGGAAGCACCCTGCTCATCCATCCTGGCGCGGAATGCGTGCGGGATGGATCGAGTTTGAGCGTGTTCGTTGCTGCCTTGCCTCCAGCCGAGACGCAAGCAAAGTAGTTGGCACAAACCCAAGGTGGTGTTTGGCGTCTGCCTCAGTGAGGGCATGGC
Organism: Solirubrobacterales bacterium; assembly: GCA_050697015.1. Taxonomy (GTDB): domain Bacteria; phylum Actinomycetota; class Thermoleophilia; order Solirubrobacterales; family 70-9; genus VAYN01. Next base: position 3,512 of record JBOGYZ010000254.1, read on the forward strand.
TAAGTCGAGCAGGCGAGCGGGAAGAGCTCCCGGCCTTCGGCCCGCGGCAAGTCACGGTCATCACGCCCGAGCTTCGCGACGTCCTCGAAACCCTGCGCCCCGGCCGGTCGCCCACGAGATCGCGCACCGTCTCAACGCGCAGGAGCACGCCAGCCCGCGGGGCCAGCGGTGGCATCGGACTTCGGTTCGGCGTCTCCTCGACCACCTGGACCCGGAATCCGCTGCGGCCTGACCCCGCAGCCCCTGTCCCCGCCTATTCCCCATCGGGGGCGCGGCATCGGCCGGGCGGCGCGAAGCATGGGCGAGGGGCGGCAGGGAGCGGCGGGCGAGAAGCACGGACGAGCGGCATGGAGCACGGGGCGGGGCGGGGCGGAGCACGGGCGGGGGTCGCGGAGACGGGCGTGGCCGCCGAACCGCCCGCTACCCCCTGCTGGTCCCCGTCGCGGGCAGGTCGAGGTTGGCGAAGAGGCGGGGGTCGTTGGACACCAGTCCGTCGACGCCCATGTCGATCAGCTTGCGCATCCGCCGCTCGTCGTCGACCGTCCAGGCCATCAGCTCGACGCCGCAGCGCTTGCAGATGCCGGCCAGCTTGGGACTGACGAGCGGGTGGTAGACCCACATCGCGAAGACGCCGAACTTCGGCAGTTTCTCGGCGGCGAGGCCGGGGAGCTGGAGGCGCATCGCGGCGAGGGCCGCCTGCAACGCGGGCTTGGCCCAGCGGCGCCGAAGGTAGTCGCGGCCGGCCTTGGGATACGTCCAGCCTCGGCGCAGCTTGGGTTCCAGTTCGAGCACGCGTCTCAGCGTGTGCATCTCCATCGTCGAGATCATCGCCCGGTCGATCAGGTCGCGCTCGCGCAGTGCCTCGATGAACTCCTCCTCGCGTCCCGGCAGTTTGATGTCGAGGTCGATCTCCACCTTGTCCAGCGGCGGCTCGAGGAAGGTGTCGAGCGCCTCGGTCAGCGGAAGCGGCGGTCGGCTCGCCTGCGCCTCCCAGTCGTGGGCCACCATCAGCGGCGCCCGCTGCTCCACCGGCAAATGCGCGTCCTGCAGCCAGATGACGTCGAACTCGATCATGTCGACGCCCGCCTCGACCGCGGCCTTGAAGCTCTCCACCGTGTTGCCGGGCGCGATCAGGTCGGCCCCCTTGTGGCCGACCAGTCGCATGGCGTCTAGAAGAGCTGGTTCTCGCCGGCGAAGATCTCGGAGACCGAATCGTCGGTGAAGATGCGGCGGATCGAGTCGGCGAAGGTCCCGGCGGTCGAGAGCACGGTGATGTTGTCGGGCGCGCCGGGGCGCAGCGGGATGGTGTCGGTGACGACGATCCGCTCGATCGCCGAGTCCGCCAACCGCTCATAGGCGTTGCCGGAGAAGACGCCGTGGGTGGCGCAGGAGATGACCCGCGCGGCGCCCTCGTCCATCACCGTCTGGGCGGCGGCGGTGAGGGTGCCGGCGGTGGCGATCATGTCGTCGACCAGGACCGCGGTCTTGCCCTTCACGTTGCCGACCACATAACCGATCTCGGCGACCGCCTGGGCGGGACGCTCCTTCTCCATCACCGCCCACTGGGTGCCGATGCGGCGGGCGAAGTTGCGCGCCGTCTTCACCCGGCCGGCATCCGGGGAGACGATCACCAGCTCTTCTTTCATTTCCTGGTCGATGAACCACTGGGTCAGCATCGGCATCGCCGTCATGTGGTCGACCGGGACGTGGAAGAAGCCCTGGACCTGGCCCGCGTGGAGATCCATGGTGAGGACGCGGTCGACGCCGACCGCCTCCAAGGTCTTGGCGACGATCCGCGCGGTGATCGGCTCGCGCGGGGCGGACTTCTTGTCCTGGCGGGCGTACCCGTACCAGGGCATCACGGCGATGATCCGGTGCGCCGAGGCGCCCTGGGCGGCGTCGATCATCGTCAGCAGCTCGACCAGCGAGTCGTTCGGGGTCATCCCGTTCTGCTCGTTGCCGCAGGTCGACTGGACGATGAAGACGTCGGCGCCGCGGATCGATTCCTCGTAGCGGCAGTAGACCTCGCCGTCGGCGAACGTCTTCAGCGTCACCTGGCCGAGGTCGATTTCGAGTTTCTGGGCGATTTTCGCCGCGAGCTCCTGCGAGCTGCGCCCGCCGAAGACCATCATCCGCTTCTCGTAGGCGTGGGAGATCGCCGTGGCAGCCACCGGCTGCTCCTCGAGCGTGCTCACGTGTCCTGCTCCTCTCGCATCTTCGCCGCCTTATTTGCCGCGTAGCCGTCGATATTGCGTTGCGCGTTCTCAGAGACGGCAAGAGCCCCTTCCGGGACATCGTCCTTGATCACCGCGCCGGCGCCAGTGTAAGCGGAGTCGCCGACCTCAACCGGCGCGATCAGCATCGTGTCCACCCCGATCCGCACATCGCGGCCGATCGTCGTCCGGTTCTTGGTGAAACCGTCGTAGTTGGCGGTGATCGTGCCGGCGCCGAGATTGCTGCCCGCGCCGACGTCCGCATCGCCGACATACGACAGATGGGGGACTTTGGCGCCCTTGCCGATGTGGGAGTTCTTGATCTCCACCGAGGCACCGGCCTTCGAGCCGGGCTCCATCACGGTGCCGGGGCGCAGGTAGGCGAAGGGTCCGACGGTGGCGCCGTCGCCGACGTGCGAGCCTTCGACGTGGGAGCGCAGGACGCTCGCCTCAGTGCCGATCTCGGTATCGATCGCCGTGGTCATCGGTCCGACGACCGAGTGGGCGCCGACCTTGGTCGCGCCGAGCAGGCTGGTGGCTGGCTCGATCCGGGCGTCCTGGCCGATCTCGACCCCGGCGTCGATCCAGGTGGATGCGGGGTCGACGACGGTCACCCCGGCGAGCATGTGGGCCTCGAGCAGGCGGCGGCGCGCCTCCGCCTCCACCTCGGCGAGCTGCACGCGGTTGTTGATCCCCATCGTCACCGCGAGGTCCGCGGTGAGGTGGGCGGCGACGGCGAGGCCCGCGGCCCGCATCGCCGGGAAGACGTCGGGCAGGTAGTACTCGCCCTGGGCGTTGTCGTTGGAGAGGCCGGCGAGGGCGGTGGCGAGCGGCGCCGCGTCGAAGGCGTAAGTGCCGGCGTTGATCTCGCGGATCTCGAGCTGGGACTCATCGGCGTCGCCCGCGGCTTTCGCCTCGACCACCTTCTCCACCCCGCCATCGGCGGTGCGGACCACGCGGCCGTAGGCGCCGGGGTCGTCGAGCTCGATCGTCAGCATCGTCGCGGCGGCGTCAGAGCCCTCATGGGCCTCCAGCAGCGCCGCGATGGTCTCGGTGGAGATCAAGGGCACGTCGCCGGAGAGGACCAGCACGGTCTCTGCCTCCTCGATCAGCCCAAGCGCCGCGCGGATCGCGCCGCCGGTACCGTCCGGCTCCGGCTGCTCGATCGTCTCGACTCCTTCGGGGAGCCCGGACGAGATGTCACGGCCCGGGGAGACGATCGCCGCGACCCGCCCCGCCCCGGCCTCGCGCGCGGCCAGGATCGGCCAGGCGACCATCGGCCGCCCGCAGACGCGGTGCAGCATCTTCGGCACCTGAGAACGCATGCGCGTTCCCGAGCCGGCCGCCATGACCAGGACCAGAGGGGCTGCCACTGCCCCCAGAGTATTGCCGCGCGCCCTTCGGCGTCGGGTTCAGGGCTGCTGGGAAAGTTCTTTGCCGACCTGGGCGACCGAGATCAGCGTCCAGCCGGCGAAGATCAGGTCGATCCCGACCAGCAGGCCGATCGCCCAATCGGCGCTGGAGGGGAACTTCACCAGCACCAGGATGCCGATGATCAGGCCGCAGACACCGGAGAGGCCGACCCAGCCCGCGTTCGGCGTCCCGCGCCCCATGAAGGCGACGAGGATCCGCGTCAGCCCCATCAGCAGGAAGTAGATGCCCAGGACCAGGGTCAGGGTGAGGGTGCCGTTGTGCGGTTCGATGATCAGCCAGAGGCCGACGAGAAAGGTCAGGAGCGCCCAGGCCAGCCGCGCCAGCAGGCTGCCGACGCCGTGGGCGGTGAAGGCGGCGGCGGTAAGGAAGGCGCTGGCGATGACCAGGATGCAGCCGATGAAGACGGCGGCGCCGAGACTGAAGAGCTCCGGCAGCAGGATCGCGAAGATCCCGATGACGATCGCGACGATGCCGACCAGGCGCAGGGGCCTGTAGGTGCGGGCGAGGCCTTCGCGGACCTCGGGGTCGAGTGATGCTCCTCCGTACTCCATAGTCAGAGATCCTATTCCGGGGGAAGGACTCGAACCCTCTCTTCCTGGACCAAAACCAGACGTGCTGGCCAATTACACCACCCCGGAGCGCTGGTGGGAGGGTAGCGGCGGGACGGAGAGGCGGGGTGCGCGGGATGGCGTGCTTGCGGCCGCCCTGGCCGTCCGAGATGCGTCCCGGGCGTCTCGTGGCGGCCCTGGCAGGCTGTGACCGCCACGAGACGCCCGGGACGTGAGGGGTTCGTGAGGGTTCCGGCGGAGGGACGGGAGGAGGTCGGACTTACGTCACGGCCCCGCGCGAGAGAGGACACACCTCGCCCGGATCGTTGACGAAAATGCCGGGAACGTCACACCTCCGCGCACCTTCGCGGGGATCCCGGGGCCGCAAACGGGCCCCGGAAACGCGCTGCATGCATTACCGGGGCTATGGCACGGGTAATCCATGCAGCGCGGTCGTGACTGTTGACCAACACGCACGGAAGCGTGGACTTCCAACGGTCTTTGTGACGAGGCCGGAGATCGGTGACGGATCCGTGCGACCTCCGAGGGCCTCTCGTCGCTCCCGCGTGACCCGCAAGCGACGATCCTTCATCACCCCCCACAGACCCGGCCCTCTCGGCGGCGGCCACAGCCTGCCAGGGCCGCCGCCGAGAGGGCAGGGCAGCGTCCCTTTCCCGTCCCTCGCACCCCCCAAAGGCGCCAGCAGACGGCTCACTCCTCGCCACTGCGGCGGACCTTGCCGCCGCCGGCGCCCGGCTCGAGCGCCGGGCCGCGCGGGGAGGCGATGCCGAGGACCCGCATCGCTTTCAGGCCGAGGCCGAGCTTCTCCCGTCCCTCGGTCGAGGAGACGTCGTGGCCGCAGAGCTCGCGGACCCTCTCCAGGCGGTAGCGGATCGTGTGGCGGTGGGTGAAGAGCTGTTTGGCGGTGGCGGCGACGTTGCCGTCGTTGTCGAGGTAGGCCTCGACCGTGGTCACAAGCTCGGTCTCGTACTGCTCGTCGTAGTCGGAGAGCGGCTTGATCGTCTCGGCGTAGAAGCGTTCGAGCTCGGCCGGGTCGTCGCTCATCGCCGGCAGCAGCAGGCGGTAGGCGCCGGTGTCCTCGAAGGCCAGCAGCGGCCGGCCCTCGGCCTCGCCGACGTTGACCGCGAGGCGCGCCTCCGAGCCCGCCCGGTAGAGGTCGACCGGGTCGGCGGAGCGGCGGCTGCGGCCGATCGTGAGGTGGAAGCCGGAGAGGCTGTCGGCGAGCTCGCGGGCAAGTCCGGCGGCGGCGCGGGCGAGGCGCTCGTCGTCCTCGGCGGGGACGATCACCGCGACCTCGGTGGCGGGATCGGCGTCCGCGGTGGTCGCCAGGGACCCGGGCGCGAGCGAGCGCAGGGCGCGCAGGGCCAGGGTGAGGACGCGGCCGCGCCACTCGCCGGTCTGGGCGGCGCGCGGGGCGGCGCGCAGGACGAGGACCCCGGCGCCGCGGTCGAGGTCGGCCCCCAGCTCGGCGCCGCGGGCGACGATGTCGCCGCGGTCGGTGACCCGGCGCGCAAGGACGTCGTCGACGAAGGCGCTCGCCACCTCCTCGCTCGCCCACTCGGGCGCCCGCGAGCGCTCGAGCTCCAGCGCCAGCATCGTCGTCACCATGCGGGCGATCGCGGGCGCGGGCGGGGATTTGGCGCGATAGCGGAGCTCCCCGACCGCGGCGTCGGCGACGCGCAGCTCGACCGTGGTTACGCCCTCGCCGCCGGAAAGCAGCCGTTCCTCCTGGTCGGGCGAGGCGCCGGCGACCGCGAGCACCGAGCTCGAGCGGTCGATCAGGGCGACGCTGGCGTCCAGAACCCGAGCCGCGGCGCGCGCCACGGCGGGCAGGCCGGCGCCCGCTTCGACCGCCTCGGAGAGGGCGTCGAGCAGAGTCGGATCTTCCGGAGCCATGCGGGTTTCGGTCTCCTTGGAGGTGGCGGTCACCGACGCATTATTCCGACCCGGCCTCGAAGCACCGGATCCGATGACGTCTACTGAGCCGGCGTCAGGTGATGAATTCGTGGATTTCGGGCCAGTATTTGACGATCACGAGGCCGATCACGACGCCGCCGACGATCAGCGCGGCGAGCACGAAGAGGGAGAGGACGCCGGCCGCCGTCTTTTCCCACATCCGCCCGGCACCGCTCAGCGCGGGACTGAGGATCAGGGTCACGAAGGTGATCAGGCAGATCACCGCGGCGATCCCGAAGAGGACGTATTGGTGCCCGATCTTGGCGAGGCCGAAGGCGATCACTGCTGCGGATTGTGGCGCAATTGGCTGACGACGAGGCCGATCGCCGCGCAAAGGGAGAAGGCGGCGGCGCCGAGGGCCCAGCCGCTGCTGACGTCGCTGAGGTAGTGGACGCTGAGATAGACGCGGCTGAGGCCGACCAGCGCGGTGAGCACGACCCCGGCGACGACGACCAGCGTCGCCCGCGCCATCCCCGGCCGCAGGCGCACGACGATCGTCGTCGCCGCCCAGACGTAGATCACCGAGTGGGCGGCGTGACCGCTGGGGAACGAGGAGCCGTGGGTGCCGACGAGCGGGTCGGGCGGGCGCGGGCGGTCGACCCAGTCCTTGATCTCGGTGAAGCCGAGCTGGATCAGGACCATCCCGGCGAGCAGGACGCAGACCTCGGTCCAGCGCCGCGCCCAGGCGAGCGCCGCCGCGCAGACGATCGCCAGCGGCCAGACGAAGGCGCCCGAGCCGAGGAAGGTGACGATCTTCGAGAAGGTCGTCACGAAGCCGCAGTGGAGGTGTCCGGCGAGTTCGATCGCGGTTTCGTCGCCGGTGGTCGGGCCGGGGTCGCCTTCGACCACGACCACGTAGGCGATCAGGACGAAGAGGGCGACGGCGAGGACCGCCATCAGGCTGGTGAATTCGAGGCCGAAGGTGCCGCCGGGGGTGAGCCGGTCGCCGACCAGGCGCAGGCCGGTCTCGTGGCGACGGGCGAAGGCGGTGATCCAGTGGGTCGCCGCGTGGTCGTCCATCCAGCGGACGGCCTCTTCCCGGTTCTCCTTCACCCGCAGGTACCGCGTCGCCCAGACGGCGCCGACCACGACGACGATCAGCGCGCCGAGGACCACCGCGCCTTTGCCCGCATAGTTGATCGCGGTGTCGATCGACTTCGAGAAGACATAACCGATGACGATCACGCTGCTGGTCCAGATCCCGCAGCCGAGCACGCTGTAGGGGAAGAATTGGCGGAAGCGCATGCCGGACGAGCCGGCGATGAAGGGGGCGAAGGCGCGGACGAAGCCGACGAAGCGGCCGAGGAAGATCGTTTTGCCGCCGTGGCGGGAGAAGAAGTCCTCCACTTGATGGAGGCGATCGTGGGAGAAGCCGAACCGGGGGCCGTGCTTGAGCAGGAACTCGCGGCCAAGGCGGCGGCCGAGGACGAAGCTGGTGACGTCGCCGGCGCAGGCCATCGTCCAGGCGAGTGCGATCAGGACGTAGACGTTGATCGTGCCCTGGCCGGCGACGGCGCCGCCGAGCAGCATCACGGTCTCGCCGGGGGCGATCAGGCCGATGAAGGCGCCGGTCTCGGCGAAGGCGAAGAACCCGACCAGCGCGTAGGTCCAGGGGCCGAGCGCCTTGGCGACGCTCTCCAGGATCGACTCGAGATCGAGGACCTGGGTGAAGAGGTAGTAGGCGACCCCGATCGCGGCGACGATCGCGACGCGCTGCGCCCACTTGCGCTGGGTCGGGGTGGCGGGCAGCTTCATTTTTCGGCTCCGAAGGGCCCCGCCATGCAGACGATTGCGTCATTGCGAGCGAGGGACGAGGCCGCACGCTCGGCCTCCTTGAGGGTGGCGAAGAGGGCCACCGCCGTGGGGCCGGAGCCGCTGAGGAAGACCGCGGGGGCGCCGGTGGTGCGGAGCGCCTCGAGGGCGTCGCTGATGTCGGGACGGAGGGAGATCGCGGCGAGCTCGAGGTCGTTCACGAGCAGGTCGAGGTAGGCGAGCGGCGAGGATCCCGCGCCGGCGGCGGCGCGGAGCTTGGCGGCGATGCGGTCGAGGTCGGCCTCCGGGCGCCCGAGCCCGAGCCGGTCCGCCTCGTCGAAAACGTCCTTGGTCGAGAGCCCGCCGCCGCCCGGCAGGAGCACCACCGCGTGCTCGGCGGGCGCCGGCAGCGGCTCGACCCTCTCCCCCGCGCCCCGGACCAGCGCGAGCGCCGGCCGCAGCTGCGAAGGCACGTCCGCCCCGAGTTCCGCCGCGATGGCCGGAAGGTCGGCGACCACTGCGGGCGTCGATGGACGTTTTTGGTCGTCCTGGGGCCAAAAGCGTCCACTCGCCAGGCGCAGGACCGCCGCGGCGTCGGCGGAGCCGCCGCCGAGGCCCGCGGCGACCGGGGTCCGCTTCTCGATCTCGATCCGCAGCGGCGGCGCGTCCCAGCCTCGCTCGCGCAGCGCCGCCAGGGCGCGCGCCGCGAGGTTCTCGCCCTCGACCCCGGGACAGACGACCTCGTCGCGCTCCGCCTCGGTGATTCGCAGCATGTCCGCCAGCGCCAGCGGCTCGAAGAGCGAGCAAAGTTCGTGCAGCCCGTCCGGCCGGGGCCGGCCGAGGTAGAGGCCGAGGTTCAGCTTGGCGGGGGCGTGGAGGAGCATCGCCGGAAGGTTTTCACGGCTCGCCCCGGTCGGGGTCGCGACGCCCGCGGCGCAGGACCGCGCGCGGGCGGCGCGATCAGGCCTCGCGCTGCTGGAGAAGCTCCGAGAGGGCGGCGAAGTCGGCCGGCGCGAGCTGCTCGGCGCGGGCCGTGTCCGGGAAGCCGAGCTCGACCAGCGCCTCGCGGGCGGCCGGGCGCGGCTTCGGGA
>JBOGYZ010000255.1:0-2915 GCA_050697015.1 Solirubrobacterales bacterium
CCACGGCGCTGATCTGCTCGCGCGCGCCGGCGGTCAGCGTCGGGCTGGCGAGGGCGCGGCTGATCGGGCTGTGGCCCCGTTCGTCCCAGCGCTCGAGCAGGAAGGCGACCAGGGCGTGCGGGGCAAAGTCGATGCCTTCCTCCTCCGCCGAGCCCGCCGCGATCGCGGCGATGAAGATGCCTTCCTTGGAGTCGAAATAGCGCGCGATCAGTGCCGGGTCGACGCCGGCGCGTTCGCCGATCTCCCGCGTCGTCGCCCGGTCGTAGCCGACCGCCTCGAAGACCTCGCGGGCGGCTTCGAGCAGGGCGCGGCGTGAGGCCTCGGCGTCATGCGGGCGCCGGGTAGCGGTCGCCTTGTCACCAACTGGTGACACGCCCCGGACCGTACCACGGGCGACCTGGGAGGGGTCAGCCGCCCAGGGTGTAAGCGACGAGGCTCGGCACCTGGCCTTCGGCGACGGGGATGCCGGCGGCGACGATCAGGCTGTCGCCGGATACGACGACGCCCGAGTTCGAGCCGGCGGGTAGGGCTTCCGTCCACACTTCGCCGCCAGTCTTGGCGTCGAGGCCGTGCAGCGTCCCTTCGAGCGTGGTGAAGAAGACCATGTCATTGACCGCGACCGGCGCGCCGAAGGCGGGCTGTTCGTAGGTCTGGCTCCACTCTTCCTTGCCGGTGGCGAGGTCGAGGGCCACCATTTCGCCGGTGAATTCCTCGCCTTCGCCGATCGTTTCGCCGTTTTCGACGGTCAGCGGGTGGTTGACGACCGGGACGAAGAGGGTCATCTTCGAGGCCGCCATCGGCGCGATCACGCCGCCGAGGAGGCCCGGGTAGACGGTCGCCTGCTTCGGCAGCTTGGAGTATTCGCCGCGCATCGCCGGCAGGCCGTCGTTGTCGTGGCCGTTGTGTTTGCCGACCGCGGTCTGCCAGACGACCTTGCCGGTCTTGGCGTCGACCGCGACCACCTGTCCCGACTTGCCCGCGCCGACCGCGAGCTCCTTGCCGCCCGCGTTCACCAGGATCGGCGGGTCCTGGAAGTCCCAGTCGTAGACGTCGTGCGGCGTGACCTGGTGCGCCCATTCGAGCTTGCCGGTCTTCGCGTCGAGCTTCACCAGCGAATCGGTGTAGGTGTTGGGACCCGGGCGGCTCTTGCCCCAGGGCAGGCCTTCGGCGCCCGGGAACGGCACCGGGTTGCCGGTCCCCACGTACATCCCGCCTTCTTCGTCGAAGGAGGGCGCGTACCAGAGGCCGCCGCCCGCGTTGATCGACTTGTGCTTCTTCGACCAGAGACCTTTCGGCGCCGTGTCGAAGCTCCACTTTTTCGCGCCGGTCTTCGCGTCGAGCGCCCAGAGGATCCCGGCGATGCCGCCGTTGTAGGCGCTGGTGACGTCGGTCGGCACGGTCGAGACGTAGACCAGCCCGTCGTGGACGCCCGGCGACATGTCGATCGCCTCTTTCGGCTGCGTGGTGAGTTCGGTCGCCCAGACTTCTTCGCCGGTTTCGGCGTCGAGCGCGAAGGCGCCCGTCGCGGTCGCCCCGAAGACCATCCCTTCGGCGACGGCGACGCCGTTCGGACCCTGGTCGGGCGATTCCATCTTCGTTTCCCAGAGCAGTTCGCCGGATTCGAGGTCGACCGCCTGCACGTTCGATTCGAGGTCCTGCATGTAGACGACGCCGCCGGAGACGACCGGCGAGGCCGAGTAGGCGCCGTAGGTGCTCTGCGCTTCGCTCGGCAGTTCCCAGGCGAGTTCCAGCCCTTCCGCGGAGGATTTGTCGATCGACCCTTCGGCGAAGCGCGTGTTGGCGAGGTCCATGCCGGGGTAGCCGGCTTCGGTCCCGCCGTTGCCGCCGCCATTTCCTTCGGCGGTGGTCTTCGATTCCGGGTCCGTCCCTTCCGGTTCGGGCGAGGAGGACGACGACGAGCCGCCTCCCCTGCATCCCGCCAGCAGGGCGACGACGAGGACCGTCAGCACCGCCGCGACGGCGCCGCGCTTCGCTTTGGTCAGCGCCGGGACGAGCGGCGAGAGCACCCGGTTGGCGAGCAGACCGAGGCTGCCGAGGTTGGCGAAACCCGGGCCCTGGCTGAGGCCGGCGAGGCCGGGGATGTGGAGGCGCGGCTCCATGCCCTCGAGCGCCAGCGAACGGTCGAAGCGCAGTTCGGTCCCCGGCGGCCGGTCCCAGATCGGCCCGACCCGCGCCTCGAGGTCGGCGCGCACCGGCTCGGCGAAGAGCCCACGCAGCTGGGCCAGGAGGTCGAAGCCGGTGCAGTTGACGACGTAGTCGTGACGGACGCTCGTCGGCCCCGCGGCGGTCTCGAGTTCGAGGTCCACCCCCTCCCCGCCCGCGGCGGCGCTGACGTGGACGGCGCGACCGAGCTCGAAACCGCAGCGCTGCTCCCCGGCCAGGCTCGCGATCACGCCCGCGTCGAAGACGCCACGGTCGCAGTGCTTGACGAAGTCCTGGCGCGCCTCGACGTCGAGGTGCTCCCAACCCACGTCGTCGGGATCGGCGAAGACGCGGTTCTCGAGGAAGCTCTCGCCGCGGGAGAGCGGCAGCATCGGCGTGTAGACGGTGATCTTCGCCTCCGGGCGCATCGCCCGCAGGAAGACGAGCGCGGACAGCGCGCTCTCGCCGCCGCCGACGATCGCCACGTCGATCTCGCGGTCGGCGGGCAGGCGGGCGAACTCGCCGCGGCGGCTGTCGCAGTGGAGGACGCGGGGCTCGGCGGCCGGGTCGTGCGGGAAGGCGCGATGAACGCCGGGCCCGGTCAGCAGCAGCGCGCGCCCGGCGAGCCGGCGCGGCGCCTCATCATCGTCGCCCTCGACGTCGATCACCCAGTGGCGTCGCGTCTCGTCGAGCGAGACCGCGACGACCCGACCGGCGATCGTCGTCACGCCCTCGGTTGCCCGCTCCAGCAC
>JBOGYZ010000256.1:0-16081 GCA_050697015.1 Solirubrobacterales bacterium
GGCAGGCTGTGGCCGTGGCCGAGTCGGCCGGGTCCCGTGGGGAGTGATGAGGGATCGTCGCCTGCGGGTCACGCGAGGCGCACCTAAGGGACACGGATCCGTCACCGAAGGCTCACGGCGTCACAGAGAGCGTGAGAGGTACACGCTCCGGTGCGTGTTGGACAACACCGACTCTCGCGCTGCATGCATCGACCGTGCTATGGCACGGTCAAAGTACGCAGCGCGTTCCGGGCACCCTCCAAACCGTCCCGGAAGACCACGGAAACCGACCGAAGGCGCGCGGCCGTGTGGAGTTCCCGGCATCTTCCTCAACGGATCAGGCGGATGTGCCTTCTCTCGCACTTCCCCGTGACGTAAGTCCGACCTCCGCCCGTCCCTGTGCGCACTCCCCGCCGGACCCCTCTAGGACTGCCACCCCCGCCGGCACAACACCGCCCCCGCCCCCTCAGCTACTCGGCAACCAGGGGTCGGACCAGTGGGTAACGCCCTTCACCAGATTGTTCGCCGCGTCGGGTCCCCAGGTGCCCTGCTCGTAGGGGAGGGCCTTGCCCGGGTGGTCGAGGAGCGGCTGCACGACGCGCCAGGTCTCTTCGATCGCGTCCTGGCGGGTGAAGAGGGTGTGGACGCCGTTCAGGGCGTCGCCGAGGAGGCGCTCGTAGGGCTCGGGGTCGGCGCCCGGTTCGCGTTCGAAGAGCACCTCGAGGTCGGCGGGCTCGAAGTCGTCGTCGTCCGACCGTTTCTGGAACAGCCGCAACCGCCCGCCCGGTTCGGGCTCGATCCGGAAGGTCAGGTGGTTCGGTTCGGGCGTTTTGCCGTGGCCGATCCCGAGCAGCGGCGGCCGGCGGAAGACCGCGGTCACCTCGCTGCACTTCGCCGGCAGGCACTTGCCGGCGCGGACAAAAAAGGGCACGCCGCTCCAACGCCAGTTGTCGACGTTCAATTCGAGCGCGGCGAAGGTCTCGGTGGTCGACTTCGGGTCGACGTCCTTGACCTCGAGGAAGCCGTCGTACTGGCCGCGCACGTAGCGCTTCGGGTCGGCGGTGCGCATCGCCTTGAAGAACTCGAGCTTCTTGTCGCGGACCCCGTCCGGATCGTTGCCGCTCGGCGGCTCCATCCCGATCAGCCCGAGGACCTGCAGGGCGTGGTTCTGGATCACGTCGCGCATCGCGCCGACCGAGTCGTAGAAGCGGCCGCGGTCGTCGACGCCGAAGTTCTCGGCGATCGTCATCTGCACGTGGGAGACGTGGTCCCGATTCCAGACCGGCTCGAGGGTCGAGTTGGCGAAGCGCATGTAGGTGATGTCCATCACCGGCTCCTTGCCGAGGTAATGGTCGATGCGCAGGATCTGGTCCTCTTCGAGCACCTCGCGGAGTTCTGCGTTGAGCGCGCGGGCTGATTCGAGGTCGTGGCCGAAGGGCTTCTCGATCACCACGTGGGCGCGGTCGACGAGCCCCGCCTTGCCGAGGCCTTTGACCACGGTGGCGAAGAGGAAGGGCGGGATCTCGAGGTAGAAGACCGGCTGCTTGGCGTCGCCGAGAGCGTCCTTCACCCGCCCATAGGTAGAGGCGTCGCCGTAGTCGCCCTGCACGTAGGTGAGGCGGGCGAGCATCGCGTCGAGCGACTCCATGTCGCACTTCTCGACCGTCGCTTCGACCGCTTCGCGAGCGTGCTTGCGCAGCGCGTCGTCGTCCCAGTCGTCGAGCGCGACGCCGACCACCGGGCACTTCAGCATCCCGGCGCACTGCATCCGGTAGAGCGCCCGGAAGGTCATTTTCTTCGCCAGGTCGCCGCTGATCCCGAAGATCGCCAGGACGTCAGCGGCTTTGTCGACGTGTCCCTTCGTCCGTTTCGCCATCGTGGCGCGCAGGCTACCGCCAGAAGGCATCTAGGATGCGGGACGCCCCGCACGAGCAGCGCCCCGCACCCGTAAGGCCCACCAGGAGGAGAACCATGGAGCTTGGAATCGTCGGCCTCGGCCGCATGGGGGCCAACATGGCCCGCCGGTTGATGAAGGACGGCCACACGATCGTCGCCTACGACGTCAACCCCGACGCCGTCGAGGGCCTCGCGGGGGAGGGCGCCAACGGTGCCTCCTCGCTGGAGGACCTGACCGCGAAGCTGACCGCGCCGCGCTCGGTCTGGGTGATGGTCCCGGCGGGGAAGATCACCGAGGAGACGGTGCAGGGCCTGGAAGGGGTGCTCGAGTCGGGCGACGCGATCATCGACGGTGGCAACTCCTACTACCGCGACGACATGCGCCGCGGCCAACGCGCCGCCGAGAAGGGGATCGACTACATCGACTGTGGGACGAGCGGCGGCGTCTTCGGCCTCGAGCGCGGCTACTGCCTGATGATCGGCGGGCCCGACGCGGCGGTGGAGCGGCTCGACCCGATCTTCAAGACGCTGGCGCCGGGGGTCGAGGCGGCGGAGCGCACGCCGGGCCTGACCGGCGAGCCGAGCGCCGCCGAGCAGGGCTACCTGCATTGCGGCCAGAGCGGCGCGGGCCACTTCGTGAAGATGGTCCACAACGGGATCGAGTACGGCATCATGGCCGCCTACGCGGAGGGGCTGAACGTCCTCGAGAACGCCGACGCGGGCAAGTCGAAACGGCTCGACGACGCCGAGACGGCTCCGCTCGACCAGCCCGAGTACTACGAATTCGACCTCGACATCCAGGCGATCGCCGAGGTCTGGCGGCGCGGCTCGGTGGTCGGCTCCTGGCTGCTCGACCTGACCGCGGCGGCGCTCGCCGAGAGCCCGCAGCTCTCGGAATACAGCGGCCGGGTCTCCGACTCCGGCGAGGGTCGCTGGACCTCGATCGCGGCGATCGAGGAGGGCGTGCCGACCCCGGTCCTCACCACCGCCCTGCACGAGCGCTTCTACTCGCGCGACCTCGGCGACTTCGGCGACAAAGTCCTCTCCGCCATGCGCTACCAGTTCGGCGGCCATAAAGAGCGCGACAACTAAGGGCGAGGAGCAACCGACCATGCCGCTCGACCTCGAGGTCACCAAGGACGAAAAGGCCGCCGCCCGCCGCGCGGCCGAGATGATCGCCAAGGCCGGGGCGGCCGCGGTTGCCGACCACGGCCACTTCGCCTTCGCGATGAGTGGCGGCCGGTCACCTTGGGCGATGCTGGCGATCCTCGGCGAACTCGAGGAGATGCCCTGGGGGGAGACCGAGCTCTTCCAGGTCGACGAGCGGATCGCCTCGCCCGGCTCCGAGGATCGCAACCTCACCCACATGGTGCTCGGCCTCTCGATGGACCACCAGTCGGCGCTGCGCCCGATGCCGGTCACCAATCGCGACCTCGACGCGGCGGCGCACGAATACGACACCTCCCTCCCCGAGCGCCTCGACCTCGTCCACCTCGGCCTCGGCCCCGACGGCCACACCGCCTCCCTCGTCCCCGGCGACCCGGTCCTCGACGTCGACGACCGCCGCGTCGCGATCACCACCAACCCCTACCAGGGCCACCGCCGCATGACCCTCACCTACCCGGCCCTCGACGAGGCCCGCCAGATCCTCTTCCTCGTCACCGGCGAGGAAAAGCGCACCCCCCTCCAGCAGCTGATCGCCGCGGACCCGTC
This sequence comes from Solirubrobacterales bacterium, assembly GCA_050697015.1. GTDB lineage: Bacteria > Actinomycetota > Thermoleophilia > Solirubrobacterales > 70-9 > VAYN01. The sequence goes on from JBOGYZ010000256.1 coordinate 3,589, forward strand.
GATCCCCGCCGGCCGGGTGCAGAACGAAGCGATCACGATCGTCGCCGACCAATCCGCCGCCCCCTGAGGCGGCGTGGGGGCGCCTCGCGGTGTCCTCGGTCGCTCAGCTCGGGTCACGCACCTGAGTGCGCTCCCCTCGCCTCGCTTCCCTGCGTCCTGGCGAGGCTGGCCCACGCCGCCTCAGGCCTCGCCGCGAGGTGCAGCCACCGTCTGATCTCCTTGAGGTCGAGCGGCTCGGTGGCGATGAGGATCGCTTCGATGTCGGGCCAATCCTTCTCGCGATCGAGCATCGCCTTGCGGATCACGAGGTGCTCGGGGCTGACGATCGGGATCGTCGCGCCGGCGAACGGGACCTCGCGGACCGCGGGCGGCATCGCCGCGTGCAGCGCGTCCTCGGCGAAGAAGAGGTGGACCGGAGGTCTCTCGTCGTCGAGCCCGGCCAGCGCCTCTTCGACCTCCGCTCGCCGCTCCGGCGGGACGAACACGTTGACGTCGATGTCCCTGATCGGCCGAGGATCGGCGTAATAGCCGAGGGCGACAGCCCCGCCGACCGCGTGCGGGATCCCTGCGGCGGTGAGCGACTCGTGGACGGCGATCACCCGCTCTGACTCGGCCGTGGGACGCATGCGTATCTATGTTGTCCCAAACCGAACTGGCATGAGTCGTAGTCTGTGAGGTGCAGATGAGCACCTGGGGAACGACTACGGCGGCACCGGCGGCGCGTGCGGGGACCGTGGAGGTCCTGGTGGGGCTGTTGGCGGAACTCGATGAGGCGACCGAATCGGGCGTCTTCTACGACCGGGTCTGCCAGGCGGTGGTGACGCTGACGACGATGAAGCGGGCGGTGCTGCTGCTGCACGACGAGACCTATCGGTCGGTGATCCCGGTCGGGAGCTGCGGGTTCGACCCGGGACGGCTGAAACGGATCGGCGGGACCCTGGACGAGACGCCGATCGCGCAGATCGCCCTGGACGAGGACCGGGTGGTCGAGGTCGGCGTGAACGGGGGGGACGGCGACCTGGCCGAGCACCTGCCCGCGCGTTACGCGTCCCTGCCGGAGAGCTCGTATCTGACCTGTACTCCGATCAGCGCCGCGCGGCGCTGGCTCGGGGTGATCTTCGCCGACCGCGAAGGCGAGGACTATCCGCTCGGGGACGGCGAGAGCGAGACGATGATGACGCTCGGGCGGCTGGCCGCCCTGACGGCGAGCGTCGAGCACTCGACCGAGCAGCGCGAAAGCGAGCGCCGCCTCGCCGAACGCGTGGAGCTGACCCGCGACCTGCACGAGAACGCGATCCAGCGGCTCTTTGGCGTGACGCTGGCACTCGGCTCCGAGGAGGATCTGACCAAGACGGAGCGGCAGCGCTGCCAGGAGGAGCTGCGCTCGGTCGTCGCCGACCTGCGCCGCGCCCTGACCCGCCCGCTGGAAGCCCCCGAGCGGGTGACCAAGGCCTGCCTCGGCGAGCTGCTCGAGCGGCTGACCGAGCGCCGTCCCGAGCTGCGCGTCGAGTGGGCCGACGGGATCGAGGTGCCGGCCGACCTCGAGCAGGTCGCCCAGCTGGTGCTGAACGAGGCGCTGCGCAATGCCGACCGCCACGCCCGTCCGCGAGAGGTCGTGGTGCGAATCGAGTCGGACGGCGAGACCTTCACCCTCTCGGTCGAAAACGACGGCTCCGGCGACGGCCGCACCACCCGCGGCGGCGGCATCGGGCTGCGGCTCGCCGCACTCGAGGCGCTCCGCTACGAGGGCCTGGTCGAGTTCGGGGCCACCGGCGAGGACCGCTGGCGCGTGCGCCTGGTCGTCCCGATGGGGTGCTGAATGATGGACGCCGCCAGTAACAGGGGCCTGCGGGTCCTCGTTGTCGACGACCACGACGTGGTGCAGTGGGGCTTCCGCCTGCTGCTGGAGCGCCAGAGCTGGGTCGAGCGCTGCCTCGCGGCATCGTCCGGCGCCGAGGCGGTCGAGGTCTGCCGCAAGGCGAAACCCGAAGTCGCCCTCGTCGACATGCTGCTGGGCACCGAATCGGGCGCCGAGGTCTGCGAGGAGATCCACCAGGTCAGCCCCGACACGCGGGTGCTGCTGATCTCCGGTGCCGGGATCATCTCGCCGAACGTGGCGCGCTCCGCGGGCGCCGCCGGCTTCATCTCCAAGGACTGGTCGGCGGTCGACGTGGTGCGGGCGGTGCGCCGCGTCTCCCAGGGCCACGAGGTCTTCGCCGAAGCGCCGCTCGACTCGCCGCTCTCGGAGCGCGAGCAGGAGGTCCTGTCGCTGATCGCGACCGGCTCGACCAACAAAGAGATCGCCGGTCACCTCCACCTCTCGCCGCACACCGTGAAGGAGCACACCAGTGCCATCTACCGTAAGCTCGGCGTGAGGAACCGGGCGGAGGCCACCCGCCAGGCGCAGCGACTGAAGATCCTCGTCTGAGGACTCCGAAGCTCGGCTTCCGACGCCTGGATCGCCCCCCGAATGGCGGGACTCGGCGCGTACCCGCGTCACCGCCGCCGCCGGCCGGACCAATACTCCTTACAAGTGCCGAACTCCAGCGCAGAAACCGCCTTGCTTTTCCCCGGCCAGGGGAGCCAGACCTCGACGATGGCGGCGACCTCGACGGCCCAACTTCCGGAGCTGGTCGAGCAGGCCGCCGGGGAACTCGGCCTCGACCCCTTCGAGGGGATCTCCGAGGGCACCCACGTGGCCCAGCCCGCGCTCTTCATCGCCGGGCTCGCCCACTGGAAGGCGGCCGGTGAGCCCGACGCCGCGTTCTACGCCGGCCACTCGCTCGGCGAGCTCCCCGCCCTGGTCGCGGCGGGCGCGCTCGAGGCGAGCGCCGGCCTGCGCCTCGCGGTCGTCCGCGGCCGCCTGATGGAGGAGGCCTCGGCGGTCCGTCCCGGCGGCATGGTCGCCGCGCTCGGCGGCACCGACGAGGTCGTCCGCAAGGTCGCCGGGGAATTCGAGCTGACGCTCGCCAACGACAACGCGCCCGGCCAGATGGTCCTGTCCGGCGACGCCGAGAAGGTCGGCGAAGCGCGCAAGGCGCTGCGCGCCGAAGGAGCGAAGGCGATCCGCCTGCCGGTCGCGGGCGCCTTCCACTCGCCGCTGATGGAGCCCGCCGTCCCCGGCTACCGCGAGATCCTCGAGGCGACCGAGTTCACCCCGGTCGCGGGCGCCTTCTCCTGCATCACCGCCGCGCCCTTCGACGACGTCCGCGCCGACCTGCTGAGCGCGCTGACCGAGCCGGTCCGCTGGCGCGACACGCTCGCCGCGATCGCCGCCGCGGGCGCCACGAGCTTCCTCGAGACCGGCCCCGGGGACATCCTCACCGGCCTCTGCCGGCGCACGCTCGGCGAGGAGCTCGAGTCGCGCACCCTCGATCTCGCCAAGGAGACCGCCGGTGCCTGAGCCCGCCCCCGCCCCCGCCTTCGCCGCGCAGCCGCTGGTCCGCTGCGGCGCCGAGATGATCGGCGTCGGCACCGCTTTGCCCGCCACGGTCGTCCCCAACTCGGAGCTCGACGAGCGCCTCGGGATCGATGCGGAATGGATCGTCAAACGGACCGGGATCGAAGAGCGCCGCTCCGCTCAGCCCGGCGAACGCCTCTTCGAATTTGCCGCCGCGGCCGGGGCCGAGGCGCTCGCCGAAGCGGGCGTCACCGCCGCCGAGCTCGACCTGATCGTCCTCGCGACGACCTCCAACGAGGAGCTGATGCCCGCCGGCGCCCCGCGCGTCGCCGCCGTGCTGGGGGCGACCGACGCCGCCTGTTATGACGTCAACTCCGCCTGCACCGGCTTCCTCAGCGCCGTCTCGGTCGCCTGCGGCCAGATCGAATCCGGTCGGGCGGTCAATGTTCTCGTCATCGGTGCCGACCTGATGATGCCCCTGACCGACCCCGACGATCGCGCCACCGCCGCCGTCTTCGCAGACGGTGCCGGTGCCGTGCTGATGCGCGGCACGATGGAGAGCCGCGTCGGCCCGATCGTCCTGCGCTCCGACGGCTCGATGGCCGACCTGATCAAGATCGACCGCAAGAAGCTGGTGATCGAGATGCAGGGCCACGAGACCTTCCGTTATGCGGTCGACCTGATGTCCGAATCGACGATCGAGGCGGTCCGGCTGGCCGGGCTCGAGCTGAACGACGTCGACCTCTTCGTCTACCACCAGGCCAACGCCCGGATCCTGCGCTCGGTCGGCGAGCGCCTCGGGATCAGCGGCGAGCGGGTGATCAACTCGATCGCCAAGCTCGGCAACACCTCGGCGGCGACGATCCCGCTGGCGCTCGCCCAGGCGAAGCGCAGCGGCCAGCTGCGCCAGGGCGCCCGTGTCCTGCTCGGCGCCTTCGGGGCCGGGGTCAGCTGGGGCGCGACCGTGATCGAGTGGGGAGGGACGGTGAGCGTCGGTGTCTGATGCTTCGACGAAGCACGAGGGCTGCGCGCTGGTGACCGGCTCCTCGCGGGGGATCGGCGCGGCGACCGCGCTGGCCTTGGCCGGGGACGGCTGGCACGTGCGGGTCAACTACCGCTCCGACGAGGCGGGCGCGAAAGATGTCGTCACCCAGATCGAGGCGGCCGGGGGCACCGCGACCCTCTGGCAGGGCGACGTCGCCGTCGCCGCGGACGTCGAGCGCCTGACCGAGCCCGGCGACGGCGGCCCGGTGCTGGTCCTCGTCAACAACGCCGGCATCCGCATGGACGGGCTCTCGCCGCAGCTCGACGACGAGCAGTGGCAGACCGTGATCGACACCAACCTCACCTCGACCTTCCGGGCGACCCGGGCGGTGCTGCCGAAGATGATGCGCGCCCGCTTCGGACGCGTGATCAACCTGGCGAGCGTCGCGGGCATCCGCGCCAACCCCGGCCAGGCCAACTACTCGGCCTCGAAGGCGGGCGTCATCGGCTTCACCAAGACCGTCGCCGCCGAGGTGGCGCGGCGCGGCGTCACCGTGAACGCCGTCGCCCCCGGCCTGATCGAGACCGCCTTCACCGAGGACGTGCTCGAGGGCGACATGGCGAAGGCGATCCCGGCCCGCCGGGTAGGTACCCCGGAGGAGGTCGCGGCCTGCATCCGCTTCCTCGCCTCCCCAGAAGCTTCTTATGTGACCGGAACGACGCTGACCGTGGACGGCGGCCTCAGCGCCTAGCTGCATCGAAAAGGACCCGCATATGGAAAAGGAGAACTAAATTGGCAACGCAGGTAAGTAACGAGAGCGTCGAGAAGACGATCTACGACGGACTCGTCGAGCTCGGGACCGAGCGGGACGACCTTTCGCGCGAGGCGACCCTGGAGAGCCTCGACGTCGACTCGCTCGACCTCGTCGAGCTCGCCCAGATCGTCGAGGACGAGTACGGGGTCGAGCTGAAAGGCGACGACGTCAAGGACGTGAAGACCGTCGGTGAGGTCATCGACCTGGTGGTCGCGAAAGCCGGATGACGCGCCGGGTCGTCATAACGGGAGTCGGTGCCGTCACCCCGCTGGGGATCGGCTCGGACCCCCTGATCGACCGCTGGACCGCGGGTGAATCGGGGATCGCGGACGGCTTCGGCCGCTGCCTCGATTTCGACCCGAACGACTTCCTCTCGAAGAAGGAAGCGCGGCGGGCCGACCGCTTCGCCCAGATGGCGATCGTCGCCGGCGACGAGGCGGTCAAGCAGGCGTTCGGCGAGGGCGGCGAGCTGCCGTACGACCCCTACCGGGTCGGCTGCGTGATCGCGACCGGGATCGGCGGCCTCGTCTCGCTCGAGCGCGAGCAGGAGAAACTCATCACCAAAGGCCCGAAAGCGGTGTCGCCGCTGGCGGTGCCGCTGATGATGGGCAACGCCGCGGCCGCCGCGGTGTCGATGCGCCACGGCCTCCAGGGCCACAGCTACGCGGTGTCCTCGGCCTGCGCTGCCGGCAACAACGGGATCGGCGACGCCGCCCGGATCATCCAGGTCGGCGACGCCGACGCGATGGTCACCGGCGGTGCCGAGGCCTGCATCACCGGCGTCGCCACCTCGGCCTTCGCGGCGATGGAAGCGACCTCGGCCTCGGGCATCTCGCGCCCGTTCGACGCCCGTCGCGACGGCTTCGTGATGGGCGAGGGCGCGGGCGTCCTCGTGTTGGAGGAGAAGGAGGCCGCGGAAAAGCGCGGCGCGACGATCCTCGGCGAGGTCATCGGCTACGGCGTCACCGCCGACGCCTACCACCTGACCGCGCCGCAGCCCGACGGCGAGGCGGCGGCGAAGGCGATCCAGTTCGCGCTCGCCGACGCCGGCATCAGCGCGGTCGACCTCGACTACGTGAACGCCCACGGCACCTCGACGCCGCTGAACGACGCGGCGGAGACGAAAGCGATCAAGGCGGCCCTCGGCGAGCGCGCCGCCGACATCCCGGTCAGCTCCACCAAGTCGGCGATCGGGCACCTGCTCGGCGCCGCCGGCGCGGTCGAGGCGATCGCCACTATCGAAGCCCTCAGGCGTCGCGAAGCCCCCCCGACCGTCGGCTATGGCCAGCCAGAAGAGGGGTTGGACCTTGACTACGTCGAAGGTTCAGCTAAACCGATTGTCAACGGAGATGGCCCGGTCGTCGCGATCTCCAACTCGTTCGGCTTCGGCGGCCATAACGCCGTCCTCGTCCTCTCCGCCAACTGATCTCCCAGTCCGACTGACACACACCTATGGCAACCGCCGTCAAAGCCCCGCCTTCCGCTCCCGCCGACACGCCGCTCGGGCAGCTGCAGATGCTCTGCGACCCGGGCACGTTCCGGCCGTTGCGCTCCGGCGTCAGCAGCATGCGGCTGGGCGAGCGGGCGACCCCTGGTGACGGAGTCGCCGCGGGGGCCGGTGAAGTCGACGGCCGGCCGGTCTTCTGTTACGCCCAGGACCCGGCCTTCCTCGGCGGCAGCCTCGGCGAGGTCCACGCCGACACGATCGTCAGCACGATGCGGATGGCGGGCGACGCGGGCGCGCCGGTCGTCGGCTTCGTCCGCTCCGGCGGGGCGCGCCTGCAGGAGGGGCACGCCGCCCTCGCCGGCTACGGCCGCATCTTCCGCGCCAGCGTCGAGCTCTCGCGCAAAGTGCCGCAGATCTCGATCCTCTCCGGCATCTCCGCGGGCGGCGGCGCCTACTCGCCGGCGCTCACCGACTACGTGGTGATGACCAAGGACTCGCGCATGTTCCTCACCGGCCCGAAGGTCGTCGCCGAGGCGATGGGGGAAGAGATCTCGATGGAGGAGCTCGGCGGTCCCAAGGTCCACGGCAAGAACGGCGTCGCCGACCTGATCGCCGAGGACGCCGCCGACGCGGTGCTGAAGACCCGCCACCTGCTGAGCCTGCTGCCGCAACGGATCGGCTCGCCCGCGCACCCGCACCTGGTCATCGATCCCGACCGCGAGGACCCCGGCGCGATCGTCCCGCTCGAACCGCGCAAGGTCTACGACGTCCGCGACGTCGCGGGCGCGGTGCTCGACGGCGGCTCGCTGCTGGAGATCTGCCCGCGCTGGGCGCCGAACATGGTCACCGCGTTCGCCCGGCTCGAGGGCCGGCCGGTCGGCCTGATCGCCAACCAGCCGCGCCAGCTCGGCGGCGTGATCGACGCAGCCGCCTCTGAGAAGGCGGCGCTCTTCATCGAGGACTGCAACCGCTTCGGCCTGCCGCTGGTCGTCTTCGTCGACACCCCCGGGTTCCTGCCCGGCAAACGCCAGGAGGAAGCCGGCGTGATCCGCCACGGCGCCTCGCTGCTGCGCGCCTTCGCCGGCGCCCGGGTGCCGAAAGTGACGCTGGTGCTGCGCAAGGCCTTCGGCGGCGCCGCGATCACGATGAACTCCAAAGATCTCGGCGCCGACGTCGTCTTCTCTTGGCCGAACGCCCAGATCGGCATCATGGCCGCGCGCCAGGCGGTCGGCATCGTCCACGGACGGCGCCTGCGCGAAGACGAGTCGCTCTCCCGCGACGACCTCGCCGACGCCTATGCCTCTGAGCACCTCACTGCTCCGGCGGCCGCCGCAAGTGGCTGGGTGGACGAGGTCATCGATCCCGAGGACAGTCGCGAGAGCCTCGCCTGGGCGCTGCGGTCCCTGAGGGGCCGTTGAGCGGTTCCGGCGTCCGCGCCTACGCGGCGCTCGGCGACAGCTTCACCGCGGGGCGCGACTCGATCGACGCCGAGCGCTGGCCCGATCTGCTCGCCGCCGGGATGCGGCGGGTGAACCCGGAGCTGCGCTACGAGAACCTCGCCGTCGACGGCGCCACCAGCGCCGAGGTGCTGGACCGGCAGGTGGAGCCGGCGCTGGCGCTCGAGCCCGATTTCGTCACCGTCATCTGCGGCGCCAACGACGTGCTGCTGGCGACGCGGCCCGACGTGGAGGGGTACGCGACCCACTTCGACGCGATCCTGCGCCGGCTGCGCGAGGGTGCTCCTGAGGCGAAGGTGGTGACCGCGACGGCGCCGGAGGGCTGGCAGTTCATGGACCTGCGCCCGCGCACCGAAGCCCGGTTGATCGAGGCGACGCGCGAACTGAACGACGTCACCCGGGCGGCGGCGGAGCGCTACGGCGTCCTGTGTCTGCCGGTGGCGGGCCACCCGGCGCTGCGCGATCCGGCTACGTTCTCCGCCGACGGCCTGCACCCGTCGAGCGTCGGGCACCGGCTCGTCGCGCGCGAATCCGCGCAGTACCTGAGCGAGCAGCTGGGCATCGACTTCGACATGGAAATGGGAGAGGGAGAACAGTCGTGAGCATCCTCGAGGGCAAGAAGATCCTCATCACCGGCATCGTCAACCGCCACAGCATCGCCTTCTCGATCGCCGAGCGGGCGCAGGCGCAAGGGGCGGAGGTGCTGCTGACCAGCTTCGGCCGGGTGAAGCGGATGACCGAGCGCTCGGCGGCGCGGCTCGACCCGGCGCCCGACGTGCTGGAGCTGGACGTCAACTCCGACGAGGACGTGGCGGCGCTCCGCGACGAGCTGAAGGAGCGCTGGGGGAAGGTCGACGGTGCCGTGCACGCGATCGCCTTCGCGCCCGGCGACGCGATCGGCGGCGACTTCATGGCGACGCCGCGCGAGAGCGCCAAGGTCGCCTTCGAGACCAGCGCCTACTCCTACAAGGCGCTCGCCGAGGTCGTCGCCCCGCTGATGACCGACGGCGGCGCGATGGTCGGCCTCGATTTCGACGCCACGGTCGCCTGGCCGTCCTACGACTGGATGGGCGTGGCGAAGGCCGCGCTCGAGTCGGTCAATCGTTACCTGGCCCGCGACCTCGGCGCGCAGGGGATCCGCGCCAACCTGATTTCCGCCGGCCCGGTCCACACCGCCGCGGCCTCCGGCATCTCCGGCTTCAGCGACCTCGAGGCGCTCTGGGGCGATGCCGCCCCGCTCGGCTGGGACCCCCACGACGCGACCCAGGTCGCCGACGCGGCCTTGTTCCTGCTGTCGGACCTGAGCCGCGCGACGACCGGCGAAATCCTCCACGTAGACGGCGGCGCCCACGCCGTAGGAGCTCCGCCACAGCAGTCGTGAGGCGCCGTGGGGGCGCCTCATGCGCTGACCACCGGGTGGTTCGCGTGGAAGAGGTTCTCGGGGTCGTACTTCGCCTTCGCCGCGCGGAGGCGCTCGACCGTCGCCGGCGGGAAGGCGACGCCGATGTCCTCGATCTCGTCGGAGAAGTTGAGGTAACGGCCCGCGTCCCAGGGCCTCATCGCGTCGGTCATCGCCGCCAGCCACTCTTCCGTCGGCGCCTTGAGGGACGGATCCGGGATGACGCCGACGCCGAACATCAGGAACTCGCCCGGCAGGCAGTCCATCGCCCCGTGGGAGGGATCGGACTTGGCCATCGCTCCGCCGTCGTGGCGCAGCTCCACCGAGAGCAATTTCGTCGGCGAGTCCGGCCCGACCGCGGCGAGCAGCGCGTCGATTCCCTTGCTCGGAAGATCGCCGAGCAGCATCCCGGCGCCTGCGTAGGGAGCAGGCTCCGGCGGGTCCATATGGAGGCCCGAGAGGCCGGCGGGCGGCTGGGTCGCGAAGGAGTCCATCACCGGACCCAGGTCGCGCAGGGGTGCCAGCAGCTCGACGGCCTCCGCCTCGGGCAGAAGCGCCACGGCCTCGACGATGACGAAGTCTTTGCCGCGCAGCGGGTCCGGCATCTCCGGCAGCGGCGGGAACGACATCAGCCGGCCGATCGAGGTCACCTCGTCGGGCGCCGTCGCGGTCCACTCGTGCCAGGCGTGGAGCACCTCGCTCGCCCGCTCGACCGGGAAGAAGAGAGCCCCCGCGAAGACCTCGGGGATCGGCAGCAGCTCGAACTCCAGCGCGGTGACGATGCCGAAGTCGCCGCCCCCGCCGCGCAGTGCCCAGAAGAGCTCGGGGTCGGACTCCGCGTCGACCCGGCGCTCGGACCCGTTCGCGTCGACCAGGTCGACCGCGGTGACGCGGTTGGACTGCAGGCCGTGCTTGCGTCCGTACCAGCCGACCCCGCCGCCGAGGCTGTAGCCGACGATGCCGACGGTCGGCGAGGAGCCGTGGCAGGCCGTGAGGCCGATCTCCGACGCTCCCGGCACGAGGTCGCCCCAGAGCGCCCCGGCGCCGACCCTTGCGATCTGGCTGCCTTGGTCGATCGAGACCGTGTTCATCGCGGCCGTACGGACCAGCAGGGTCTCGGAGAGGTCGCCGAGCGGTTCGGCCGAGTGCCCGGTCCGCTGGGCGGAGATCCGCAGCCCCTCGGCCTTCGCGTAGGCGACCGCGTCGACCACGTCGGCGGCGCCCGCCGGCGTCACGATCCCGGCTGGGTTCTGACTCAGCAGCAGGTTGAACGCGCCGCGGTTCGCTTCGTAACCGTCACTGCCATGTGCCAAGACGTCGATTGCCATCCAGCTTCTCCCTGTGTGAGTTGAACGAGACTCGGTGCCAGGGGGAGGCTAGAGGCAATCGACGCCGGTGTCACCGGACCTGGGTCGCCTATCGGCGCCCGCCGATCTCGTGGTTGGCGTGCATCAGGCGGTCCGGGTCGTAGGTGTCCCGCGCCGCCTCCAGCCGCATCCCCACGGCGGGCGGGAAGAACCCGGCGGCGTCGGCCTTCTCCTCGACGAAGTTGAGGTAGTGGCCCGCCTCGTAGGGACGCATCGCGGCTGCTACGCGGACGAGGTCGGCATCGGTCTTCTCCGCCAGCATCGGGTCGGCGATCCCGACCGCGAAGAAGGCGTAGGAGCCCGGCAGGGTAGCGACGGCACCGGCCCCGGCGTCCGCCCGGGAGAGCGCCCCGCCGGCATGACGGAGCTCGACCGAGACCAGCGCCGAGCCCGACTCCGGCCCGGCCGCCTCGACCAGGGCGTCGATCGCCGCCTCGTCCAGCTCACCGAGCATCGCGTGGGCGGAGTCGTAAGGGACCGGATCGGGCGGGTCCATGTGGAGCTCGGCGATCCCGGCCGGCGGCTGGGTGGCGAAGGTGTCCATCGCCGCACCGAGCGCCCGCAGGGGCTCCAGCAGGCGCGTCGCCTCCGCCTCGTCGCAGAGAAAGACGGCCTCGACCAGCGCGAAGGATTTGCCGCGCATCGCCTCGGGGACCTCGGGCACGGGCGGGAACTGGAGGATGCGGCCGACCGAGGTGACGTCCTCGGGCGCGGTCGCCGTCCACTCATGCCAAGCGTGCAGGACCTCGCCCGAGCGCTCGATCGGGAAGAAGAGCGCCCCCGCGTAGACCTCCTCGATCGGGAACAGCTCGAACTCCAGCGCGGTGACCACGCCGAAGTTGCCGCCGCCGCCGCGCAGCGCCCAGAACAGCTCGGCGTCGCGCTCCGGCGTCGCGCAGTGGACCTCGCCGTCGGGGGTGACGACCTCGATCGCCGTCACGTGGTTGGCGGCCAGCCCGTGCTTGCGGGCGTACCAGCCCATGCCGCCGCCGAGGCTGTAGCCGGTGATGCTGACGTGGGGGGTCGAGCCGTGCAGGGCGGCGAGGCCGAGCTCGGACGCGGCCGGGACGACGTCCTCCCAGCGAGCGCCGGCGCCGACCCGGGCGCGGCGGCACGGAGTGTCGATCGAGACGCGGTCCATCGCGGTCGTCTTCAGCAGGATCGAATCCTCCAGGCGCCCCAGCGGCCCCATGTTGTGGCCGGTGCGCTGCGGCGCCACGCGGAGACCTTCGCGGCGGGCGAAGCGCATCACCGCGGCGACTTCCTTCGGGTGGCGTGGGACGACGATCGCCGCCGGCCGCTGGTCCACGGCCAGGTTGTAGCCCGCCCGGGCGGCGTCATAGCCGGGTTCGCCGGGACAGTGGACCTCCCCGCCGACCTCGGCGCGGAGCGCGCCCGGAGCGCGGCGGGTCTGCAGGATCTCGTTGGTGCTCATCGGGGTCTCCTCGGATTCGATGTGGACGATGCCGCCAGCTTCCGCCGAGAGCGCGTCCCGCACATCGGGGCGAACCCCAAACCGGGACCCCAAGGTTTGGGGCTAGGGGTCCCCTAAGGGGTTAGGGGGGAGGCTCGGGGACGGCGGGGGTTCCGGCGCGTGCGCCCGTCAGAGATGCGTCCTGGGCGT
>JBOGYZ010000257.1:0-9744 GCA_050697015.1 Solirubrobacterales bacterium
GGTCGGCGGCGGCCGGGGGCGGCACCTCGGCGACCAGCGCCGCCAGCGCGAGCCTGCCGTAGATCAAGCCGATCTGCTCGAGGCTGAGACGCCCGTCCGGGCGGTACCAGATCGAGACGCCGCTCCACATCGCGAGGAAGGCGCGGACCGCGAGCCGGCTGTCGTCGACCTCGAATTCGCCCGCCGCGGCACCGCGGTCGATGACGGCGACGAAGAGGTCCTCGTAGCGATCGCGGAGGGCGATGACCCGCTCCGCCGTCGCCGGGTCGAGCGTGCGGAGCTCCGCGCGGCAGACGCGCGCCTGCTCGGCGTGCTCGCCCTCGAAGCGGACGTGGGCGGCGATCGCGGCGGGCAGGACGACGCCGGGCGGCCGGTCGGATTCGACGATCGGCAGCACCTCGCTCGTCAGCTGCTCCAACGCGGTCAGCATCACCTCGCTGAGCAGGGCCTGCTTGTCGGCGAAGTGGTGATAGAGCGAGGCCTGCTGGATGCCGACCGCCTCGGCGACGTCGCGCATCGCGCAGCCGCTGGCGCCGCGCTCCGCCAGCAGTTTGGCTGCTGCCGCGAGCGCCGCGTCGCGCGTCGATGTCTCGTTCTCTAAGAGAGCCACTGGCCTGTCGTTTGTTCGATAGGATATCGTGCCCATAACGCCTTAAAAAGTCGCTGTTCAGCTTTACAGCCTATCGACCGTTCGACTAAATGACTACCACCCCTGAGCCATCCGCCACTACCCCTTCCGACGCCGTGCGTGAGCGGCTGGCCTCCGAGCAGCGCCTGCTGATCGGGGGCGATCGGCCCGCCGCGCGCGACGGCCGCACCTTCATCACCTTCGACCCGGCGACGAAGGCGCCGCTGGCCAAGGTGGCCCTCGCCGGCGCGACGGAGGTCGACCTGGCGGTCGCTTCGGCGCGCGAGGCGCTCGCCGGCGAGTGGGCGAAGATCTCGGCGGCGGCGCGGGCGCGGCTGCTCTACCGGTTCGCCGAGCAGGTCGATCTCCATGGTGACGAACTCGCCGAGCTGGAGACGCTCGACAACGGCAAGCCGCTCAAGTTCGCGCAGCGCATCGACGTCGCCGGAGCGGTCGCCTGCCTCGAGTACTTCGCCGGTTGGCCGACCAAGATCGAGGGCGAGGTGATCCCGGTCGCCGACCCGCGGACCCTCTGCTACACGCGCAAGGAGCCGATCGGCGTCTGTGCCCAGATCGTCCCCTGGAACTTCCCCTTGATGATGGCCGCGTGGAAGGTGGCGCCTGCCCTCGCCGCAGGCTGCACGGTGGTCCTGAAGCCCGCCGAGCAGACGCCCCTGACGGCGCTCCGCCTTGGTGAGCTCGCGCTCGAGGCGGGCGTGCCGGCCGGCGTCGTCAACGTAATCACCGGCGGCCCCGAGGTGGGCCAGGCACTCGTCGCCCATCCAGGCGTGGACAAGATCGGCTTCACCGGCTCGACCCCGGTCGGCCGCGAGATCGGTGCCGCCGCCGGTCGTCAGCTGAAGCACTGCACCCTCGAGCTCGGTGGCAAGTCTCCCAACATCCTGCTCGATGATGCCGACCTCGAGGTCGCCTCGCGGGCCGCCTTCCAGGCCCTCTACTTCAACAGCGGCCAGGCCTGCAACGCCGGCTCGCGCCTGTTCGTGCCGAAGGCCCGCTTCGACGAGGTGATGGGTTCGCTGGTCGAGAGCGCCGAGCGGACCGTCGTCGGACCGGGTCTCGAGCCCACCACCTTCCTCGGTCCGCTGATCTCGGCGGAGCAGCGCGACCGGGTCGCCTCCTACGTCGAGCTCGGACTGGCCGACGGGGCGGAGCTGCTGACCGGGGGCGGCGCCGGCCGCGAGGAGGGCTGGTACTTCGAGCCGACCCTGTTCGCCGCCACCGACGACGACCCGGCGATCGTCCGCGAGGAGATCTTCGGGCCGGTCCTCGTCGCCCAGCCATACGACGATCTCGACGAGGTCACCGACCGCGCGAACGCAACCGAGTACGGGCTCGCCGCCGGTGTCTGGACCCGCGACGTCGCGCGGGCACACCAGGTCGCGGCCCGACTGCAGGCGGGAACGGTCTACGTCAACCAGTGGGGCGGCATCGACCCCGCCGCGCCGTTCGGCGGCATGAAGGCTTCCGGCCTCGGCCGCGAGCACGGCGCCGCCGGTCTCTCCGCGTACCTGGAGGAGAAGGCCGTCTGGGTAAACCTGCGCTGATGGCACCCCCGGTCGACACCAGCCTCTCCGTCTCGGTCGAAGGACCGGTGGGGCGGATCATGCTCGGCACGCCGGGGGCAATCCACGCTGTCGACGAGCCGTTCGGCCGCGCCCTCGCAGCGGCGGTCGAGCGGCTGGCCGGCGACGCGCGGGTGCGGGCGGTCGTGCTCGAAAGCCAGGCGCGGGTCTTCTGCGCCGGCGTCCGCCTCGATCTCGTCCCCGAGCTCGCCGACCCAGAGGTCGCCGCCGCGCTGCTCGAATCGCTCAACGCCGGTGTGCTCGCGCTCGCCGAGCTGCCGAAGCCGACCGTGGCGGCGGTGGCGGGTGCGGCGTACGGCGGCGGTCACAACCTGGCACTCGCCTGCGACCTGACGATCGCCTCGCCGGCGGCCAGCTTCTGCCAGGCCTTCGCCGGCATCGGGCTTGCCACCGACGTCGGCAGCCTCTACCTGCTGACCCGTCGGGTCGGCACCCACCGCGCCAAGGAACTCGCGCTGACCGGCCGGGCGCTCTCGGCGGAGGCGGCGCTGGCGCTCGGGGCGGTCGACGAGGTGGTCGCCGAGGAGGAGCTCGAGCCGCGCTGCGCCGAGCTGGCGGGCGAGCTCGCCGCGCGGGCGCCGCTGGCGATGGGCGCGATCAAGGAAGGCTTCGCCCGGTCCGCGGCGATGGGGTTCGAGGAAAGCCTCGAGCTGGAAATGGAACTGCAGGCGCGGCAGTTCGCCTCGGCGGACTTCCAGGAGGGCGCTCGCGCGTTCCTCGCCAAGCGCCCGCCCCGATACGAGGGTCGCTAGCGGTGGCGGTGGTCGGTCCGCCGGCGGCGACCGTCCCGCGGGCGGCGCTCTTCGTCCCGGCCGACCGCCCGGACCGCCACGCGAAAGCGTTCGCGGCCGGCGCCGACGCAGTGATCGTCGATCTCGAGGACGCTGTCGCGCCCGCGCGCAAGGAGGAGGGCAGGGCCGCTCTGGCGGAGACCCTGCCCGACCGCGAGGGTCCGGCCCAGGTGCTCTTGCGGATCAACTCGCCGCTCACCGGCCTCGGCCGTGCCGATCTCGACGCCGCCCGCGACCTGCGCCCGGACGCGATCGTCGTCCCCAAGGCCGACATCGATTCGCTCGCGATCGCCGCCGAGGCGGGTCTGCCGCTGGTCGCGCTGATCGAGGGCCCGGCGGCGCTGCTCGACGCACAGCGGATCGCCACCCACCCGGCGGTCGCCTTCCTCTTCCTCGGGCCGATCGACCTCGGTGCCGAGCTCGGAGTCACCGAGAGCCCCGACGGGAACGAGCTCCTTTTCGCCCGCGGCCAGATCGTCCTCGCCGCCGCGGCGGCGGGCAAGCCGGGACCGCTCGACGGCCCCTGCCTCGCGACCGACGATCCCGGCGCCCTCGCGCTCGAGATCGCCCGTGCCCGGCGGCTCGGTTTCGCCGGCAAGTGCTGCATCCACCCGAGCCAGGTCGACGCGGTCACCGCCGGCTTCTCGCCGAGCGGCGAGGAGGTCGAGTGGTCACGGCGCGTGCTCGCCGCCTCCGAGGCCGCCGAAGGCGGCGTCACCACTCTCGACGGCCGAATGATCGACCGGCCGGTGGTCGTGCGGGCGCGCGCGATCCTCGCCGACGACGAAAGGAACGACCAGCGATGAGGCCGGACGTTGCCCCGAAGAGATGGAGCGGCAGGTTCTTCGAGGACTTCGCGGTTGGCGACGTCTACCGGAGCCGAATCGGAAGGACGATCTCGGAGACCGACAACACCTGGTTCACGGCGCTGACCATGAACACCAACCAGGTCCACTTCAACAAGGCGTTCGCCGAACGGACCCGCTTCGGGCGACCGCTGGTCAACAGCTGCCTGACGGTCGCCCTCGTGACCGGGCTCTCGGTCCCGGACACCAGCGAGAACGGCACGGCGAACCTGGCCTGGGATGACATCCAGCTTCCCAACCCGGTCTTCGTCGGCGACACCCTGTTTGCCGAATCCGAGATCCTCGATCTGCGCGAGTCGCGCTCCGACCGATCCGTCGGCATCGTCTCCCTGCGCACCCGCGGCGTCAATCAAGACGGCGTCGTCGTGGTCGAGTTCAGGCGCACGTTCATGTGCTATCGCCGCGGCGCCGCCGAGGCCGAGAGCGGCTTCCCACACGTCGACGCCGACTGGAGGGTCTGAGATGGACTTCGACACGCCCGACCACCTGCGCGACATCCGCGACGCCGTGCGCCAACTCTGCGCCGCCTACCCCGGCGAGTATTGGCGCGGGCTCGAGCCCGACCGCTACCCGGAGGAGTTCGTGCAGGAGCTGACCGACGGCGGCTGGCTCGCCGCCCTGATCCCCGAGGAATATGGCGGCTCGGGCCTGCCGCTCAGCGCCGCCGCCGTGATCCTCGAGGAGATCAGTGCCAGCGGCGGCAACCCGAGCGCCTGCCACGCCCAGATGTATGTGATGGGGACGCTGCTGCGTCACGGCAGCGAGGAGCAGAAGTCCCGCTGGCTGCCGGACATCGCCGCGGGGCAATTGCGGCTGCAGGCGTTCGGCGTCACCGAGCCCGATGTCGGCTCCGACACGACCTCGATCAAGACCCGCGCGCGCCGCACCGGCGACGGCTGGGCGGTAGACGGCCAGAAGGTCTGGACCTCGCGGGCGCTGCAGTCGGATCTGATGATCCTGCTGGCGCGGACGACGCCCCTGGAGGAGGTCGAGCGCAAGACGGATGGTCTTTCGGTCTTCCTGGTGGACATGCGGGATCGCGGCGACCAGCTGACGATCAACCCGATCAAGACCCTGATGAACCATTCGACCACCGAGGTCTTCTTCGACAACCTCACGCTCGCCGAGGACGCGTTGATCGGCGAGGTCGGCAAGGGGTTCCGTTACATCCTCGGCGGCATGAACGCCGAGCGCATCCTGATCGCGAGCGAGTGCATCGGCGACGGCCACTTCCTGATCGATCGCGCCGTCGATTACGCGTCGGAGCGCGTCGTCTTCGGTCGCCCGATCGGCGCCAACCAGGGCGTCCAGTTCCCGATCGCCCGCGCACACATGGCCCTCGAAGCAGCCAACCTGATGCGTTGGAAGGCCGCCTGGCTCTACGATGCCGACCAGCCCTGCGGGGCCGAGGCCAACATGGCCAAGTTCCTCGCCTCCGAGGCTTCGTTCGCGGCGGCGAACGCCGCGATCGACACCCACGGTGGGTTCGGCTTCGCCGAGGAGTACGACGTCGAGCGCAAGTTCCGCGAGACTCGCCTCTACCAGGTCGCCCCGATCTCGAACAACCTCGTCCAGGCCTTCGTCGGCCAGCACGTCCTCGGGATGCCGCGGTCCTACTGAGGACGACCGCGGCAGGGGGCGATCTCCAACCGAGCCTCTCGCCGGTTGAGTTTCTCCAATTGAACCGCCGGCCATGGCCGGCCAAGGTGCCAGGAGATTTGGGAATCGAGCTGATCAATCTCGAGGCTGCGGCTGGATGGATCCGCGAAGGGCGGCGGATCGCCTGCGCTCAGCTGATCGAGGTGGAGGGCTCCGCGCCATTGCCGGCCGGGGCGTCGATGTTCATCGACGCGGACGGCCGCGTCGAGGGCTCGATCACGGGCGGATGCGTCGAGGCCGCCTTGGTCGATGAGGCGATGACCGTACTCCAAGGGGCGGCGCCGCGGATCGTCACCTACGGGATCGCCGACGAGCTGGCCGGAAGCGTCGGGCTGAGTTGCGGCGGGACCGTACACGTGTTCGTCCAAGAGCTCGCCGGGGCCGGGGCAGACGTTCAGCGGACCGCGTTCGAGGCCGCCTCGGACGGCCGCCCGGTGGCACTTGCGACCCTGCTGGACAGCGAGCGCGCGGGGGCGAAGCTGGCGCTGGTCGACGGCGAGCCGCTCGGCTCGCTGGGAGGCCCAGGGCACCTCGACGAAGCCGTGGCTCGCGACGCGGCCGGGCTGCTCGACCGCGGACTGACTGCGATTCGCGGCTACGGTGCGGACGGGGCCGCCATGGGTGCCGAGCTTCGAGTGCACGTCCGGTCCTTCGCGATGCCGGCGAAGTTGATCGTCGTCGGCGCCGTGGACTTCTCCGCCGCAGTGGCCGACATCGGCTCGAGGCTCGGCTATCTGCCCACCATCTGCGACCCACGAGCGCCGTTCGCGAATTCGGCACGCTTCCGGCGGGTGGCGGAGGTCGTCGTCGATTGGCCCGACCGCTACCTGGACGGCCGGGAACTCGGCGAGCGCGACTGCGTGCTCGTCTTCACCCACGACCCGAAGCTCGACGTTCCGGCGCTGACCGCGGCGCTCGCGTCGGGCGCCGGCTACATCGGAGCGTTGGGGAGTCGACGGACCACGGCGGACCGCAACCATCGTCTGCTGGAGGCGGGTGTCGATGCGGAGGCCGTCGGGCAGATCCACGCCCCATGTGGGCTCGACATCGGCAGCAGCACGGCAGACGAGGTTGCGATCTCTGTCCTGGCGGAGATCGTCGCCTGCCGCTCCGGCCGCTCCGGCCTGCCCTTGCGAAAGTCGACCGAACCGATCCACCCGCGCGTCACGGCCTAGGTCGGTGACCCGGGTCGGACGTCATGTCATCGTCAGCTCGATACCGGGGCATCGGGTGGGGGCCGCTCTCTTGTCCGCACACCGCCCGTGCTCTCCGACCCAGGAGGTCGGTGGTTCGAGTCCGCCTCGCTCCACTCCGTTATCCCTGCACACCTTTCCGACGCAGCCA
This sequence comes from Solirubrobacterales bacterium, assembly GCA_050697015.1. Lineage (GTDB taxonomy): Bacteria > Actinomycetota > Thermoleophilia > Solirubrobacterales > 70-9 > VAYN01. The sequence goes on from JBOGYZ010000257.1 coordinate 6,893, forward strand.
ACCGGCAGGTCAACCTCCGCGGCCCGGACTGCTTCGGTCCTCCAAGGAGTCCGCTCCTACCACTCCGCGCAGAGACGCTCGCCGGCGATCCAGTCGTCGCGGCCGCCGCGGTTGACCCCGTCGCAGCCGCCGGAGGGCCCTCGACGCACGGTCGTCGCCGGCCGCACGGCGACCATCGGGAGCAGCAGGGGCTCCGGGTCGATCGGCGTGTCGTAGTGGCGGACCTCGAAGTGCAGGTGAGGGCCCGTCGCGTCCCCGGTCGAGCCCACGTATCCGATCCGCGTCCCGCCGACCACTTCCTCCCCGACATAGGCCGTGATCGTCGACATGTGCCCGTACCAGCTCGTGTAACCGAGGCGATGCTGGATCACGACGAGGTTGCCGTAGCCGCCGCCGTTGTAGGCGGCGTAGATGACCGTCCCGACGCCGGCGGCGCCGATCGGGGTGCCTTCCGGGTCGGGGATGTCGACACCGGTGTGGGTGTAGCCGTCGCGCGGGGCCCCGAACGGGTCCCCGATCGGCCCCGGGACCGGTCGCTCCTCACCTACCAAGCGCAGCGGATCCTCGGTTACGGCGCGCTGCTGACGGCCGTCGCGTTCCTGCCGCTCGTCCTCGTCATCGCGCCAGTCTCCACCAAGGTGACGCCGCGGCTGTTGTCACGGCACTCACGATCGCGCTCGGCTTCACCGCCTCCGCCCGCGCGGACGAACCGAGGGCCGCGGCGATCGCCCACGGGTTCGCGGACGCGGGCTATTGGTCCGCCGGACTCTTGGTCGCGGCGGCGATCGGGGCCTGGCGCATCATGCCCAGGCCCGCCGCGACCCGGCGCCTCCGCCCGATCTCTTCTGACTCGCGGATCCCGGACCGGCGTGCCGCCCATCGCGTACACGTCGCCGATCTTGCAGGCGCAGCCGGCGAGCCTTCCTGGGGCCGGGCGCCCCGGGGCGGTGGGTCACATCAACGACACGAGCAAGTGCCAGGCGGGGCTGGGAGCTCTCACTGGGCCAAGTTGACGTGGGCGCGGTGGTGGTTCTCCTGCTCGATGAGGTCGACGAACCCGGCCGCGTAGTCCGGCGCGGAGATCGCTCCGCCGTCCTCGGGTCGGACGGCGATGTCGTCCCCGAGCCGGTATTCACCCAGCCGTTCCCCCGGCGCGTGCGCGCCGAACGCCAGCGCCGGGCTCACGAACACCCAGTCGAGGGTCTCCGGCGTGGCGGGGAGGTCCTCGATGATGAGCGCGGCCCCGGCGAGGATCTCGTCGTGAACCTCGGCGGGAGCGTGGCTGAGGTCCTCCATGAAGCGCGGGGCCCCGGCGGCCGGGCGCAGCGACGAGTGACCGCCGACGACGAACAGCCGCGCGTTCTCCGCGTCGGCGAGGCGCGCGATCGTGCGGTTCACCTCGCGGAAGGGTCCGGCGAGGGGCCCGCGTGGCGCGAGCGCGGCAACCACCACGTCCGCGCCGGAGATGACCGACGCCAACGCGGCCTCCTCGGTGGCGTCGCCCTGGATGTAGTCGACGCCTTGGACGCCGTCGTCGGGAAGTGAGCGACTGAACGCCGTGACCTCGTGACCGCGCGCGGCGGCCTCCGCGACGATGGCCGACCCGGCGTAGCCGGTGCCGCCGATGACGACGATGTGAGACATGGGTGCCTTTCGTTGTGAGTTCTCCGCCCCGACATCGGGCCATGGTGGTCACCATAGGAGAGTAGGTCTCGTTTGGGAAGAAGGCACTTTGCAGTAACCTGCTCTCGATGCTCTGCGGCAACCCGTACGACGCCAGCTGCCCGACCCGCCGCATCCTCGATCGGATCGGCGACCGGTGGACCGTCCTCATCATCGGCGCCCTGGGAGACGGCGACGCCCGCTTCTCGGAGCTCCGGCGACGGATCGAGGGCATCTCGCAGAAGATGCTGACCCAGACCCTCCGCGGCCTTGAGCGCGATGGCCTCGTCAATCGCACGATTCACCCCGAGGTGCCGGTCCGCGTCGAATACGCGCTCACCGACGCGGGGCGAACCTTGCTGGAGCCGCTGTCGGCGCTCCAGGAGTGGGCGATCGAGCACCTCGGCGAGGTGTCGACGTCGCAGGACGCCTACGACCGCGTGGTCTGACCGTCCGGCGGCGGACTGCGCTAGATCGAGAGGCCGCCGTCGATCGAGAGGGTGGTGCCGGTGACCGCGGCGCCGGCGGGACCGCAGAGCCAGGCGATCGTGGCGGCGATCTCGCCGGGGTCGAGAAGGCGCTCGATCGGTTGCTGGCAGGAGAAGGAAGCGGCGCTCTCGAGGTCGTAGAGGCGGGCGCTCTCGGCGAGGATCGGGGTATCGGTCGAGCCCGGGGCGACGGCGACGGCGGTGATGCCGGTGCCCCGGAGGTCGGCGCCGAGGGCACGGATGAAGCCGGAGACGCCTGCCTTGGCGGCGCAGTAGGCGGCGAGGCCGGGGAGGCCGCGGAAGCTCGCCGCGGAAGCGGTGGCGACGAAGCGGCCGGCACGGGGCTCGGGGCGGCGGAGGAGGGCCGGGATGCCGACGCGGGCGGCGACCATCACGCCGCGCAGGCAGACCTCGACGACCGCGTCCTCCTCGGCTTGGGCGAGCTCCCAGGCGGGCGGGCCGCCGGCGATGACGCCCGCGTTGGCGACGATCGCCTCGAGGTCGCCCCACTCCTCGGCGCGGCCCACGAGCGCGGCCATGGCGGTGGCGTCGGTGGCGTCGAGAACCTCGGCCCGGGCCCGTTCCTCGCCCGCGGCCTCGTTGGCGGCGGCGACGGTGGCCTCGAGGTCGGCGGCGCTCGCCATCGCGTAGGGCAGGCGTGCGTCGTCGGCACCGCGGTCGACGGCGACGACCCGCCGGCCC
>JBOGYZ010000258.1:0-14150 GCA_050697015.1 Solirubrobacterales bacterium
GCTATAGGGGGGTCAACTCATGCAGCGCGTCTCCGGGCCCTGTTTCCGGCCCCGAAAAGCGCTTGAAAGTGCCCGAAGGCGGCGGGAAGTGTGACGTTCCCGGCATCTTCGTCACCGATCGGGGCGAGGTGTGGCATATCTCGCGCGGAGCGGTGACGGAAGTCCGACCACCTCCCGTCCCTCCGCCGGAACCTTCACGAACCCTCACGTCCCGGGCGTCTCATGGTGGTCACAGCCTGCCAGGACCGCCATGAGACGCCCGGGACGCAACTCGGACGGCCGCAGGGGCCCGAGCTCCCGCCCGTCCCGCCGCAGTCGTCGCCCCGAACTCCTCAGACGTTCGGGCTCCGCTTGGCCTTGTGGCGCTCGCTCTTGTGGGCGCTGCCCTTCTTCTCCAGCGTGTCGCAGGCGTGTTCGATGTCGTTGGCGAGGCGGTCGATCTGCGAGCGGCTCAGCGTGTGCTTCACCAGCGCCCGCAGCACTTTCACCTCCTGCGCGTTCGGCGGCATCGTGTAGGCGGGCAGCATCCAGCCGCGCTCTGCCGAGAGCTGCCAAGAGACGTCGAACTCGTCGTACCCCTTGCCGTCGATCAGCTTGAAGGCGACCAGCGGCAGCTGCTCCTCGTTCTCGCCGATCAGTTCGAAGTGCCCGCAGCGATCGAGCTTGTCGACCAGGACTTCGGCGTTCGACTGCATCGCTTTCATCACGTCGGAGTAGCCCTCGCGGCCGAGCCGGACGAAGTTGAAGTACTGGGCCAGAACCATCGAGGCGCCGGTGGAGAAGTTGAGGGTGAAGGTCGCGTCGACCTCCCCGAGGTAGTTCTCGTAGAAGACGAGTTCCTCGGCCAGGTCCTCCTTCTCGCGGAAGACGAGCCAGCCGATCCCCGGGTAGACGAGCCCGAACTTGTGGCCGGAGACGTTGATCGAGCGCACCTGCTCGAGCCGAAAGTCCCACTCCGAGTGCGGGTAGAGGAAAGGCCAGACGAAGCCGCCGCTGGCGCCGTCGACGTGGATCGGCACGTCGTGCCCCTCGTCTTTCTTCAGCTGCACCAGGAGGTCGTTGATCCCCCTGATGTCGTCGGCGTGGCCGGTGAAGGTGGTGCCGAGCACGGCCGCGACGCCGATCGTGTTCTCGTCGATCTGGGGCGCCACGTCATCGGGCCCGATCGTGTATTTGCCTTCCTGCAGCGGCACGATCCGCGGTTCGACGTCGAAGTAGCGGCAGAACTTTTCCCAGACGACGTGCACGTCGCCGCCGAAGACGAGGTTCGGCTTGTCGTGGTCCTTGCCCGCGGCCTTGCGGCGCTCCTTCCACTTCCACTTCAGCGAGAGGGCGCCGAGCATGATCGCCTCCGAGGAGCCCTGGCAGCGGGCGCCGGTGGTCTCGCCGGGAGCGTTGAAGAGGTCGGCGAGCATGCGGATGCAGCGCTGCTCGATCTCGGCCGAGATCGGATACTCGGCGTGGTCGATGAAGTTGCGGTAATTGTTCTCGGCGATCAGCCGCTCCGCCTCCGGCTCCATCCAGGTGGTCACGAAGGTCGCCAGGTTGCGATTCGGATCGCCCTCCAGCTGCAGTTCCTCTTCGACCAGCCGCTGCGAGTCGAGCGCCGACATCCCCTTTTCCGGGAAGGGCCCGTCGGGAGCGTCCTCGGTCAGAAAACGGGTCCCGTAAAAGCGGGCCTCTTCGGTAGCACCGTTGTCTTTCGCCATGGTGCCGAACCTATCGGCGGTGCCGGACCCGCGCTTGAGAAATCTGATCCGATTGCGCGCCGTAGGACGACGGAGGAAAAAGGTACTATTGAGAACGTTTCAAGGTATTCTCATGTCCCATCAATCCGTGCGCAGGGGGAGAACGATGAGACATGGGGTAGTCGGAGTCATCGCGGTTCTGGTCCTCACGGCGAGCGCGCTCACCGCCTCCGCCCTCGCGGCCCACCAGGCCCACAGCGGCCACGAGGGGACGGCCGCGCAGCATCCGCAAGGAGCGGCGCCCGCGGAAGCACCGCCTGCCGCGGAAGCGCCGCCGCCCGGCACCCCGTCGAACGAAGAAGCCGGGGTGGCACAGGAAGCCGGCTGCCCAGGAAGGAGGGTTCGCCGCGTGGACACCGACCACGCCCATGCGGCGATCGAATCACTCGCGCAACCGATCGAACTCGGCGTCCACGAGACGAGCTCAGTCCTGAACTTCGGCACGCATCGCGGGCAACGCGTCGACTACATCGTGCTCAAGGCCTCGGAACCGATCCCGAAGAACATCTTCTCCACCAACTTCGAGATCGACACCGTCGAACCGATGCGGCGGATCGGCGAAGCGAGCCTTGAATCGGTCCAACTGCCGCCGCCGACCTACACGCCGCCGCACTTCTTCAACCACCGCAAGGAGATCGGCTTCAACTTCTGCGTGAGCAGCGGCTCGAACGACCCCGGCACCTACACCGGCCAGTACGAGTTCATCGGTCCCGAAATGATCGAAACCGCCACGCTGACCCAGACGGTGCAGCTGAAGGCGAAGCAGTTGGTCTTCCTCATCTGGCTCGGCGTCGCGCTCGCGCTCGCCGCGATCCTCCTGGTGATGAACCAGATCATCCTGCCCGAGACGCCGAAGGGGAAGGCCCTGGTGGCGAGCATAATCTTCATCCTCTTCTCCCTGGCCGCGGCCGGCTCGGCGATGGCGACCGCCTGGTCCCAGAGTCCGACCTGGGGCGAAAACATCTGGATCGCCAGCGCCGCTCTGATCACGACCGCGTTCGGCGCCGCGGGCCTGGGAGGCACGCTCTCCGCCGTGGCAGATCACATCAAAGACAACCGGGACGACGGGAACGACCTGAACGACGGGAACGACGGGAACGACGGGAACGACGGGAACTAGTAGCAGTAATAGGCGAGCTCACCAGCGTTTGTCGCCGCCGGGCTCCTCGTCGACGGTCAGCTCGGCGAGCGGTTCGGCCTCGAGGCGGCCGTCGGGGATCGGGGCGCCGGACTTCGTCGAGAGGCCGTAGGTGCCGGCGGCGAGGCGCTCTTCGGCGCGCTCGATTCGGTCCAGGCGGCGCTTGAGGTCGCCCTCCCGCCCTTCGGCGAGCTCGTCTTCGTAGAGGTTCTCGTTGTTGAAGTCGCCCGCGGGCGCGTCCTCGGTCGACTCCCCGCGGCCCTCGTCCCGGACCTTGGCGAGCCCCGCCTCGACCCGCTCCCGCTCCGCTTTCAGCAGCTCTTTCGCCCGTGCGTCGTCCATGTGGCGCAGCCTATCCGGCAGGGGTTGAGGTCCGGAAGCTGTAGCGCTATTCTAATTAAGCACTAACTACAGAAAGTGGACTTGGTCATGACTTACAGACTCGTTCCCCTAGACGACGCGATCGTGTTCCCCACCGTCACCGCGACCCTGCCGATCGATGTCGGCGAGGACGAGCGCGTCTTCCTCCTCCCCCGCTCAGATGGTGAGTACGGCCGCCTCGGCGTCGTCGCCGAAGTGGTCGAGCACGGCACCTCGCGCCGTGGCCACCCGGTCGCGACCGTGGTCGGCCTCCATCGCGGCATCGCCGGCGCCGCCCAGGCGGGCGACGACACCGAGGTCCTCCACGTCGAGGTCCAGGAGATCCACGACGGCCACCCCGACGACGAGCACACCCGCGAGGTCTCCCGCGAGTACCGCGCGGTGGTCGAGGAGATCCTCGAGCTGCGCGGCGACGACGGTCGCATCGCCAACTTCCTACGCTCGATCGAGGAGCCCGGCGCGCTGGCCGATACCTCCGGCCTCGCCCCCGACATCCCCAACGAGGGCAAGCTCCGCCTGCTGGAGACGATCGACGTCACCCAGCGGCTGGAGATCGCGGTCGAGCTGCAGCGCGAGCGCCTCGCCGAGCTGCAGGTCCGCTCGAAGATCCGCGACGACGTCGAGTCGGGCGCCCAGAAACAGCAGCGCGAGTACTTCCTGCGCAAACAGATGGAGTCGATCCGCAAAGAGCTGGGCGAGGACGACACCGATGTGATCGCCGAGTACGAGACCAAGATCGCCGAGGCCGGAATGCCGGAGGCGGTCGAGGAGCAGGCGACCAAGGAGCTGCGCCGACTGGAGCGCCAGGGCGAGCAGTCGCCCGAGAGCTCGATGATCCGCAGCTACCTCGACTGGCTGATCGCGGTCCCGTGGAGCAAGCGCTCCGAGGACAAGCTCGACCCGAACCACACGCGTGAGGTGCTGGACTCAGACCACGCCGGCCTCGAGGACGTGAAGAAACGGATCACCCAGTTCGTCGCCGTGCGCAAGCTGCGCGAGGAGCGGAAAGATGAGATCGAGCAGGACTCGCGTGCGAACGGCACGATCCTGACTCTGGTCGGGCCTCCCGGCACCGGCAAGACCTCGATCGGCGAGTCGATCGCCCGCAGCCTCGGGCGTGAGTTCGTCCGCATCAGCCTCGGTGGATTGCACGACGAGGCGGAGATCCGCGGCCATCGCCGTACCTACATCGGCGCCCTGCCGGGACGGATCGTCCGTGCCCTGCGCGACGCCGAGACGATGAACCCGGTGATCCTGCTGGACGAGGTCGACAAGGTCGGCGCCGACTGGCGCGGCGACCCGTCGGCGGCGCTGCTCGAGGTCCTCGACCCGGCGCAGAACCACTCGTTCCGCGACCACTACCTGGACGTCGAGGTCGACCTCTCCGAGGTCGTCTTCATCGCCACCGCGAACCTGCTCGACACGATCCCGGCGCCGTTGCTGGACCGGATGGAGATCATCTCCTTCGACGGCTACACGACGGAGGAGAAGCTGGCGATCGCCAAGGGCTACCTGGTGCCGCGGCAGTTCAAGCGCAACGGTCTGAGGGCCGAGGAGGTCAGCGTCTCCGACGACGTCCTACGGACCGTGATCGCCGAGTACACCCGCGAGGCGGGCGTGCGCCAATTGGAGCGTGAGATCGGCAAGCTGCTCCGCGGGGCGGCGACGAAGATCGCCTCCGGCGAGGGGGTCGCTCCGATCGTCCTCGACATCGAGGCGGTCCGCGAGGCGCTCGGGCGGCAGAAGGTGTTCCAGGAGTCGGTGGAGCGCACGGCGATCCCGGGCGTGTCCACGGGGCTCGCGGTCACCGGAGCAGGCGGCGACATCCTCTTCATCGAGGCGACCGCCATGGACGGCGACAAGGGCCTGGTCCTGACCGGCCAGCTCGGCGACGTGATGAAGGAGTCGGCGCGCATCGCCCTCTCCTACGTCCGCTCGCACCGTGAGGCGCTGGGCATCCCGGAGGACCGCTTCCAGCGCGAGTTCCACCTGCACATCCCCGCCGGGGCGATTCCCAAGGACGGTCCCAGCGCGGGTGCGGCGATGACGACGGCGCTGGTCAGCCTGCTGAGCGGCCGCCCCGTCAAGCACACTGTGGGCATGACCGGAGAGGTGACCCTGCAAGGACGGGTGCTGCCGATCGGCGGCCTGAAGCAGAAGGTGCTTGCCGCCCACGCGGCGGGGCTGACCGAGGTGATCCTGCCCGAGCGCAACCGCGGCGACCTCGACGAGGTCCCCGAGGAGGTACGCGAGCAGATGTCATTCCATCCGGTGATGAGCATCGACGAGGTGCTCGGGCTGGCGCTCGAGCCCGCGGAGGCCGGAGCGGATGTCGCCTCGGTGTCGTAACTGTCAACCCGTGCCGAAGGAGCTCCGCGCCGCCGCGGGGCTCCTCGAGCGCCGCTGGACGATGGCGACGATCTACGCCTGCTCCAGCGGCGCTCACCGCTTCAACGAGTTCCGCCAGTCGCTGCCGGGGGTGTCGCCGACGACGCTCTCCGAGCGCTTGGAGCAGCTCGAGGCGGCGGGGATCGTCGAGCGGCGCCTGGTCGCCGGCCGTCCCCCCCACGCCGAGTACGCCTTGACCAGCCGCGGCGAACGCCTCGCCCTGGCCGTCGCCGGACTGCTCGAGCACTAGCGACGTGAGCGTCGCGGGACCCAGTGCCGGCGCGCGCTTCGGCGCCGCTGCCTCCGACTCCGAGCCCTTGGTCGCCTTCGCCGAGCGCGAGGGCTGGCGGGCTCGACCCCGAGCGGGTCACCTGCCCGGTGCGCTTCGCCTGGGGCAGCGACGACAAGCTGCTGGTCCCGCCGGGGGCCGCGGCCCGCTTCCGCTCCGAGTTCCCACAGGCCGAGTGGATCGAGATCGAGGGCGGCGGCCACTGCCCCCAGCTCGACCACCCGGTCGAGACCGCCGAGGTGATCGCCGGGTTTTCGGCGTAGGCCGGGCGGCCAGCGGTCGTGCGTGGTTCAGGCGCTTGCGGCCGTCCGAGGTGCGTCCCGGGCGTCTCATGGAGGTCCTGGCAGGCTGTGACCTCCATGAGACGCCCAGGACGTGCGGGGTTCGTGAGACATCCGGGACAGGTCCGTCACCAAGTCCGGACTTCCGTGAGCCTTCTGCCTGAAAGCGAGGCTCCGCAGAGGTTGAGTTCGCAGTTCTCCGCGCTATGCGCGGGAAAGTGCGAACTCACCGGGGGTGACGATGAGGAAGGCGCGCGGAAGGGTGACGTTCCCGGCATCTCTGTGACAAGGACCAACTTCCGTCACGGATCCGTGTCCCTCCCGTGACGCCTGCGTCGCTCCCCCGTCACAGACCCTCATCGCTCCCCGCGATCCCGGCCGTCTCGGCCACGGCCACAGCCTGCCTGGGCCGTGGACGGGACGGCCCTTCCCCTTTCCCCGGGCGCTGGCTTCAGAGCCAGACGTGCTCGAAGCTCGGCCGCCCTGACTCGATCCGCAGGATGCCCATGGAGTGGCGGGGCGCGCGGCGCCGCTCGGTCGGGCTGCCGGGGTTGAAGATCTGGAAGCCGTCCTCTTCTTCGTGGAGCGGCAGGTGGCTGTGGCCGAAGACGACCGCGTCGGCATCGGGGAAGCGCTTGCGCATCCGTCCCACCCTCCCCTTGGACGGGCCTGTGTCGTGGATCATCGCGACGCGGGCCCCGTCGAGGTCGACTTCGAGCGTCTCCGGCAAGTGGCCGCGCAGCTCGGCTTCGTCGACATTGCCGTACACGGCGTGGATCGGCCCGGGGCAGATCGCGTTGATCTCGCGGAGCGTCTCGACCGCGAAGAAGTCCCCGGCGTGGAGCGTCGCCTCCGCTTCGCGCAGGAGCTCGACGCAGCGCTCCGGCAGCGCCCGGCCGCCCTTCGGCATGTGAGTGTCGGCGAGGACGGCGATCAAGCCGTGCCGAGGGCGCGGTCGATGAAGGGGCCGAGCAGATCGGCGACCGAGGCGGCCGTGGAGTCGGGCGTCTCGGAGGGGTTGGTGATGTAGGAGATCGCCAGGCGGACGAGCGCCTCGGCAAGCAGTTTCACGTCGCCTTTCGGCGCCTGCGGCCAGCCCTCCTCGATCACGCCCGAGAGCCGCGCGGTCGCCCAGACGACGACCGGCATCCCCTGCGTGGTGACGAAGGGCAGCATGCCGCCCTGGCCGTCGTCGCTGAGCAGCGTGCGGATCAGCGGGTCTTCGCCGGCGGTGCGGAGGAAGAGCTCGAGCGCGGCGCGGATCGCATCGCGCGGGTTGTCCGTGTGGGCGCGCACCGCGTCCTCGACCGCGTCGAGGAAGCGTTCCCCCTCGTGGATCGTCAGGTTGACCGCGAACTCGCTTTTGTTGCCGAACTCCTTGTAGAGGGTCTGGCGGCTGACCCCGGCGGTGGCGGCGATGTCGCCCATCGTCACCTCCGACCACGGCCGGGTTTCCAGGTGATGGCGGGCAGCGTCGAAGAACGTCTGCCGGAGCAGCTCGCGGGCGGCCTCGGGATAAGGGGTACGGCTGGCCATGCCCCTTATCGTCGCAGCGGAGGCGGTCAGGCGGAGTCCTCCATCGGCTCGAAGTCGACCTTGTCGCGGACCCCGCAGTCGGGGCAGGCCCAGTCGTCGGGCACATCGCTCCACGCGGTGCCGGGCGGGAAGCCCTCGCGCGGGTGGCCCTGCGCCTCGTCGTAGACGTAGCCGCAGCCGGGACAGCGGAAGGCACTCACGAGTTCACCCCCGCCGTCGCGGCACCCCGGACGGCGCGCTCCCGCCACCGCCATAGCGCTTGAGGATCTTCGCCCGCTTGCGCGGCTGGATGTTCGCCTGGGTCACGTCGCCCTCGAAGTGGTCCAACAGGCGCGGGTCCATCACCCGGCGCCAGATCGGCGGGAACCAGGCCAGCACGATCATCCCCGCGTAACCGGTCGGCAGCTGCGGCGCCTCGTCGACGTGGCGCAGCGCCTGGTAGCGGCGGGTCGGATTGGCGTGGTGATCGGAGTGGCGCTGCAGGTGGTAGAGCAGCACGTTGGAGGCGACGTTGTTGCTGTTCCAGCTGTGCTTCGGCAGGCAGCGCTGGTAGCGGCCGTCCTCCTTCTTGTCGCGCAGCAGGCCGTAGTGCTCGAGATAGTTGACGACCTCCAGCAGCGAGAAGCCGATGATCGCCTGCAGGACCAAGTACGGCAGCACGATCGGGCCGAACGCTACGGCGAGGGCGGCGAAGAGGACGACCGTCATCGCCCAGGCGCCGAGGATGTCGTTGCGCAGGGTCCAAGGGGACTTGCCGAGCCGGTCGAGCCGGGCGGCCTCGAGGTGCCAGGCGGAGGTGAGGCTGCCGGACATGGTGCGCGGCAAGAATTCCCAGAAGCTCTCCCCCAGGCGCGAGCTCGCCGGGTCCTCCGGGGTGGCGACGCGGACGTGGTGGCCGCGATTGTGCTCGATGAAGAAGTGCCCGTAGCCGGTCTGCGCGAGGGCGACGCGGCTGAGCCACTTCTCCAGGTCGTCGCGCTTGTGCCCGAGCTCGTGCGCGGTGTTGATGCCGATCCCGCCGACGACGCCCATGGTGAAGGCGAGCCCGATGCTTTCGACCACCGACAGCCCGCCGTCCCCCCACTTCCAAGCGGCGAAGATCAGCCCGGCGTACTGGATCGGGATGAAGAGGTAGGTGCACCAGCGGTAGTAGTGGTCCTGCTCGAGCCACTTGAGGACGGAGTCGGGCGGATTGGTGGCGTCCATCCCGATCAAGAGGTCCAAGATCGGGAAGGCGACGAAGATAAGGACCGGTCCGGCGAACCAGAACCCGCCGAACCCGGTCGCTTCGACCAGGCCCCAGGCGATGAACGGCGCCAACGGCACCAGGATGCCGAGCAACCAGGCATAGCGCTTGCCGTCGCTCCAGGCAGCCGGATTCACTTCGACGTCCTGGTCGTGGTGGTGATGGTGATGCGCGTGCTCTGCGTGCGCCTCCACGTGACTCTCCTCCTTGTCATTCGCGACATTGAAGTCTGCGTGCTTGACAAATATACCGCGTTTGTCAACTGCGGTTACAGAGAGGGTTATTTTGACCGCTAAAGCGCTACTCGGGCCACCAGTCGCGGGTGCCTTCGACGTCGTCGCGCGGGTTGTCGCCGAGGTTGGGGGCGCCGATGATCAGGAGCTCGAGGCCGTCGGGTCCGGCCTCGTAGCCGCGCCAGGAACCGGGCGGGACGCGCACGGCGTCCCATTGCCGGAGGTCGACGACCTCGTCATCGACCGCCATCCGCCCTCCCCCGCCGACGACGACGTAGACCTCCTCTTGGATCACGTGAGTGTGTCCGTAAGGGAAGCGGTAGTCCGGCGGGATGCGCTGGAGGGTCAGGCCAGAGTGCTCCAGCCCGAGCAGTTTGGTCGCCGCGCGGAACTCCAGATCAGGCGGACCGTCGAAGTTCGACCCTACGTCCTCGGGGTCGTCCCTGAGGTTCGTGAGCGTGAATGGCACCGGGGGCGCCTAGATCTTCAACAGAACGACCGTGTTCACGGCGAAGAGCACGGCGAAGAAGACGGTGGCGCGGTCGAGGTTGCGCTCGACCATCGAGCCGCCGCCGATCTGGCTGCCACCGCCGCCGATGCCGAAGGCACCGGAGAGCCCCGCGTCTTTCCCCGAGTGGAGCAGGATGAGGAAGACCAGGACGGCCGCGATGATGACCTGAAGGACGCCGAGAATCGTGTACACGGGGATGAGTGTAGAGGGTCTGAGCGGTTATTCGTCGTCCGAGGCGCCGTTCGCGCCGTTGGACTTCGCGTGCCCGTTGCCGTTCGCGTGCCCGTTCGTGCCGTTGCCGTTCTCGACCGTGGCTGTGGCGGTGTCGCCGTTCGCGTGCCCGTTGCCGTTGCCGCCGTCATCGCCGCCGACGTAGTCGCTGGGCAACCCTGCACGGCCCACGCGGAGCGTCTCGCCGGTCCCGGCCCCCACGCCGACCGCGTCGAGGATCTCCACCGCTTCCTTGCGCAGCTCGGCGTCGAGGATCGCGTAGTCCTCGTCGGAGAGCTTGCCGGAGGCGTGATCGAGCTCGGCATCGCGGATTTCGCGGTACTTCGCTTCCTTGAGGGCGTCGGCCTCGGTGCGAACCATCGCGCCCTTGCGCCGGCTGCGGGCGGGCCAGACCGCGATCAGGGCGCCGATCAGGCCGATGATGCCGCCGATCCACATCCACAGCACCAGCGGGTTGATGATCACCTTGAAGGTCGCGGTGCCCGCCTCGTTGACGTAGCCGCGCGCGATCCGTTCGGCGGAGAGCAGCTGCAGGTTGCTGATCTGTTCCAGCGCCTGCGGCCGCAGCGCCGGATTGGCCCTTGCGGCGAACATCAGCGCCTGAAGCTGTTTGCACTGTTCAGGCGTCCCCGGCCCCGCTTTGAGGCAGGTTTCCAGACCTTTTTCGGCGACCCCGAGCTGGTGCTGGACCGTCTGCACGTTGGGGGCGACGGTGACCCAGACGTCGTGCGTCAGGCCGGTCTTCAGCCCCACCTCGCTGGTCGCCTCGCCGCTGAAGTAGTCGGCGAGCCCGCCGGTCGCCGCGGCACCGGTCGGGCGGAAGAAGCGGCGGCTGGTTTCCAGCGTCGTCAGGTGCTTGCCGTTTTCTTTGACTTCGACGATCGCGCCAATCGTGTACTTCTCGTTGTCGACCTTCACGTAGGGCCGCTTGTAGGTGAATTCGCGCCCGTCGACCACCCGCGTTTCGCCCGGCTTCATCGAGACGTTCTCATTCGTCTGGAAGCTCGAGGAGGCGGCGATGCCGATCAGCAGCACGGCGATGCCGATGTGGACGATGTAGCCGCCGTAGCGGCGCCGGTTGCGCGCGGTCACCGCCGCCAGGGCACCCGCGAACGAGCCACCGGACGTCTTCTGCCGGGCGTGGGCGCCGTTGTAGAACTCCTGCAGGATGCCCGCGATCGCGAACGCGGCGAAGGTGAAGAGCGCCAACGCCCACGGCTTGTTGGCGGCGTCGGTGAAGGCCAAGAGGACGACCAGGGTCAGCAGCCCGATCGCGAGCGGGACGCGGAAGACACGCCTCGCCGAGGCCCAGGTGACCCGCCGCCAGGCGAGCAGCGGCCCGATCCCGGTGAAGAGCACGAGGAGGATCGCCAGCGGGGTCGTGTAATGGTCGAACCAGGGCGCCGCAAGCGAGCTCTTGCTGCCGGTGAAGAGTTCGGAGATCAGCGGGAAGAAGGTCCCCCAGGCGATCACCACGACCATCCCGACCAGAAGCAGGTTGTTGATTAGGAAGATCGATTCTCGTGATACCAGCGAGTCGATCTGCTTCTCCGACCGCAGATCGTCGAGGCGCGAGACGAGCAGGAAGGTCGAGCCGATGACGACGATCCCGATCACCGCCAGCAGGTAAGGCCCGACCGTGTCGTCGCCGAAGGCATGGATCGACTGCAGCACGCCGGAGCGCACCAGGAACGTGCCGAGCAGGCACATCGAGAAGGTGGCGACGATCAGCGTCGCGTTCCAGACCTTCAGCATGTTGCGTTTCTCCTGCACCATGATCGAGTGCAGGAAGGCGGTGCCGAGCAGGAACGGCATCAGCGCCGCGTTCTCGACCGGGTCCCAGGCCCAGTAGCCGCCCCAGCCGAGCTCCGAGTAGGACCAACGCGCGCCGAGCAGCAGGCCGAAGCCGAGGAAGGTCCAGGCGATCAGCGCGAAGCGGCGGGTCGCGCGCAGCCATTCGGAGTCGACGCGGCGGGTGATCAGGGCGCCGATCGCGAAGGCGAAGGGGACCGTCCAGGCGACGTATCCCGAGTAGAGCATCGGCGGGTGGATCATCATGCTCGGGTGCTGGAGCAGTGGGTTCAGCCCGATCCCGTCTATCGGCGCCGGGTTCAGCACGTGGAACGGATTGACGCCGGGCGCGAACAGCATCAGGCCGATGAAGAAGGCGCCGATCGCCATCATCACCGCGGTCGCCCAGGGGACGATCTCGCGCAGCTTGTGACGGGTCGAGTAGAGCGCCAGCGAGGCGACGACCGAGAGCACGAACGCCCACAGCAGCAGCGAGCCTTCCTGGCTCGACCACATCGCCGCCAGCTTGTAGAACATCGGCGTCTCGTTCGAGGAGTGTTCGGCGACGATGTTCAGCGTGAAGTCGTTGGTCGCGAAGCTGACCTCGATGATCACGATGCAGGTGAGCAGCAGGAAGAAGACGCCGTAGACGCCGCGGCGGGCGAGCGTCACACGGCCATCGTCGTGGCGCCAGACGACGGCGGTTACGGCAGAGGCAGCCGCAACGAAGAAGGCGAGCGCCAGAAGGACGCCGCCGACGCTAGCCATTACTGCTGGAAGACCCGCTACCAGTGCCGGCGGTTTCGCTGGCGTTCGTCGTGAACTTTGACGGGCACTTGGTGATCAGCGATTCCGGTTCGCCGACGAAGGTGCCGTTTTCGACCGCGCCGGTGAGGACGATCTCGCGGCCGCCGCGGAACGGGTCGGGGACGACGCCCTGATAGCTGACCGGCATCGCGCCGCCGCCGTTGCGGTCCTCCACTTCGAACTTCAGCGTTTCGCCGTCGTGACGGACCGTTTTCGGGATGACCTTGGCGTTCATCTCGAACTTCTGCCCGGGCGTGGCGGTGAGGATCTGCGACGGTTCCTTCGTCTGGTCCGAAGCGTTGAAGCTGACGTAGACGAGAGCTACGGCGAGGAGCACCGCTACCGAGAGGGCGACACCCAGACGTATCTTGCGCTTACGCGACGGATCCACGACGTCACTCATTATCGCAAGCCTGGGCGGTCTGCACATCAAGGACGCTTAAATATCGAGGATGCCTGAAAGAAACTCAGTCTCAGAGCCAAATAAGCCGGTCCTTCTGATCACCGGCGCGAGCAGCGGGATCGGCGCCGCGACGGCGCGCCTGGCGGCCGATCGGTACCGCCTGATTCTCGCGGCGCGGAGGGTCGAGCCGCTCGAGGCGCTGGCGGCGGAGCTCGGCGGGCCGGACACGGCGGTCGCGGTCGAGTGCGACGTCACCGAGTGGGACCAGGTCGAGGCGCTGGCGGCGCGGGCGCTGGAGGAGTTCGGGCGGATCGACGCGGTCTTCGCCAACGCCGGTTTCGGCGCCACCCGCGGCTTCCTCGAGGAGTCGCCGGAGCACTGGCGCTCGATGGTGCTGACCAACGTCCTCGGCCCAGCGCTGACGATCCGCGCCACCCTCCCTCATATGTTGGAGCGCGGCGACGGGCACTACGTAATCACCAGCTCGGTGGCGGGACGTCGGGTGCTCCCGGGCTCGCTCTACTCGGCGACCAAGTTCGCGGCGACGGCGATCGGCGAAGCCCTGCGCATGGAGCTGCGCCAGGTCGACGACAACGACCGGATCAAGGTGACCCTGGTCGAGCCCGGCATCACGGACACGGAGTTCTTCGACGACAAGCCCGCCGAGTGGGCGCTGCGCGACGAGGACATCGCCCGGGAGGTCCTCCACGCCCTGACCGCCCCGCCCGGGGTCGAGATCAACGAGATCCTGATCCGCCCCACCGCCCAGCGCGGCTGACCAGTGGGGCGCAGCCCCGGGCAAGGGACGCAGGCCGTCCCGTCCACGGCCCTGGCAGGCTGTGGCCGTGGCCGAGACGGCCGGGTATGTGGGGAGTGCGGAGGGACACTCGCGGGCGGGACACGGGAGGGTCACGGAACCGTCACCGATCCCGGCCTCGTCACGGAGAGCGTGAGAAGTGCACGTTTCCGCGCGTGTTGTCCAACAGTCACGGACGCGCTGCATGGATTACACGTGCTATGGCCCGGGCAATGCATGCAGCGCGTTTCGGGCCCCTGTCTCCTGCCCGAAAAGCGCCCGGAGGGGTCGGAAAGTGTGACGTTCCCGGCATTTTCGTCGCCGATCGGGCCGAGGTGTGGCATCTCTCGCGCGGAGCGGTGACGTGAGTC
>JBOGYZ010000259.1:0-7035 GCA_050697015.1 Solirubrobacterales bacterium
GGTGAGTTCGCACTTTCCCGCGCATAGCGCGGAGAACTGCGAACTCATCCTTCCCGGGCCTCACTCTCATGCGGAAGGGTCACGGAAGTCCGGCCTTCGTGCCGTCCCTGTGCCAGCTCTCCCACGAACCCCTCACGTCCCGAGCGTCTCATGGGGGTCACAGCCTGCCAGGACCCCCATGAGACGACCGGGACACGCACCTCGGACGGCCGCAGCCGCCGGAACCCCTGCCCGTCCCTAACCCCCGCCTTCCGCCGTCGCGCCTTCGCCGTTCTTCAGGTCTTCGGCGAGGCCGCCGACGTGGCTCGAGCGCAGGATCTCGAGGCGCGCGAGTTCGTAGGGCTTGTCCTTTTCGGCAAAGCCGGAGATCTCGGTGGTCGCGCCGGTGTAGCCCGCCGCTTCGACCGCCTTGACCACCGTTTCGTCGAACTGGCCGGCGGGATAACAGAAGTTGTCGACCGGGACCTTGAATTCTTCCTGGAGGATTTCGCGCGATTCGGCGACTTCTTCCTCGAGTTCTTCGGGGCCGAGTTCGGTCAGGTCGAGGTGGTGGATGGTGTGGGCGGCCAGCTCCCAGCCTGCCGCGATCATCGCCTTGACGTTCGACTCGTACAGTTCCGAGCCCGCCGCCTTGAGGTTGAGGACGCCCGCCCAGCCGTGCTTGCGCAGGGTCGGCAACGCGAAGGTGAACTGGGGGCGGTAGCCGTCGTCGAAAGAGATGACGACCGGTTTCGGCGGCAGCGTGCCGTCGTGGTACCAGGCTTCCTGCACCTGTTCGAGCGTCACCGCCTCGTAGCCGCGTTCTTCGAGCCAGTCCATCTGCTTTTCGAAGTCGGTGCGGCCGACGTACAGTTCGGGGTAGGGCGCGCCGTCGGGCGGGTGGCCGAGGACGTGGTACTCGAGGATCGGCACCGGGCCCTTGTAGGGCCTCCAGTTCGCCTGTGGGGTGGCATTGCGGACCTCGCCCGGCTTGGCGCCGGATTTCGCGGTCTTCGCCTTCTTCTGTTGGGCGGCGGCGGCCCCGGCGGCGGCCTTGGCGGTGCCCCCGTCGCCTTCGTCCCCGCCGGAGCTGGTCAGCACGATCACCACCGCGACGACGATCACGACCAGCGAGGCGAGCGCGACCAGCCGCCGGCGCATGATCTGGCCCCGGGTCGGTCCCCGGTGGCGGGCACGGTCGGGACGCTTCTCGGGCAGTCCCTCCTCGTCTTCCCAGTCGCTCGGCATCCGCGTCGCCGATCATCGTAGGGGGCAAGCGATGATGTGCGCGCGATGACCAGTGGAGACGAACTCGCCGAGGCGCTCGCCGCCGCCTATCCGGAGCTGGCCGAGGTGGCCGCGGGGGCGCCCGACCCCGTGTACCTGGTGGGCGGCGCGGTGCGCGACCTGCTACTGGGACGGGGCCGGGCGGACATCGACCTCGTGGTCGAGGGCGACCCCGGAGATCTGGCCGCGGCACTCGGCGCCGAGATCGTCGAGTCGCACTCCCGCTTCGGGACCTTCAAGCTGGCGCTCTACGGCGCCGCGACGGGTGGGCGCGACGAGGTCGTCGACGTCGCCTCCGCCCGGCGCGAGAGCTACGTGCGGCCGGGGGCGCTGCCGATGGTCGAGCTCGGGGCGCCGATCCGCACCGACCTCGCGCGCCGCGACTTCACCGTGAACGCGATGGCGGTGGCGCTGGCCGAACCGCGCGAGCTGATCGACCCCTACGGCGGCCAGGCCGACCTCGAGGCGGGCGTCCTCCGCGTGATCCACGCCGGTTCGTTCGTCGACGACCCGACCCGGGCGATCCGCGCGGCCCGCTACGCGGCGAGGTTCGGCTTCGGGATCGAGCCGGGGACGCGGGAGCTGCTGCGGTCGACCGACCTGGGCACGGTGACGCCGGAGCGGCGCGGGGGAGAGCTGCGCAAGCTGGCCGAGGAAGCCGGCGCGGTGCGCGCGCTCGAACTGCTGGCGGGATGGGGACTCATAGAGGCTCGCGAGGGCGGCGAGTCTTTCGCCCTGGCCCGCGACGTCGACCGCCTGATGGCCGCGCCGCCCTGGTCGGAGGAGGCCGACCGCGCCGAGGCGATCCTTGCCGCGGCTCTTGGGCCTTGGGCCGGGGAGGACGGGCTCGCGAAAGTGAGACCCGCGACTCCCTCCGAGGGGGTGCGCCTGGCCCGTGGCCACGACCCGATCGAGCTCGTCCTCGCCCGCGCCGCCGGCGCCGGATGGCTCGACGACTGGCTGCGCTGGCGCGGGGTGTCCCTGGAGATCACCGGTGCCGATCTGACGGCAGCCGGCCTGACGGGCCCGGACGTAGGCGAGGCCCTGGAACGAGCCCTCAACGCCAAGCTCGACGGCAAAGCCCCCACCCGCGCCGACGAGCTCCGCCAAGCCCTCGAACCACCACGTTGATGGGCCGAAAACCACGTATATCGTCGTTCTTCGGCCCATCAACATCGGATCTGCTTGGCTCTGGGGTCGATGGAGTGGATCGAGACTGATGGCGTCAAGTGGCTGGAGGCCACGCTCGGGCCCGCGGGGGCGGGGACCGGGCGCGTGGGGTTCGGTTCGCGGGTCGGCGGGGTCTCGGTTGCGCCATACGACACGCTGAATATCGGCGTGCTCACCGACGACACCGACGCCGCCGTCGTGGAGAACCGCACGCGGCTCGCGGCCGCGGTTGGAATCGAGCCGCGGAACGTGCCGATCGGGCTGCAGGTCCACAAGGTCGATATCGCGGTCCACGACGGGCCGCAGGAGCCGAGCCCCTACGCCGAACCTGGGACGGCGCTGGAAGAGGTCGACGGGCACGTCGTCCGCCGCTCGGGCCTGGCGCCGCTCGTCCTGACCGCCGACTGCCTGCCGGTGGCGCTCGCCGGGCCGGGTGGCGTGGCGATACTCCACTGCGGCTGGCGTGGGCTCGCGGCCGGGATCGTCGCCCGTGGCGCGCTTGCCGTCGAAGCCACCTCCGCCGCGATCGGGCCCGGGATCGGGCCCTGCTGCTTCGAGGTCGGCCCCGAGGTGCTCGAGGCCTTCGCCGACCTCGGCGAGGGGATCGCCGACGGTCGAATGCTCGACCTGCCCGAGGTCGCCTGGCGCCTGCTCGCCCGCGCCGGGGTCGAGCAGATCGACTCCGCCGACCTCTGCACCTTCTGCGAGGCCGATCTCTTCTTCTCCCACCGCCGCGACAAGGGCATCACCGGCCGCATGGGCAACCTCGCCTGGATCGACGGCGGGAGCTGACGCATGCCGCGCACCCTCTTCCACGACATCGACCCGGCCCGCGTCCGCGCCAACCTCGAGGAGGTGACGGGCGAGACGGCGGGTCGCGCCGAGGTCCTCGTCGCCTGCAAGTACGTACCGCTGGGGGAGATGGGGGCGCTCGCGGCGGCCGGCGTCACCCTGGTCGGCGAGAACCGCCAGCAGGACCTCGCCGCCAAGCACGACGCCTACGCCGCCGACTTCACATGGGACTTCATCGGCAACCTGCAGAGCCGCAAGGTCAAGCAGATCCTGCCGCTGGTGAGGCTGATCCACTCGGTCGCCACCGACTCGGTGCTGGGGCAGCTAGGCAGTCACGGCACGCCCGAGACGGAAGTGCTTATAGAGGTCAACGTCGCCGAGGAGGAGGGGAAGGGGGGCGTCCTGCCCGCCGAGTTGGCCGACTTCATCGCCCGCTGTCCGGTCCGCGTCTCCGGCCTGATGACGATGCCACCGTTCGCTTCGGATCCCGAGGCCTCGCGTCCCCACTTCGCCCGTCTCGCCGAGCTCGCCGCCGCCAACGGCTTGAGTCGCCTCTCGATGGGTACTTCGCAAGACTGGCGGGTCGCCCTCGAGGAGGGGGCGACGATCATTCGGCTCGGATCGGCGCTATTTGTGTGATTCGGCGCTAATCTGGGTCCTCGACCAAGGTCATTAAAACTCGTCAAAAGGAGTCGGCGTTCTTAAGCCGAAACAGGCTGCATGGCCCTGAGGGATAGCTGGCATAAAGCACTGGTCTACTTCGGCCTCGCCGAGGAACACGACTACGGTCCGGACTACGAAGAAGACTTCGAACCGGAAACCGGCACGGAGGAAGCCTACGAACCGCGCCGCGACCGTGAACCGGCCTCGGTCCGCCGGCTGCCGACCTCGCGCCGCGCCCGCCGCGACGAGATCGACGACATCTTCGGCGACGATGAACCGATCGCCGCGTCCCGCACGCGCACCCTGCGCCCGGTCGACAACGGCGGAGGCACCGGCGGCGACGTCCAGGTCCACCTCGTCATCCCGCGCAACTTCAACGACGCCCAGCAGGTCGCCGACCAGTTCAAACGGCAGGTACCGGTGATCCTCAATCTGCAGACCGCCGACCACGAGCTCTCCAAACGCCTGATCGACTTCTGCTCGGGCCTCACCTACGCGCTCGACGGCGGCATGCAGCGGATCGCCGAGAAAATGTTCCTGCTGACGCCGCGCAACGTCGAGGTCTCGGCGGAGGAAAAAGCGCGACTCCTCGACAAGGGCTTCTTCAACCAGTCTTAGCCTTCCCGGGCGCGTGCTCCGCGAAGGCGGAGTGGGTGTCCGGGTAATCTGGGCCCATGAGCGCCTGGCCGTCGATTTCCTATCCGGAATGGAGTGCGACCTGCGACACGCTGCACGCCCACACGCAGGTGCTGGGCAAGCTCGCCGCCGAACTGTCGCCGCCCGAGCCGCAGCTGCAGCACGCCGCCCTGCGCCTCACGGCACGGGGCTGGGAGACGCTGCCGCTGCCCTCGCCTGACGGGAATGGCGCCTTCGTCGTCGCGCTGGACCTACACCGCCACGAGGCGCTGGTGGAGACCTCCGACGGCAAGCTCCAGGGGGTGCCGCTGATCCCGAATCGCTCGGTCGGCGAGGTCACCACGGACCTGCTCGCGGGGGTCGCCGAGGTTGCGGGGGAGGCGAAGATCGACTTCGAGCCGCAGGAGGTCGCCTGGAGCGTTGCACTCGACCAGGACATCGAGCACGCCTCCTACGACCGGCAGGCAATCACTGAGTACTTCGGCATGGCGACCCGCGCGGCGCAGGTCCTGGCGGCCTTTCGGGCGCCCTGGCGCGGCCGCTCGACCCCGGTGAACGCCTGGTGGGGCTCATTCGACCTCGCCGTCAACCTCTTCTCCGGCGACCCCGCCGCGCCGCCCTCCGACGACTTCATCATGCGCAACGCGATGGACGCCCAGGAGGTCGCGGTCGGTTGGTGGCCGGGAGATCCCAAACACGGCGGCGCCGCCTTCTACGCCTACGCACATCCGGCCAATCCGGGCTTCGCCGACGCCGATCTGGACGTCGCCGGCGCCCGCTGGGACGGCGACCTGGGCGAGTACGTGCTCGAGTGGGAGGACGTCGCCGCGGCCTCCGATCCGTTCGATCTGGCCCTCAGCTTCGCCCGCTCCGCCTTCCGCCACGCCTGCGCGACCTGCGGCTGGGACCCGGAGCTGGCCGCCACCGCCGAGGGCAAGCCGCCGCCCGTCGCCTGAGCGCCCCAGGGGCGTTCGCACTTCTCCGCGCTATCCGCGGATTTCTGCGAACTCACCGCGCGGGTAATCTGGGCGGCATGATCATCGGCTTCGTCGGATCGGGAAGCATGGCGGCGGCGATCGCCCGCGGGCTCGCGGGCGAGGTCGACGGGATGCTCTTCTCCGACTCCGGCTCGGGGCGGGCGGCGGCGCTCGCCGAGGAGCTGGGCGGCGAGGCGCTCTCCAACCAGGAGGTTGCCGAGCGCGCCGATGTCGTCTTCCTCGCCGTGAAGCCCGCCGCGCTCGACGCGGTCGCCCCCTCGATCGGGGCGGCGAAGGAGATCGTCTCCGTCCTCGCCGCGACGCCTCTGGAGCGCCTCCGCGCGGCGCTCCCCGAGGCGAAGATCCTGCGGACGATGCCGAACGTCGGCGTCGAGGTGCGCCAGGGCGTGATCTGCGTCGCCGGCGATGACCTGGCTCCGGAGGTCCGCGCCACCCTCGACAAGATCGCCCACGTGGTGGGAATCGAGGAGAAGGACTTCGACGGCGCCACGGCGGTGATGGGCTGCGCGCCCGCCTACCTGGCACTGGCGGTGGAAGCGATCGGCGACGCGGGCGCCGACGACGGCCTCGATCCCGAGCTGGCGCGCGAATTGATCGTCGAGACCGCCGCGGGGACCGCCGAGCTGCTGCGCCGTCGCCATCCGGCCGACGTCCGCCGCGCCGTCGCCTCACCCGGCGGCAGCACCGAGGCGGGCCTCAAGGAACTGGACCGCCTGGGGGTGCGCGCCGCCTTCGTCGCCGCGGTCGATGGCTCGCTGCGGAGAATGCGCGAATGATGGAGATCACGACCGCACTCACGGCGCTCCCGCTCGCCCTCTCCAAGGACAACATCGCCACCTACGTGAGCGCGCTCTTCGTCGTCTACACGATCCTGATCCTGCTGAACATCCTGATCTCGTTCGTGCCACGGATGCCGTACTCGCCCTGGCTGCGCGCCGTCCTCGACTTCATCACCGAATCGACCGATCCCTACCTGAACATCTTCCGCAGCTTCATGCGGCCGGTCGGCGGCGGCGGGTTCGCCTTCGACCTGAGTCCGATCTTCGCGCTGATCGTTCTCGGGATCGCCGAGGCGATCGTCGTCGGCGCCCTTTCGTGAGCGACCGCCGGGCCCGGGCCTGGTGGCTCGCCGCAGCCCTCTGCGTCCTCGTCCTGGTCCTCGACCAGGTGGCGAAGTCGATCGTCGAACACCACATCGTGCTCGGCGAACAGGTCGACGTCCTGGGACCGCTGAAGCTGACCCTGTCCCACAACGAAGGCGTCGCCTTCGGGCTCGCCTCGGGGAGCGGGGTCGGGCTGATCGTGGTGACGCTGATCGCGCTCGGCGTCGTCCTCTGGCTCTTCTCGCGCGACCCGGCGAGGCCGTGGATGTGGGTGGCGAGCGGCCTGCTGGCGGGCGGGGCGATCGGCAACCTGGTCGACCGCCTGCGCCACGGCCACGTCACCGACTTCATCGAACTGCCGCACTGGCCGCCGTTCAACCTGGCCGACTGCGGGATCACCTGTGGGG
>JBOGYZ010000260.1:0-3697 GCA_050697015.1 Solirubrobacterales bacterium
ACGGCCCTTCCCTTTCCCATCCCTTGCATCCCCGGGCGCCAGCTTGCGGGGCCAGGACCCGCGGAACAACCACCCCAGCAGTGCCCTCACCCCACCGGAGGCACATCCAACGTATGCCCCCCGCGCCCCGCCTTCGTCGCCAGGTAGCGAGCGTTCGTGGCGGACAGGTGGACGCCGGTCGGCACCCGCTCGGTCACCGTCACCCCGAAGCGGCCGAGCTGCGACCGCCTCCCGCAGTTGCGCGCCGCAGTCGCATCGTTGGCTGCCGAACACGTCCCCGGTGAGGCACTCGCTGTGCGGCCGGACCAGCGGCTCCCGCAAGTTCTCGGCGGCAGTGACCGGGGCGGCTCGATCGCCGCGGCCGAAGGCGACGTGCTCGCGGCCGTCGGCCAAGCCGTCAGTCGCTCTCGAAGCGGGACGAGAGTGCGTAGCGCAACAGCACCACGTCGCCGATCTGGCGGACCTCGGCGAGCCGCGCGCGCCGGTCGGGGTTCCACGGAAAGCGCCCGTCGCTGACGAAGCGCGTCGCCCGCGAGTCGCCGACGAAGAACGGCGCGACGACCAACTGCAGCTCGTCGACGAGATCCTCGGTCAGAAACTGGGTGTGGACCTTGCCGCCGCCCTCGACCATCAGCCGCTGAACGCCGCGCTCGCCGAGGTCTTCGGTGAGCCGACGCATCTTCACCCTCCGGCCGCCGTCGACGACGGTCGCCGCCGTTCCGAGCCGTGAGCGGGCATCGGGCACCCGCGGGCTCGCGCAGTAGACGAGTTTCTCGACCTCGCCGGCGGTGAAGAAGTCGGCGCCGGGGTCGAGCTCCATCCGCTCGGTCACGGTGACCTTCATCGGCGACGGCGGCAGCCCACGGGCCGCTCGATCCTCGCGGCGGTCCTGCGAGCGCACCAGCAACCGCGGGTTGTCGAGGCGAACGGTGGCCGCGCCGACCAGGATCGCGTCGGATGAGGCGCGCACTTCGTCGACCCGGTCGAAGTCGGCGTCGTTGGAGAGCTCGAGCCGACGTGGTGCCGCGCTGCCGAGATATCCGTCGATCGACAGGGCGCAGCTCAGCAGGATGTAAGGGCGGTCAGGCATTTGCCGCTGCCTCCCCGAGTCGGGTCCGCTTCGACCCCTTGCGCGCGGGATACCGGGTGGACCGCAACCAGACAACCAGCAGGACCGCGGCGCCGGGCAGCGCCGCGACGATCGCCATGACACCGTAGACGACCGAAGTCGTGACACCTTGCCCAGCACCGAGGCCGGCCGCGGCGAAGGCCCACGCCGTCACGCCCTCTCGTGGGCCCCACCCGGCGACGTTCGGCAGCGTCATCGCCATCATTGCCAGCAACGCTATCGGCAGCATCCGGGAAAGTGGCGCCGTGGTGCCGGCGGCCCCGGCGGCGATCACGAAGGTGAGCGCGTGGCCGGCGACGATCAGCGCGGAAGCGAGCGCGATGCCGAACCGCGCTTTGCGGGCGAGCAGCGCGCCGCGGATGTCGGCGACCACCGTGTCCCGCACCCGCGCGAACGCCGACCCGCCGCCCGGCCGCAGCCTTGCCACGAGCAAGACGGCGACGACGGCGAGGACGAGGGCGAGCACCACCAGCGGCATCGCGGCGTGGACGGGCGACGGCAGCACGAGCAGGATGACCACGGTCACGATGATCTGCACGACCTGTCCGGCGAAGCGCTCCCAGGCGACGGCCCTGAGGGCGAGACCGACTTTGCGGGTGTCGTGACCGTGGCTGAAGCCGCGATGGACGTCGCCGACGATCCCGCCCGGGACCGTCACGTTGATGAACAGCGATCGGTAGTACGCGGCTACCGCGGTGCCCAGCGAGAGCTCGACGTCGAGGGCCCGGGCCACCGTCCTCCACCGCCAGGCGCAGCACAGCGTGGTCAGCACGCCGATGCCCGCCGCCGCCGCCAGCGCCGTGCCGTTGACCGAGCGCACGCCTTCGACGAACGGCCCGGTGCCGAGGCGCCAGGCCAAGAACGGGAGCACCACCGCGAGCACCGCGGCCGGCCCGATCACGCGCCCCCAATGCGACAGCTTCCCCCTCATCCCGGCACGACCTCCCCGCGCGGAATCGCTCGAGCGAGGGCCGGAGCCGGAGCCGGACTCGGGGCCGCGGCCGGTCGGCGCGAGCGGAAGCGGCGCTCGAAGGCGGAGGCGAAGAAATGGGCGAAGACGATCGTCAGCGGCAGCACGATCGCGAGAGACACAAAGAAGGCCGCGATGCCCGGGTGCAGCCAACGGGCGATGGACAGCTCGTAGACGATCGCGATGATCGGGGCGTGGGTCAGGTAGAGGCTGTAGGAGGAGTTGCCGAGGCCCCGGATCGGGCGTGCGTCAAGCAGGCGCACGAGCGGCGCCGGGCGACCCGTGGCGAGGCCGACGAGCAGGCAGGCGATCGCCGGCGCGAGCGCCAGATCGACCCAATACAGGCGGTCGAGCGTCCAGGCCGAGCCCTGCCAGGCGATCGTCGCGAAGACCGGCGCCGCGGCGGCGAGCGCCAGCCACGGCCACGGCCACGACTTTCGGGCGCCCGCGGCGACAATGCCCGCGCCGGCGACGCCGAGCGCGAACAGCGCGGCGAGCTCGGGTGCGGATTCGACCACGAACGTGTCGAGGCGGGCGACGTGCGGCCCGACGATCCCGACCGCCGCGACGACCAGCGTCACGGTGGCGACCATGGCGAGGGCGCCGCGTCGCCTGATCATCAACAGCAGCACCGGCAGCAGGACGTAGAGCTGTACCTCGACCGCGATCGACCAGAACGCCGTGTTGGGGCTGGGCGCGCCGACGATGTTCTGCACCAGCAGGACGTTGACGAGGACGGACATCAGGTCCGGGACGCCGCTCCGCGGCTGCGGGACGATCAGCCAGGCCACCAGGAGGCTGAAGGCGAGCGCCGCCCAGTAAGGCGGCAGGATCCGCCGCGCCCTGCGGCGGGCATAGGCGGCGATCCCGTCGAGCCGCCAGCCGTCCTCGGCCGGCGCGAGCGCCAGCGAGAAGCCCGACAGCACGATGAAGACGAGGACGGCGAAGCGCCCGTAGCTGAACCAGCCGACCCAGAACGGCGCGCCCGCGTCCGGATAGTCGGGGAAGACACGCAGGGTGACGTGGTAGACGACGACGTAGAGCGCCGCCAGCCCGCGCACGCCATCAAGGCCGGCCAGCCGCCGACCGGGCGGCGGCTCGGGAGTGACCGGCGAAGACATACAGGGGCCTACGCGCTACCGGGGCGTCGGGTTCGAGTCAAAGGCCCTGAAGAACCGATTGCGGAAGCCGCTCATCGGCCAGACCGGCGCATCTTTGCGGGGCCGCAGGCCGGGATTCCAGCCCCAGCCTTTGATCGCTTCCAACACCTTCGGGTCGTGGGAGATGATCGAGATCGGCACCTGGTGGCCGGCCAGTTCGCCGGTGACCGGGTTGCGCGGCTGGTGGTCGCCGAGCTCGATCACGACGAGGTTCTTCTTGCCGTAGTGCTGGATGAACTTGGTCAGCTCGTTCAGCGAGTAGACGATCGTTTTGCCGTAGCCCGCCTGGACCTTCGCCGGGTTGTCCCAGAACGACAGGAATGACTCGCGTTCGTAGTGGTTGGAGAGGTGTTTCCAGATCGAGCCGTTGCCGACTTTGTTCCAGGGAATTTCTTCCGGGATGCGGTTCCAGGGCTGGTGGCTGGAGACCGTGTCGAT
>JBOGYZ010000261.1:0-23641 GCA_050697015.1 Solirubrobacterales bacterium
GCACAGAGCCGCAACCGGCACCGCTCACTCCCCGGGGGTTCAGGAGGAGGTGCGCCCCGAGATCGAGGAGTACGCCCAGGGTCGGATCGACTCGACGTCGATCGCATCGGGAAGGACTATCGCCCCGGACTGGAGGTCTCCAGCCAGGACCTCAAGAGGTTCCCCCGGAGGACGATCGAACTCGTAGATCGCCAGATAGGTGTGGGGGCTCTCCGGGAATCCCGGCAGCTGTTCGTCGCTCAGCTGGAACCGTTGCGCGGCGACGAACCCGGGGATCGCGACCACCTCGTCGAGGTGGACCTCGTTGTACCACTTGTTGTACTCATCCTCCCGACCCGGTTTGGGCGCCGAGAAGACGACCAGTCTGTGGGCGTCAGACATCGTCTACCACTCCGGGGCGCCAAAGTCGTGGTCGGGCTCGAAGAACTTGATTCCGAACTTCTCATCCGACCACTCGGCGAACTCGTCGAGCTTCTCCTGGGTGCTGATATCGGAGCCCCTCCCTGCCGCGACCCCGCGGAAGAAGGTCATCAGGGAACCGCCTGGGACCTCCATCACCAGCACCCGCGCACCGTCCTTACCGGTCACCTCATAGTAGTGGGGCATGTCGCGAGGCGCCCAGACGAACTCTCCTTTGCGGGCGACGGTGTCGACCCGGCCTGGCAGGTGAAGGGTCAGCTCGCCCTCGAGGATGTAAAACCCCTCGTCCTCGAGCTTATGTACGTGCGGCGCGGTCGCGTCGCCATATCGCCAGATGATCTCGACCATCCCGAACGCCATGCCGGTCTGGTAGCCCTCGGCGTGGAAGATGGCCTTGGTGTCGGTCATCATGCCCTCACCGATATTGAAGGTCTGTACATCCATCGGATCGGACTTGAACGGCTGATTACTTACTGCCTGAATCTCGGTTTCGATATCGACAGTCAACGAACTGCTCCTCTCTGAGGGACCCGTTTCTCCTACCATAAGCTCGTGCTGGTTCACTGACATCCGTTCAACCCGACGAACCGAGCACCCTCGATCCGCCTCCCTGGGACCACACCGCCGCCAGCGCACTGCCTACTCCGCGCGCCGCGCGCCGCCAGGCATCGGTGTGTCGCGACCCAGCGGCGTAACGGTGGCCGAGGACCGCGACGCCTGCATCCTGCAGCCGGCCCGCATACCGCTCACCGTCGTCGCGTGAGCTGTCCGCCGCGAAAGTGGCCAACACGGTCGCGGGCAGGCCGGCGAGGTCGGCCTCGCACAGCGGCGACAACAGCGGGTCGGCGCGGTCCAAGCCGGGTGCGTAGCGAGCAAACAACCCTTCGAGGCGAAGCCGTTCGGGATCGTCGTCGCGTTGTTGCCAGGACGGCGAGGCGAGGCGGGCGTCTAAGACCGGCGCCAGCAATACCTGCGCCGCGACGGTAGGGCCCCCATATCGCCGCGCCAGCAATGCTGCTCCGGCCGCCACGCCGGCGCCGAACCGCTCGCCGCCCAAGGCCAGCGCAGCGGGCGTGGCGAGTCCCTCGACCGCACCGGTGGCGACCTCCACGGCGCATCGGTAGGCCGCGGTGAGCGGGGCCGGGAACCGCGACTGCAGGGCCGCTGGATCGATCGCGATCACCTGCCACCCTGAGCCGAGTGCCAGAGCAGGGACCGGATCGACATCAGCGCTGTCGGATTCCTCCTCCGCGTCCCCCACCCAGAGCAAGGCACCGTCCGCGGCGGGGTCGCCGACCACACGGGCGGTGACGCCTGCGATCTGCACCTCGCCGGCGGTCGTCATCCCCCGTGCCTCAGTCGCCGAGGGGGAAGAACTCGACGTTGTAGGCACTGCGGCTCCAGTCGAAGAACTCGGCCGCCCCCTCAGGGGTTCCGATCTCGTCCGCTTTGCCCGCCGCGACCTCCTCGAAGAAGCCCGGGACGAGGTCGCTGCCCGGGATCAGGATCTGCAGCAACCGGACCGGGCCCTCGGCGGAGACTTTGTAGTCGTGTTTGCGGCCGCGCGGGTGCCAGATCAGTTGACCGGGACCGGCGGTGAAGGTCTCGCCCTCGTCGGGCATCTCGACGGTGACCTCGCCCTCGATCACGAAGAACGCCTCGTCCTCGACCATGTGCGCGTGGAATCCGCCTTGGTCACCGGGCTCCCAGATGTGCTCGGCGATCGTGCAGGCGAGCCCGGTCTCGGGCCCGGTGGCATGAACGATCATCTTGGCGTTGCCGCCGCCAATCCCCCAGGTGAGAGACCGACTGGCGTCGGACTTGAACGGCTCGTTTCGCACGCTTTCACGCTCACTCATCTCAGTTCCTTCCTCTCGGCCGCGGC
This sequence comes from Solirubrobacterales bacterium, assembly GCA_050697015.1. Lineage (GTDB taxonomy): Bacteria > Actinomycetota > Thermoleophilia > Solirubrobacterales > 70-9 > VAYN01. The sequence goes on from JBOGYZ010000261.1 coordinate 2,306, forward strand.
GGCGCCGGGACCATCGATTCCAAGGGCGTCCAGCAGATCCATCAACTTAAAGGCGAGGCGGAGCTGGAAGCGGACTTCCGGGTCCGACAGGTCCCTCGCCAACAGCTCCCGGACCTTCTTCAGTCGGTACTTCAGCGTGCTGATGTGGATGTAACAGGCGGCCGCGGTCGTCGGTTGATGTCCGTCGGCGTCGAGATAGGCGCGGAGCGTCGGCAGCAGCGGGGACTTCGACTCGGTGTCGTGATCGAGGAGCGTCCCTAATTGCTGTACGACCATCTCCCGCGACTGCTCGAGGTCGGCCCCGCCGAGGACGAACTGGAGCGGGCCGAGGTCGTCGCAGCGCACCATCGAGTTGCGGTCACCGCTTCGCTGGGCGAGCCGCAGACACGCGATCGCTTCTCGTTGCGCCGCGGCGAAGTCTCTGCCGAGCCGACTGACACCGGTCACCAGGGAGGCATCGCGGGTTGCCACGGCTTTACCGATGTCGGCAAGGATCGCGGTTTCGAGGTCGGGGGTGACCTCGGCCAGGGCGAGCAGCACCCTGCCGCCTCTTTTCACTGCCAGCATCGATCCGTCGAGCGCGTGGAGGCGCCGGCCTGCTTTGACTCGAACTATCGACAGCAGCTCGCCATATCCGATCTTCCCTCCCTCGGCCTGGAAGGCGACCACCCGCCGCGGGGCACCGATCTCGACCCCCAACCGTTCGGCGCGTTCGGCAACTGTCACCGGAATCTCACCGCTCGTTTCGAGCAACTCGTCGAGCAGCTCGCCGCGCAGGCGCAGCTCGACATCGCGGGCGGCGCGCTGTTTGAGGAGCTCCAGAGCGATAACCGTCGCACCGTGATCGAGCGCGAGGATCTGGAGCTCCGAGAGCTGCTGGGACAAGACGATGATCTGGCCGAGGTTCCGCTCGCCGGCCGCGATCGGGACGACCAGCGAATCGGCGTCGGGCTCGACCTCCGCACCCTCGCCGTATTCCTTGCGGAAAGGGCCCAGGACCTCCTGCTCGACAACCAACCGTGCGCCGACCTGCCGGGCCAAGGTTTCCGCGATGCCATCGAGGCCGGCCTCCCTCAGGCCGACCGCGGTCAGCTCGCGGTGGACGCCGTACGAACGCTCGAGCAATTCGTTTCGGCGCTCCAGCTCCCGGTACATCTGGGCGTGCCGGATCGCCGAGGAGACCTGCGTCGCCAGCGTCGAAAGCAGGGAGACGTGCTCGGATTGGAAGCGGGTGCGGGTGCGATTCGCCGCGTAGAGCGCACCGACCATCGTCGAGCCGCGCAGCATCGGCGCGCACATCACCGAGACCACGCCCTCCGCCAGCATGGTGTTGTAGACGAGATCCGGGGTTCCCGCGGTGTACTCGGCGTAGTCGTCGACGACGATCGTCTCTTTCTCGCGCAGGGCAACACCGCCGAGCCCGGCGCCCATCGTCACCGCCATCTCGCTGAAGTCAGCGTGGGTCGCCCCCCAACTCTCGACGACATGGACGCTCGCGTCCTCCTCGTTAAGAAGCGCGATCCAGGCGAGGTCCGCCTGGAGGAGCTGTGAGGTACGCCGAACGACGAGCGAGAGCACACGGTCGAGCTCGATCACCTCGGCCTGGACCGCCTGCCCGATCTCGAACAGCGCCTGGAACGCGTCCGCCGGGACGTTCGGGGCGATCTTGCCGCGCGGATCCCCCAGGCCCCGCCCCGGCTCGGCGAGAACGTGGGGAGCCATGGGTCAGGTCCTCCGGGCGACGAGTCGTCCCAGGGGCACCGGGGCGTCGACGCTGCGGGCCTCTCGGTGCGCGGCGAGCTCCGCCTTGCCTTGATCGGTCATCGCGTCGGGGGTCCAGAAGAAGTCGGCGTCGATTCTCACCTCGATCGTGCCGGTCCCTGGAATGCCGCGCAGCTCTCGTTCGGCCCCCTCGGTGATCGAGGCCATCAGCATGCATGAGGGCGAGGTCGGGCAGATGCTGACCTGGACGTTACGCTCCTCGTCGACGTGAACCTCCCGGACGAGACCCATCTCGACGATGTTGAGCGGGCTCCGGGTGGCGACGCTGCAGGGGTCGTAGACCCGCTCCAGCGCCGACCACGACTCGTTCTCGAGTACGGTCGCGATCATGCTCCCACCAGCTCCCCATGCTCGGCGAGGTGCTTGCGCCAATGTGAGTAGGGCTCGGCGAGGCCGTTCTCGCGACAGGCGACGGAAAACTTGTCATCGGCGATCGCCGCTTTTTTCGCCTCGATGTCGATGCCGTTGACCCGGGCGTAGTTGCCGCCGAGGAACAGGCGCTTCTGCTCGTGGTCCCACTGCTCGATGCCGTAGGTTTCCAGCGTCTCGTCGGAGAGTTCGAGGTCCCGCACCCGGTCCAGGATCGGCTGTGAGTGGAAGACCATCGAGCCGTCGGAGAAGATCAGCTTCTCCGGGCCGCCCCACATCAGGAACTCACCGAGGACGGCTTCGAACATCCTCGGCGCTTTGACGATCAGCGACGAGGTGATCTCGAAGTTGGCGTAGAGGTTGGGGTAGCGGGCCAGTGCCCAGGCGGTCTCGGTGACGAAGGCGAGGCCGGAATGGATGATCTCGAAGTTGAGATCGGGGAAGGCTCCGGCCGCGCCCTCGACGTCATCGATCTTGTAGGGGTCCATCGGCACCGGGCCCAGCGGGGCGGCCTTGTGGATGGCGACCGTCGTGATGCCCCTCTCCCGCGCTCGTTCGAACAGCGGGTAGGCGAGGGTCGGATCGTCCATGCGCCAGAACCGGTAGGGGGCGACCTGGGACGGGTAGAGCTTGAGTCCGACCGGATTCGGGATGTCGGCAAGCTGTTCGTCGAGCTCGCGCAGGCAGACGTCGAGACCCGCGGTCGGATCGACGCCGACGTAGCCCAGGAAGCGGTCCGGGTATTTCGTCACCGCCTCGAGGGTCTTCTCGTGCCGGCAGAGGCCGTCCTTCATGTATGAGTCGAGCCGCAAGGTGTGGAAGGCGGCGATATCGACGTCGCTCTCCAGGAAGAGCGTCTGCGCGAGGATGTCGAGCGGCCAATCGGTCTGCTGCTCTTCGGCATTCAGCCCGATGCCGGGCGGATTCCAGCTTTCGTGCATCGCGATCAGCATGTCGCGCAGCGACTCCGCGGACACGTTGTCCTGAATGTTGTCTGGCCGCAGATTGTAGGCGTGGGCCACCGGATTAATGACAAAGATGTCATCCAGCATCTATCTCTCCTCCAACTCGGTGTGTCGATCCCTCGCGGCGATCGCGTCTTGTCTCCGCGGCCGAGCCAACCCAATTGCCCAACGCGCTGACTGCGACGTTAGGCTCCCATCGCTGAAGCTACCACGTCCCGATCGGACAGTTATTGCCCCGCAATTTGTCCCATCGGGTTGGGATCAACGCCTAGCCTTGAAGATCGTCGATCCCCTCGGCGGCGAATACCTCCCGGGCCACCCCGGTCGCGTTGAGCACGCGCGGAAAGCCGGTGAACGGCAAGCACTGCAGGATGATCTCGACGATCTCCCTCGGGTCGAGACCAAGTCGTAACGCCGCGGCTATATGGATCCGCAGCTGTGCCTCGGCGCCGCCTTGGGTGACCAAAGCGGCGAGCGTGGCGATCTGTCGACGCTGCAGGTCCAAGCCGGGGCGTGAATAGACGTCCGCGTAGCCCCATTCGACCACGTAGCGGCCCAGATCCGGGGCGACGTCATCGAGCCATCTGAGAGTCGCCACCCCCTCCTCGCCCGTGACCTCGCTGAATCGCTCCAACCCTCGCGAGTATCGATCGCCTTCCGGTCCGCCTGCACTCCCCGAGGACACAACTCGAACCTAGTCCGCCCGACGCCCGCCCGCGACAGCCCGTCGAGAGCACATCCGAGGAAGATGTCCGTCCGGCCCGGACGACGAGCGGTCGTCCTCCTACCGAGCCGGGTGATGAAGCGCTTGAAGCGAATGCGCCCGACCAGATTCGAACTGGCGACCTTCGGCTTGAAAGGACGAAGGTCTTCCGCATAAGAAGTGGGATCGCCACGGCGATGTGACTGAAATGAGACTCAGTTAATGCGGGATACTTGCGCAGCGCCTTGCGAACCACGGCAGACGTTGCTTCGTGGTCTTTCTCGGCCCTCGGCTCGAGTGCCTGGCGCAACTCCGGGTAAAGTCGCACGGACTCGACCTGGGCAGGACCGGATCGGATAGACGACCTACCTGGCCGACGTCGTATCCAGCCTCGGCTTTCTCAGCGAGGTGCTCGATCAGATCGTCCGTGATCGGCCGTCCCCGTGCCGTCTTGCCACGAGTCTTTTTCGCCGTCGTCAATCTCTTCGGAGCAGTCGCCGACACTTCGGGCACGTCTTGGTCGCGTGCATCACCAGCCCCGATCCGTCGTCACGATAATCGTCACGACCTCAAGCAATTCGGTATCGCGAAGGCCGACCGCGACTCAGGAGTCTTGGTCGTCAGCTAAGGCGAATTCGACGTCTCGCACTCTCAGCTGCCCGGTCGGGCTGAGGAACGCTTCGCAGGTCACCTCCAACCCGGCGCGGATCGAGATCGGCGGATCGATGCAGTCCTTGAGGTGGAAAAACGCTTCCTGCCCATCGTCCAGCCTCACGAAGCCGAATTCTTTGCTGCCGAAGGACAGGACGCTGGCGGACACCCTTCCCGCTGGAGGCTCCAAGACGACCGCCTCGGAGCTATCGCTGCCATTCGAGGAACCGACGCTCCCCCTGCCGCCGTTGCGCTCCGCAAGGGCATCCCCGCGAGCAGCCGCAGCAAGCTCCTCCCGCGGCCGCTCCGTGGGTGCGAACTGAACGAAACGGACCGCGTGGGCGCGAGCGCGGCCTTGTGGCGAGCCGTCGAACCGGACGTGACACTCCACCCTGTCTCCGCGGGCCACGAAGGGAGGCGGATCGATGCAGTCCTTGAGGTGGAAGAAGATCTGGTCCTTTCGGTCGTCGAGCTCTATGAAGCCGTAGCCTTGGCCTCCGAAATTCACAACCGTGCCCAGCATCGGCGCTGCGGCAAGGTCCTTGACGGTGACGTTCTCGGGCTCGGGACCGAGGCGGCGCCGACGCTCGATGGTTCGGGGCTGGAACACGCTCGGGTCGTTTCTGTGCAGCGCCGTAACGTAGACGGAGCGCTCTAGCCCGTCCGTAAAAAGCGCCGTCGTCCTGCGATCGATTGCGATCTCATACCGGTCCGAGAGCGACTCTGCAAGCTCCTTCAGCAGGGCCCGATTCCGCCACATCCCCAGCAGGTAGATGGACTCGGTGTTGCGGGGGATCAGGTCACGCTCGATGTGGTTCGCCCAAGGATGGATTCCCTCTTGGAGCTTTTCCTCCATCCCGACGATCACCACCGCGATCCGGCAGTAGTCCAGCAGCCGCGTCAGCTCTACCCTTTCGCGCCACGACCGCAGAGCGATCGTCTCCAACATGTCGATCACCTGGTCCACCTCTGTCGGTAGCTCAGGGATCAGGCGGCCGCCGAAGACCTTGTTCCCGAGGAAATCGAGCTCCGCCAGGAGAACGTCGTAGAACAGACCGGCGCGGGCGAGCGTCTCGAAGGCGCCGAAATACTCCGGCACTCGAGAGAACTCCTCCCTGGTCCGTGGAAGAAGGTAATCGTTCAAGAAGACGTCGACAAGGCCGTCGTCCGCCCGCTCGAGCAACTTCGCGGTGACGTAGAGGTCCAGCGTGTCCCGCTGTTCGGGCGCCAGGTAGCGCTTCGCTCGGAAGAGGAGGCTCGTGCTAACAAACAGGCAGGTAGCGTGGACGAAGTTCTCGTCGTAACGGTCCTCCGACCGGAGCCTGACAACTACCTTGCCCTTTGACAGGAATGCCTCCCTCGGGGTCTCCGGATCGATCCAGTCGACTTCCATCTCGCTGCTTAGGAACGGTGCTTCCTCCTTCATCTCCCTCAGAAGTTTCCCTGCACGGCGCTCGATCGACGACCGGATAAACCGGCGCTGTCCCCATCCATACAGGGGCCGGATGTGGGACAGCAGCTTGGCGATCTCATCGAAGATCCCGGTCACCTTCCCGAGGAGGACAAGCAGGACCGTGAGTACCGCGACCAAGGCTACTATTGCGCTCATCTCAGGCGTAGTTCTCTGGAACCGCAGAGGTGGGAGCAGCTTCTTCGCTGTTGAGCTGGGCGAGCAGCCGCCGGATGCAGTGGGGTCGGTCGCAGACGAGGTCGATCCTGGAGCCGACTGGATTGATCGCGCCTATCGACTCCCGGTCCAGGACCCCATTACAGAAGGCACATCGGAGACTGTGGCTGGAGAGGTCGTCGCTGAAGCCAAGAGACCTGAGAAAGGTCTCGACGTCCACATCGTGCACCGCCGCCACGGACTCTCCTATCCACCGCCGCGAGAGCCGACGCCTCCCAAGAAGTCCCATGCCTCTGAGACTAATGGATACCGAAACAATGCTGATCAGTTTCTGCACGGGCGCATCCGCAGAGCCGTGTCCCGTGGGCTGCCTCGGGTATAGCGCTGTGGCACGTGGCGATCGGAACCTTTGTGCCGCGTGGGCCTGCAATCGCGAAGTTCTCTGAATCTGGCGAGCGACGTGGCGAAGGCGGCCCGCGGCGCCGCCGTCGGGGCGGTGCCGTTCCGCACCGCCAGCACTCTGGTCAACATGAGAGCTAGTCGGATGCCCGGCGCAGCAGCGGCGACTACAGACAGCTAGCCGGGCCCAAGGTGACCGCCAAAGACGAGGTCCGACCCGGCAACGGAGCCCCCGCACTCCTCCTTGGCCATCACGGCACAAGCCAGCGACAAGAGGGCGAACTAGACGGCGCTCAGTGGAAGCATCTCCACGTGGCGGTGAAAGCGGGATCGCCGTCAGATTGAAAGGCCGACGGGCGTTGGCTTGGCGAGCACACTTGCGGAACTGACGTGAGACACGAATCGCAAGCACCAGGAGCTATGGGCCACGTTGCCCCAATTCGACAGAGCTACCAGGGTCGCTTGACGCACCTAGCGGCTTGTCGCTTCGTCTCGAGCAAAACCGCAAGCCGATCGCCCTCACCAAGGTCAACTCTCGCGATCCACGACCGGTCGTGGGGCTCCGGCGATGTCCGCGCGGAACCTTCGCGGTTCTTCCTCTTCGCGTCCCTCCGCTATCCAAGCGATAGAGCTACCGGGACCGACTACTGGAGGAGACCGCTGACGTCTAAACGACGCACGGCCTCTTAAGGCCCCGCTGCGGGGGAGCGCAAATGGAATACGACGAGCCAGCCTCTCAACCATCTCCCGTGAGATGGCCACTTTGACCCCATTCCTCAAACTCTCGCATCAAGATCCCATGACGGTAAGCGATCGCCGGTCTCTCGACGGCTGCTTGAGTCAAATTACGCTGGAAAACAACCAAGTAATCGTATTGCGGATCGGGATTGAACGTCTTCATTTTTTGAACCTGGTCCGCGAGCCGCTCCAAGAAGGCCGTCATGAATTGACCGTACTCCTGCGCTACCTCTGGCTTATCTCGAATACCAAGAGCCCAAGCAGCCACGATGACGCTCACGCAGATGGCGCGATTGCCAAGCTTTTGACCGATGTCCGGCGCATGGTTCTCGAGGGCGTCGAGGGTTCTGCCCACATCACCTACCTCGGGATCTGGCTCGTCCGCCCACTGCTTGACATAGCGCTGAAGATCGAAGTGGCGTGCGCGCACAAATGATCCCGTCTTAGCCATAGAGGAGACCTCGAGCATCGACTGGGCAGCAATCAACTCCTGACCATAGCGTTTAGTTGGTACTCGCACACGTTTGAGAAATGGGTGCTGACCCAGTCGATCCGAGTCGAACAACAGATTTCGCATGACGCCGACCATGGCGTGAAGTTTCTCGCCTGCGTTGATCAGCGTTCCGAGGTTCAAGCGCAGGAACTGCAAATTGAACTCCCACGGCTCACGCGACCCGGAAAGTATGACCGTCGTCACGTGATACTGCTCGACCTTTTCCCTGAGCTCCGGAGACAGCTCGTCAAAGGTGAGGCCCTCCAGTTCACGCAGCTGGAGGTCATCGTCTTCGGCAACCTCATTTTGGATTCGCAGCGGGAACCCATCGTCTTCGTCTTTCTCATTCTCACCGAGAAAGGACATGATGGCATTCAGTCGCTGACGTCCGTCGATGCATTCCCAAACACCGTCATCGCGTTCGTAAACGTAGATTGCTGCAATGTCGAAATCACGCAGGATCGAATCTAGGAGACGCTGCTTCTGCTCTCGCGTCCACACCGAAGGCTCCCGCTGATACTCCGGAAACTCGATTGAGAGAAAGTCGCTTTTAAGCTCTTTTATAGAGCGTGGCGATGCTTCTCGTTTCACACTTTCCCCCTAAGCAAGCTTCTCAACAAAATCTTGGAAGAACATTTTGTGCGTGTCGATATTGAGCAGATTGGTGTACATGGCCTCGCCTTTCAGGCGCAGCCAATGCTCGAACGGGTTTGAGATCTTCGTCCGAGCGTTTTGGATCGCCCTTTTCTGGTTGGCTGCGTCCAGATCGCGGAACTCGACCTGCCCACCTCCTAGGACTTCGGCAATCAAAGGAGGTCCCACGTCTTCGATTTCCAAGATTGACTTAATCCCTAGATATGGAAACTCGCCGGCTATCTGGCCGGTCTCGTCCGGCCAACCTATTACCTCTACCTCGTATGGTCGTCCTTCTTCTTGGCCATGCATAGTCGTAAAGATCAGCGAGACCAGATCCCAATCATTCGCCCCAAGATTGCAGCCTATGATCCGGAGCACGTCGCAATCGAGCAACTCCCGAGCTGCTCCCCAGATAGCGTTAAAGGGGTACTCCCCCTTGGCCTTTCGGATGCCAGGAGGTATCCAGAGGGCCGCATTCGCTGGGTCTGAAACCTCGATGGGCCAAGAGTTCCGCCAGCTGAACGATCCGTGCAACTTGAGAACAGTGACGGACGACGGCGTCACGGCGCCGTCCTCAACTCGGACGCCGTAGTTCACAGGCTCGCCGTGACTCTCCTGAATAGCATGCTCGAGAAACGAGTCGTAGTTGAGCGTCATAAAGCCTTGGAGCTGCTCGCCCGACGCGTTCACCTTATGCATGTCCAGCAAAACTGAGTACAGCCTTGAATAGTCATCGTCTAGTTCTGCACGCGCTGCGGCCAGGGCGTCTTGCAAGACATCCGAGAATACGGTCCGGAGTTTCGACGCGAAATCCTGGTACGCGGCAGACGGGGTGTCTGCAAGAAAGGTCAGCAGGTGCTCGAAATCCGTAGCGCCGTCGACAACGTCGTTGACTAGATGCTCAATACCGGCATGGTCGGAGAACGACGCTTCGAACACATCACGCATCTGAGCCAAAAGACGGTCGATCAATCCGGGCATTACCAACTTTTCCTGACTACCGCCGTACTTGACCGTGCCTTGGGTAGCGCCAGCTCCGAGCAAGTAGACCACTCGACGGACGGGGGTATCTTCTGGGGCGGGAGTGTCGATAGAGGTCATACGTGTATCGGTACGTTGGAGGAGATGGGGTCGCACTCTACCTCTAGGACGCGGCGGTCAAGAGGCCCACTGGCTCTTGCAACGCGTCGCGCCTTCAAACACAGACGGCGATTCCGCCGCACAGGATGCGCAGCACGCCGGTTGGACTTCGCCGCGGCGCTAAGCGAGATCAACCGGTCGTGAGGTCGCGGTCATAGCTCGGTTCGGGATAATGCCATCGTGACCGCGGGTCCTTATCGGCAGCACCTCCCAGAGCTTGGACTCTCTATAGAGCGGAACACGGACTCTGTGCCGAGTGATGGACGCTGGTATCTGTTGCACGGCAACACAACCCTCGGTCGATTCCGATCGCTAACGGCAGCGCAGGAAGCCTGGCGAAATGAGCTGGCCGCTCGTGGTTGGAAGCCTGCCAGAAGCAAATCCGATCCCTCTGTCCAAATACGTCGAGAAAACGAGGAGCGTTGGGCGCGCAATCGGGCAGGATGACGGGGCGAGGTAGCCAGGCCTGCCGGTCAGCTCGGTTGCGGCGTTCGCCAGGCCTCTCTTTCGAATCCAGCGCCCGGTCAAGCTCCCACCAGAGCATTTTCAGTCCTCCGGGCGGCTCCGGGATCGCCTGAAGCCCTCGAGCTCTCACCAAGGACCGCGATGGCGTGCCGAGCGACGGAGCGAGACAGCTTGGGAAGACCCAGCAGATATCGCTCCTGATCGAGAGTCGTCTTTGCATTTACGGAAATTTGGTTTCGCTCGTGACTCAACCGACCGCACCAATCAATAGGTTTCTAGCGTGACCCGGCTGAGCGATTCAACAATTACCAGTCCTAAGCGAACGCCTGGAGGGGTCGATACTTGGTACGACTACTACGCTGGCTACTCCCCCGCCTTTGTCAAGGACGTTCTAGCCGCGCTTCCTAAGCGGCGTGCGGCCCTTCAAGTGCTTGATCCTTGGAATGGCTCGGGCACCACGACGGCCGTCGCCGTCGCCGCAGGACACCACGCTGTCGGCGTCGACCTCAATCCTGCGCTCGTCACCATCGCCAAGGGCCGGCATCTTCCAACGTCCGGCGTGGACGAGAGCCTTCAGCCGCTGCGGGCCGAGATCGTCTCCCTAGCTAAGGCGCTGACCTCAAGGGCGCGTCACATCGCATCTGGCAATGATCAGCTTGAGGAATGGTTTACCCCCACCGCCGTGGCGCGCCTCCGAGCAATGGAGCGATCCCTAAGCAAACTTCTCGTCGACGAGGATACCCCGCTCGCCATCTCAGAACCAGTATCCACGTCGTCGCTGTCTCCCCTAGCAGCTTTCTACTACTGCGCCCTATTTACCGTCACCCGGCAGATCACCGCAACATTCCGCACCAGCAACCCGACTTGGATCCGTGGTGCGAAGAGCGACGAGGAACGCCTGGAAGTCTCATGGAAGACCCTGGAGACCATGTTCGCCGACGCTGTCGACACGCTCGCCAGCAGATTGGCCATTGCGCCAACCGACTCGCCAGCGGTCACCCTAGTTGAGGGCTCGGCAGAGCAATTGCGGGTCGACCGCCTTGCCGATCTTGTTCTCACTTCTCCGCCGTACTGCACTCGAATCGACTATGTGGTCGCAACCCGTCCAGAGCTTGCGATTCTCGGCTATGAGGCCTCGGACATGGCGGCGCTGCGCACGAAGATGCTTGGATCACCGCTCACGAAGGGCGTCGAACTCGAGCCCCAAGAACAATGGGGGGACAAGGCGGGCGCATTTCTTAAGAACGTATACGCGCACGACAGCAAGGCCTCCCAGACCTATTACTACCGCTATTACCTCGCCTATCTCAACGGGCTCTACGCTTCACTCGACCGCATCGAGAAAGCGACCAAGAAGGGAGGAACGATCTGCCTGGTCGTTCAAGACTCCTACTTCAAGGAGCTTCATTTCGATCTGCCGGGCATCGTTGCCGAACTTGGTGTCGCGCAAGGTAAAGCGGCAACTCGCATTGACTTTCCTGTTCAGCGAACGAAGGCAGCGATACACCCTGGAAGTCGTGAATATCGTGATTCCTTTAATGCCATAGAGTCGTTAGTCGTCCTAGAAGGAAGGCCTTCGAATGGAAATCGTTCCAAATAGTGACACTGTCGCTAACTTCTGCGCGGATCTCGGAAACAACATTGTCAGGGTCGACTTTCGCTATCAGCGAAGCGAGAAAGTATGGCCAAAAGCCGCGCAGTCGTTTCTAATTGAGAGCATCCTCTTGGGCTACCCCGTCCCTAAGCTTTACTTGCATCAGAAAACCGATCGCGTAAGTCGTTCTACTATTCACTTCATCGTAGACGGCCAGCAGCGGACGGTGGCCATAAATAGTTTCTTCAATGACGAATTACGTCTGACTCGAAAACTGGAGCTACCTGAGGCTGCCGGACGCACCTACAGTGAGTTGCCGGAGGAACTTCAGGATCGCTTCCTCTCTTACCCATTGGGCTTGGACCTGTTCGTCAACGCTTCTGAGGAGCAAGTACGAGAGATCTTCCGCCGGATCAACTCCTACGAGGTGCCGCTAAACGCGGAGGAGCAGCGGCATGCGCGCTGGCAGGGCGACTTCAAGTGGTACATCTATCGACTCTCCAAGCACCTGGATAAGTACTTCGACGCCTTTGGAACGTTCTCGGACAGTCAGCTAGTTCGCATGCAGGACATGAAGTTGCTGGCCGAGATATCACACGCCATGCTGAAAGGCATAACTACTACTAGTAAAACTGACCTGGATCGCCTCTATCGAGATAACGATGAAGGCTTCCCCGGTGAAGCGGGCCTCAGAAGGAAAATAGAAGAGGCAGTGGAGTTTGTTGACACTCTTCCGGGCATCCATGGCAGCGGCCTGATGAAAGCCTACTCGATGTACTCCTTGATCCTCGCCATCGCCCACGCGAAAGTACGATTCCGCCTCTTGATCCTTTCGGGAACGGCGGCTCTGGCTTGGCATCTCGCGCGAAGTGTGAACAACGCCTGTCGATCTTGGCCGCCGCCGTCGATGAAGAAGAATCGGTTCCCCGTAAGTTGAAACCGTTCGTGAAAGCGACGGAAAAAGGGACCAACGTGAAAGACAAGAGGGGAACCAGATTTGAATTCTTACTTGACGCCGTGTCGCGAAGTGGCGGGACCCTGATACCGGGCCAATGAAGCGGCAAGCGTCGCTACTCCGACTCCAGCATTGGATTCGCGGACGAATCGAAACGCTTCGGCCACTCACGGAGAGCGCCGTCAGGCTCGAAGGAGAGCCTCGAGTTCGTGCCCTTACGTTCGTCGCGCTTGATCTCCACAACTGTTCTTCGGAGTTCCTGCGCTGTTACTACCTGTCTTCGGCCACCCGATCCGAACTGTCTGATGGATCAAAGGCCACCGCGTCCGTCGCATTTCACAATCAGAGGGAGGCATTGACTTTCGCCATGCGGCTGATCAAGGGTGCGAAGGGCTCTGGGCCTTGGCCGCGCAGGTATGAGCCAGCGTGGCATGACTCGGCCGTGTTTCTGAGGGTCATGAATGCCGCTGGATGCTCGACCGCCAGCGGCGCGAATCAGGCTTGGTCGATCGGCACTGATGCTCTCCAGCACCTGACCACTGCCAGAAACTTCCTCGCGCACAGGAACAACGACACCGCTGAATTGCTCAGGGGCCTGGGTCCTCGATACAAACTGGCTCCTCCACAACGCCCTGACGCCCTGCTCAGCCTCCCTGCTCACGGCCGACCTCAAGCGGTATTGCAAGATTGGCTAGACGATTTGGAGGCGGTCTTCACGTTGATGCCAGCGTGAGCTACGCGCTCTTCCTATCCGATGGCGCCGCGTACCGTCCGATAACTATCTCCAGTTGCATGGGTGTACCGAGCCAACATCGTTCCGACGCTGTGCCCACTGATCTGCGCTAGGTCAGCGTCGTTGACGCCCGCTGAACGAAGATGCGTGACATAGCTGTGGCGGCACTCGTGCGGTCGGACATCGAGCCCAGAGGCCTCTTGAGTCGGCTTCCAGACGTCGCGGTAGAAGTTTCGCTCCCGCCACATCCGACCGCGCGGCGTCGGGAACAGTAGACCGCAGTCGGCGCCATGGACGTTTATCTGGGCTTCGAGCATCCAGGCAAGAGTCGCCGGGACCGGGACGACGCGGCCGGCGCCCTCTATCCCGTGGTCGGTCTTGGTGCCCTCGAGGACGACTCCCTCGTGGGCAGTCCGCCGGACCTGGAGGGTCCCGCCGTCGAAGTCCTCAGCGCGTAGCGGCAACACCTCCCCCAGCCTCATCCCCGTGTCGGTGAAAGTTCGCACCAACGCCTCGTGACGGCCAGCCGCCTTGGCGAAGCGGTGCATCTCCTCGAAGCTGAAGACGCGGATCGGACGGCGCTTCTTCTGGGCTCGCGGATCACTCGCGCGTATGCGGATGCCCTTGAACGGGTTCAGGTCGCAGACTTCGTCGGTGATAGCGTCCTCGGCCATCGTCGAGAGAGCGCGGAGGATGCCGACCGCTCCGGTGGTCGCCCGACCTTCGGTCCGGAGCATGTGGTCGACCAGCACCAAGGCGTGGCGGCGGCGCAGCTCCCGCAGAGGCCAGTCCTTCAATGCGATGCCCTCGACCTCCACGTCGACGAGTCGGCCGATGCGGTGCTCGTTGGTCGCGTTCGTCCTCTCCGAACGCGGGTGGCGCTCCGTCCACGTCTCGAAGTACGCACCCAGGGTGTCGGGGCGGTCCGAGAGTCCGTAAGCCTCGTCGATCGCGCGTTGCGCATCGACCTTGCGATCAAACGTGCCCTTGCCGCGGTTCCAGATCGGCTTGGCGATGTGGTGCTTGCCGTCCCGGCCTCGGTACCGGGCGACCCAGGCCACCTTGCCCGACGGGTTCCTCCGCTTGATCGGCGACTCGCGCCTCATGCCGCCGCGTCCCGATGTCTCGCGAGGAAGTCCTCGACATCGGCCGGATCGATCCGGCGGGACGCGCCGAGCTTGTAGCTGGGCAGATCGCCTCGTCGGATCCAGTTGCGGATCGTCCGATCGGACACCGAGAGGTAGGCGGCGAGGGTGCGCTCGGTGAAAAGGCCGGGCCGACGGATTTCGCGCTCACACCTTCCTTGTCGTGCCAGAGGCGCTTTTGTATCGGGTGACTTCCTAAATCCTGGCCGGAAGACCGAAGGTCATGGCCCTCCCACCCCCTCCTAGAAGCGGCCGTACGCACGGCGGAGCCGTGCCACAATCGGCCGCCGGAGGGGGCGGTCACGCGCACCGAAACGGCCCGCCTTCCCTTGCGAACCTTGTCGGGCAGGAAGGTGCGGCCCAGGCAGGGAACCGGAGGGTTCGTAGTGTGTCGGCTTCCGTCGTTAGGTCTCTCTTTGACCTGGTGATAGTGCGTGAGGGGTGCTGCTGGTGGTCGTGCCTTCCTTGGCTCTGGCCTCGGTGTCTCTGTCCTCGTAATGGTGTTGGCTGGCTGTCTCATTTGACTCGGCTGTCTTGCCTGGATCTGTTCCTTGCCTCGGCTTTCGTGTCTCATCGGCTCGGCCATTCGCTGATCAGCTTTCGCCGGATCGAGTTGGATCCGAAGGCGTAGGCGCCGCGCGGCTCTGGCGCAGGCACCCAGGCGATCCCGTCGAGCAGTTCACCGGGCGGAACCGCCATAGCCCCGGCGAGGCGGATCAGCGTGTCGATCCGACAGGCACGCTCGCCGCCCTCCAGGCGACCGATCTCGGTGCGGTGCAGAGAGGCACGGACCGCAAGGCCTTCCTGTGAGAGCCCTTCGCGTCGGCGGACGCGTCGTAGGTTGGCGCCGAACCGTTCCGCCACGGCCGAGGATCGCTGCGTGGTCATGATGGCTTCCCGTCCTCGGCAGTCAGCCGAGTAGGGACAGAAGCGCGTGGTGGGCCGCACAGACGCGGACGTAACCGCTCGCCTCGTCGTAGCCTTCGGCCGCCTTGCCGAGCGCATCGAGCGCGTCCTCGTCGGGGATCTCGATCTCCGATCGGTCGAGCGCGGTGATGAGGCGACGGAATGCGTCGGCTTCGCGGACCGATGCTTCCGGGTCCTCAAGAGGCTCGGGATGGGCGAAGTCCAGCTCCAGCCCGGCGAGCCAACCGAGAAGCTCGCTGCGGAGGATCTCGGTCTGGGATGGCGGGAGGTCGACCGGCACGACCCTTGGGTCGGCCGTAGGGTTCTGATCAGCCATGAGGAGCTAGCTCTCCTTGTGGTCAGGCCCTCGGTTGGTGTGTCAGCACCGCCGGGGGCCGCTTTGCTTGAGCAGTTTCAAGAATAGCAGCGGATTAGTACATGTACTAAAGCGGATTTTCGTCGCTGCCTGGTCTGAAATCGTGCCTCGCGTGCGGAACTCGTCGCGACCCCAGCCGGCGCTCGGAGCGGCGATACGAGCCGTGCGAGAGAAGCGCGGCGAGAAGCAACAGGCCGTCGCGGATCGCGCAGGTATCGCACTGCCGACTCTTTCCCACATCGAGGCCGGCCACGCGAATCCGACCTGGGCGACGACGCGGGACATCGCGGACGCCCTCGGCGTCTCGGTCAGTCAGCTGGCGAAGCTCGCGGAGAAGCACGAATAGCGCTGCCGCGCCTCCTGGGAATGAGACACGGATGAGACACCGACCTTGCGGAACGCACGGGAACCGAGAGGAAGCCTCCGGAACGCATCCCCGACGAGAGACCGAAGACTTGGCTCTGCACCGTCGATGCCCGGCACCGCCCGGAACTGCGAGGAATGCGCCCGACCAGATTCGAACTGGCGACCTTCGGCTTGAAAGACCGACGCTCTTTGGGCCCCCGTAGGGACCCTTTGACCACTGAGCTACGGGCGCATGGAGCGGAACGATAGCTGCGCAGCAGGTTCTGAGCGTTGCGGGGTTGCTACGGCGATTCTCGCCCCGTGGGTTGGCCCGTCGCATGGGTGTTGCGTGCTGGAGCGGCTTGCTCTCTGACGTCGACCCGTACGACGCCGCCCCTCCGCCCTGTGCTCAGTCGAGCTTGCGGTAGATCAGGTCGAAATCGGGACGGAAGTCCGTGCCGTCCTCGGCGAGCTCCCAGGTACCGCGGATCGTGCGGCCGTCGTCCTCGAAGCGGGCCGTCCACCGTTGGGCGAAGGGCTCGCCGTCGCGCCAGAGGCGCCACTCGCCGTCGCCGATGCTCATCTCGTAGACACGAGAGACGCCGCGGTCGTCCGAGTAGAGCTGGAAGTAGGTTCCCTTCGCCCCGTCGCAGCCGATGATCGAGACGCCGTTCGGCGCTCCCGGCACCTCGATCGTCGAGCGCTGGACGAGATGCGCGCGGGAGTCGTGCCATTCGAAGACGGTCCGGGCATCCCCGTCGAGCGGCTCCCCACCGGGCGGGACCATTTCCACCTTCCACTCGCCGACCAGGGGCTCGAGCTCCCTCAAGGCGGCATCGGCGGTCGGCTGGTCCACCTCCCTAGGGTTACCGAGATGGACCTTGGAATCAACGGTCGCGTCGCGCTCGTGATGGGCGCGAGCAAGGGGATCGGCCGCGGGATCGCGGAGTCGCTGGCGCGCGAGGGCGCACGGGTGGCGATCGCGAGCCGGGGCCGCGAGCGGCTCGACGCCGTGGTCGAAGAGCTCGGCGGGGACGTGGCCGCGTTCGTCGCCGACGCGGGCGACCTGGACCGGCTGCGGGAGCTGCCCGCCGAGGTCGAGGCGGCGCTCGGGCCGATCGACATCCTCGTCACCAACACCGGCGGCCCGCCGATGGGCGGCCCGCTCGACAACTCGGTCGCGGAGTGGGAAGAGGCCTACCGCTCGCTGGTGCTCGGGGTGCGGGTGCTGGTCGAAGGCGTGCTGCCGGGGATGCGCGAGCGGGGCTGGGGACGGATCGTGAATGTCGGCTCCAACTCGACCGTCGAGCCGATCCCGACCCTCGCGATCTCCAACTCGGTCCGCCAGGCGGCGGTCGGGTTCCTGAAGACGCTGTCGCGCGAGGTCGCCGCCGACGGGATCACCGTCAACACCGTGGTCACCGGCAAATTCGCCACCGACCGGCTGGCGGAAAACGAGGGGTCGATGGAGAACGCCCAGCGGAGCGCGCAGAAGACGGTCCCGGCCAAGCGCCTCGGCCTCCCCGAGGAGTTCGGCGACCTCGTCGCCTTCCTCGCCTCCGAGCGCGCCGCCTACGTCACTGGAACGACGATCCCGATCGACGGCGGCTTGCTCCGCTCAGTCTGAGGACTTCAGCTCGCGCATCGCCGGGTAGATGATCACGTCGCGGAGGGTTTTCGCCCCGGTCATGATCATCAGGAGGCGGTCGATACCGAGGCCGACACCACTCGCCGGTGGCATGCCGTATTCGAGGGCGCGCACGAACTCTTCGTCGGTCGGGTGCGGATCCTCCTCCGCCCCGGTCTCCTGACGTTCGCGCTGGCCGACGAAGCGCTCGCGCTGTTCCACCGGGTCGTTGATGTCGGTCCCGCCGCCGAGGATCTCGAGGCCGGCGACGATTCCGTCGAACGCCTCGCAGACCTTCGGGTCGTCGGGGTGCTTCTTGACCAGCGGCCAGATGTCGATCGGCAGCACGGTGATGAAGGTCGGCTGAATCAGCTTCGGCTCGACCACCTTGCCCTGCAGGGTGTCGACGAGCGCCGCCCAGTCGTCGTTCTCCTCGGCGTCGTCGCCTGCCACCTCGGCCAGCTCGTCGCGGCTCGCCTTGTAGATGTCGACGCCGGTCTCCTTCAGGATCTCATCGCGCAGGACGACCCGCGGCCAAGGCGCCTTGAAGTCGATCTCGACCCCGTCGCGCTCGATCACCGTCGTCCCCATCACCTTCTCGACCACGGTCGAGACGAGGTTCTCCTGGAACTCCATGACGCCGATCCAGTCGGCGCCGCCGACGAACATCTCGAGCATCGTGAACTCGGGGTTGTGGTTCGGCGACATCCCCTCGTTGCGGAAGAACTTGCCGAACTCGTAGACGTCCTCGAAGCCGCCGACGATCGCCCGCTTCAGATAGAGCTCGGTCGCCGTTCGGAGGAAGAGATCGCGGTCGAGCGCGTTGTGGTGGGTGACGAACGGGCGCGCCGCCGCGCCGCCGGTCAGCCGCTGCAGGATCGGCGTTTCCAGCTCGACCCAGCCTTGCCCGTGCATGTGCTCGCGGATCGCGAAGGTCAGCTCGGAGCGTTTCTTGAAGATCTCCCGTGACGGTTCGTTGGCGATCAGGTCGAGCTCGCGCTGGCGGTACCGGACCTCGGGGTCTTTGATCCCGTGGAAGAGGTCGGGCGGATCTTTCAGCGCCGGCGCGAGCAGCGTGCAGGTGTCGACGCTGACCGCCAGTTCGCCACGTTTGGTCACGTAGAGGACGCCCTCGATGCCGACGATGTCGGCCAGGTCCAGCTCTTCGATCCGCTCGAAGGCCTCCTCGCCGAGCTTGTCGCGCCGGGCGTAGGCCTGGATCGTCCCGCTGACGTCACGGATGTCGAAGAAGACGACTTTGCCGTGACCGCGCTTGCCGGTCACCCGGCCCATGATCCGGTAGTGGAAGTCGGCGTGCTCGCCCTCCCCCAGCGCCGCCGGATCGTGCTTGGCGAAGATGTCGGCGGCGTGGTCGCGCGGCAGGAAGCTGTGCGGGTAGGGATTGATCCCTTCCGCGCGCAGCCTCTCCACCTTGGCGCGGCGGTTCGCCTCGCTCGCGCCCGACGTGTCCGCGGAGCGATCGCCCTTGGCGGGCGCCTCAGCCGCCGCGTCCTGCCCCGATGGATCGTCCGTCACGGCGCTTTGCCGACGCTGACGCGCTCGTTGCCCTCGTAGTCGCGCAGGGTTTCCGCCTCGTTCAGCATTTCCTGCATCGCCGGGCCGTGGTGCGTGTCGTGCTCCATCGCCATCAACGTGCCGGAAGGCGTTTCCGCGATCAACCCACGGATGACCCCGAGCCCGTCGGCGCCGCAGTCGGCGGTGATCGCGATCAGCGGCTCGGCGTGGATCTCCGGCGAGCGCTGGTCGATCGTCTCGTCGCTGATGTACGGGAGGTTGGCGATCACCATGTCGACGTCGCCGATGTCGTCCGGGATCCCCTTGGCGACCCGCACGTCGAAGTCGAGGCCGAGGCGCTCGGCGTTCTCGCGCGCGGCTTCGACGGCCTCCGGCGAGAGGTCCGAGGCGGTGATCTTCAGGTCGGGACGCTCCGACATCAGCGCCAGCGCGATCGCCCCGGAGCCGGTGCCGACCTCGTGGACGCGGGCGCCCTGCGGCAGCCTCGTCCCCACCTCGACCAGCAGCTCGGTCTCCTTGCGCGGCCACAGCACACGCGGGTCGACGGCGATCTCAAGGTCGCGGAACGGTGCCCGGCCGAGGACGTAGGCGAGCGGTTCGCGTTCGACCCGCTTCTTGACCATCGCCTCGATCTTCGCGGCGACATCCCCGGAGACGTCGTCGGCGCTGTCGACCGAGAGTTCCGAGGGTTTGACGCCCAGGGCGTCGGCGACGATGGCTTCGGCGTCCTCGCGCGGGGAATCGATCCCCACCGCGGCCAGACGCTCCGCCGCATCGTCCACCAACGCGCTGATGGTGCGCGCCGAAGGTCCCTCGTACTTCTCAGTTTCTACAGGCGACATCCCCGCCTATCCTCTCTTTGGTTGACCGCTCTAGAACTCTTGCGCATGGCATGGTACCGATTTTCCGCTCAGACAGCGGGTTGTAAGCCACCACGCGTTTCATCTGCCGACGGTCGGCCGATGCCGCCGTGGCGACGCACCACGATAGCGATCCAGATCGCCCCGACTGCCATCATCGCCAAAGACTCAAGCTGGGCGGTCGTGAGTCCCAACGAATCGGTGGTGTTTTCGGCGCAGGAACTCGACCAGGAAGCGCTCCGTCCCCGCGTACATGAGGTAGAGCGCGAAGAGGCAGCCGGCCCGCACGCGGTCGCGCAGCCGCCAGAGGATCCAGGCGCCGAGGCCCATCGCCAGCGTCTCGTAGACCGGCGTCGGCTGCACCGTCACCTTGGTCGGTTCGGTCCCGTTCGGGTAGGCCATCGCCCAGGGCCCGTTCCAGGGCTTGCCGTAGTCGCCGTCGCCGGAGAGCTGGCAGCCGCAGCGGCCGAGCGCGTAGCCGAGCGCCAGCGCCGGCGCCGCCACGTCGAGCAGCGTCAGGTTAAGGAAGTCACGCCACCATGCCCACGCGATCACGAAGAGCGCACCGCCGATCGCGCCGCCGTACCAGACCAGCCCCGAGCCGCTGAAGATGTGACCGAGCAGGTCCCCCTTCACCTCGTCGTAGTTCTGCGCGAGGAAGTAGACGCGCGAGCCGATCAGCCCGCCGAGCAGCGCCGCGAACCCCATCTCATAGCCCCAGTCCGGTGGCTTGCCGAGCTCGCCGAAGCGCTTCCAGACCAGCGCGCCGGCGGCGACGAACGCGAGCGCGAAGCAGAGCCCGAAGGTCTGGATCGTGAGCGGGCCGAGGTGAAGCTCCGGGTACACGCCCGAACCTTCTCAGAGGGCGTCGGGACGCCGTCGTGCGGCGGATCGTTGCCCGCTGGCGCCCGACAGGTGGTGCGGGGGACGGTTAAGGGACGCGAGGCGTCTCGGCGAGAGGGCCGTCTCGTCCACGGCCCTGGCAGGCTGTGACCGTGGCCGAGACGGCCGGGTCTGTGGGGAGTGATGGGGGATCGTCGCGAGCGGGTCACGGGAGGGACACGGATCCGTGACGGAGGCCGGACCTCGTCACGAAGAGGCCGGGAACGTCTCCCTTCCTCGCGCCTTCCTCATGCATCGGCCCGATGAGTTCGCACTTTCCCGCGCATAGCGCGGAGAACTGCGAACTCATCCTTCGCGGGGGCTCACTCTCATGCAGGAGGGTCACGGAAGTCCGGACTTCGTGACAGACCTGCGCCGGATGTCCCACGAACTCCTCACGTCCCGGGCG
>JBOGYZ010000262.1:0-12699 GCA_050697015.1 Solirubrobacterales bacterium
TGTCCCTCCACACTCCCCACATACCCGGCCGTCTCGGCCACGGCCACAGCCTGCCAGGGCCGTGGACGAGACGGCCTCGTCCCTTCCCGGCGCCGGCTTCCGGCTCCCGGAGCCACCTCGGGGAGGCATCCGACCTCCTGCCCAGAATCAGTCCCTTATGCAGGTAGTGATGGGAATCGACCCCGGTGCGGCGAATCTCGGCTTCGGCGTCGTCCGGGTCGAGGGCAACCGCATGGTCGCGCTCGACGGCGGGGTCGTCGAGACCGGGCCGGAGATGCCGATGGAGCGGCGGCTGGAGAAGATCCACACCGCTCTCGGCGAGCTGATGGCCTGGCACGAGCCGCGCGCGCTGGCGATCGAGCAGGTCTACTTCGGCCGCAACGTCGGCTCGGCGATGGTGGTCGGGCAGGCGAGCGGCGTCGCGATGCTGGCGGCGGCGCAGCGCGGCATCCCCTGCACCGCCTACACGCCGCAGGCGATCAAGATGGCGGTCTGCGGCTCCGGCGCCGCCGACAAGGCCCAGGTCCAGCGGATGGTAGGCACGCTGCTCGGGCTGCCCGAGCCACCGACCCCCGACCACGCCGCCGACGCGCTCGCCGTCGCGATCTGCCACGGCAGCGGCGAAGGTCGACGCCAGGCCGTGGCGCTCTCCGGCGCACGTGCCCAGGCAAGTAAGCCCCGCTTCGCCCCGCGGGTGGCCGGATGATCGCCGCCGTCCGCGGCGAGGTCCTCGTCCGTCGCCCCGACCATGTGGTGATCGACGCCCACGGCGTCGGTTACCGACTGGCGGTGTCCTCGGAGACCCTGAAGGCAGTCCCGGCCGCCGGCTCGGAAACGTTCCTGCATGCCGAGCTGATCGCCCGCGAGGACTCGCTCGCCCTCTACGGCTTCGCCACCGAAGACGAGCGGGAGCTCTTCCGCATGCTGATCTCGGTCAGCGGGGTCGGTCCCAAAGTCGCGATGGCAGCGCTCTCCGGCGGCAGCTCGCGCGAGCTCCTGCGGGCGATCGCGGCGGGCGACACCAAACGCTTCCAGGCGGTGCCGGGAATCGGCAAACGGACGGCGGAACGGATCATCGTCGAGCTGCGCGAGAAGGTCGCCGGCGCGCTCGAGGTCGAGTCCGCGATCGTCGCCGCCGAGGAAGGCGATGCTCGGTCGCTGGCCCGTGACGGTCTCGTCAACCTCGGCTACCAGCCGCTGGAGGCCGAGCAGCTGCTGGAGGGCCTCGAGGGCGACGACGCCGAGGTGCTCCTCGCCGGGGCCCTGCGCAAGGCCGGGGCGAACCGATGAGCGACTTCGATCCGACCGGCGACGGCCCGATCGGCGCCAACCGCATCCGCACCCCCGGGATCGGCGACGAGCCGGTGCCGGTCGACGCCGAGGTGAAGGTGCACGACGCACGCGCCGACGTCGAGGACCTCGATCGCAGCCTGCGCCCGCCGACCCTGGCCGACTTCGTCAACCAGGTCCAGGTGACCGAGCAGCTCGCGATCTTCATCGAGGCGGCGCGTCGCCGCGGCGAGCCGCTCGACCACGTCCTGCTCGCCGGCCCGCCCGGACTCGGCAAGACCTCGCTGGCCAACATCGTCGCCGCCGAGCTCGGTGTGCCACTGGTGCAGACCGCGGGCCCGGCGCTGGAGCGCAAGGCCGACGTCGCCTCCTTCCTCACCGCGCTGGAGCCCGGCAGCGTCTTCTTCATCGACGAGATCCACCGCCTCGGCCGCGCGGTCGAGGAGACGCTCTACCCGGCGATGGAGGACGGCGAACTGCCGGTCGTGCTCGGCCAGGGCGCGGGCGCGCGCACCGTCACCCTGCCGCTGCCGCCGTTCACGCTGATCGGCGCGACCACCCGCGCGGGCCTCCTGACCACGCCGCTGCGCGACCGCTTCGGGGTCAGCCACCGGCTCGAGCACTACAGCCCGGAACACCTGGCGGTGATCGTCGAGCGCTCGGCCGGGATCCTCGACGTCGAGATCGACAGCGAGGGCGCCTACACGATCGCCTCCCGCTCGCGTGGCACGCCGCGCGTCGCCAACCGGCTGCTGAAGCGGGTCCGAGACTTCGCCGAGGTGAAGGGGAGGGGGGCGATCGACGCCGACGTCGCCGCCGGAGCCCTGGCGATGCTGGAGGTGGACGAGGCGGGGCTCGACCGCGCCGACCGCGCGCTGCTCGACACCGTGGCCACCAAATTCGCCGGCGGGCCGGTCGGCCTCTCGACCCTGGCGGTCGCGATCGGCGAGGAGCAGGACACGATCGAGGACGTGCTCGAGCCCTACCTCCTGCAGCAGGGCCTGCTCAAACGGACCCCGCGTGGCCGCGTCCTCACCCAGCGGGCCTACGATCATCTCGGACTCCAGGCGCCCGAAGGCGCGGCCAGCCTCTTCTAGGGCCGCGATCAGAGCCCTTACCCAGACGGTCCCGAGCGCTTAACTCGTCCTATAACCCGATCATCTAGCCTGTCCCGACCATGCCGTTTTTCATCTGCCCCAACTGCGGACACCGCGAGGTCAGTGGCTCCCGAACCGAAGGGTTCAGCCGCCGGCCGAAGGGTTGCTCCAAATGTGGCTTCGGATTCGTATTCGAACTACTCGACGATTATTATCCGGCACCGAACGCGGCGTTCTTCGTCTGCGATCAGCAGGAACGGGTTATCGATGCGGGCAAGGGGAGCTACGAGTTGACGGGTTTGACCGATGAGGACGTGATCGGACGTCCGGTGCGCGAGGTGCTGGGTCTGGACTGGATCGACCCGGGCGATGGTGGCCCGGAGGCCGACACGGACAAGAACGGCGCGACGGATCCGATCGAGACTTCGCTCGAGTGGGGAGTGCGCTCCCTCGGCAAGCGCGTCTCGGTCAACGCCGAGGGCGATCTCCCGGCGAAGGCGGTCGCCGACGTCTTCCCCGCCTATGACGACGACGGCGGGCTCTTGCTTGTCCTGACCCCGGAGGGCTAGGCGCCGTGGGTTCCAGGCGGCAGCACCTCTTCGTCCTGCTCTTCGTCGTCGCGTTGGTGGCCATCTCGGCGATCGTCATCGCCTCCAAGGAAACGAAGCTCGGGCTTGATCTGCAGGGCGGACTCCAGCTGGTCTACGAAGGCCAGCCGACCGGCACGGCGACCGAAGTCTCCGGTGAAGACATCGAAGACTCGATCAACATCATCGAAAAGCGGATCAACAACCTCGGCGTGTCCGAGGCGGAAGTCGCCCGACTCGGTGACAAGAACATCACCGTCGGCCTGCCTGGCGTCACCGACGCGAACCGCGCCGCCGAACAGGTGGGGACGACCGCGCAGCTCTTCTTCTACGACTGGGAGCCGAACCTGCTCGGCCCAGAGCGGGTCATCGGCGGCCATCCGGGCCAACAGGCGCCCGCCGCGGCGACCAAAAAGCTCGAAGAAGAATGGAAAGCGGCGGGACGCAACACCAAAAGCTTCGAGAGCAAAATCCTGATGGCCTCGGGTGCCTATCCGAACGCCTACCAGGCGGCCCTGCTGGCGGAGAAACAGCCGCCGAAATCCAAAGCGGAATGCGAAAAATGCTCGATCGCGAAGCCGCGCTTCTACCTCTTCGAGGACAACGCCAAACACAAACTGCTCGCCGGCCCTGAGCTGAGCGAAAAAGACCTCTACGAAACCCCCACCGGCGAAACGCTGTCGAAAAACGGGACGACGGTGGTCGAAATCCCGGCCGGAACCGTCCTCGTCTCCGAACTTCCCACCGATGAAAGCGGCAAGCTCGACGAAACCGCCCAGCCCGGCTGGTTCGCGCTGAACGACGAATACGCGCTTTCGGGCAGCGAAATCACCGAACCGAAGCAGGAATACGCACAGGGTTCGGGCGAACCGAACGTCGCCTTCAAATTCACCGACGAAGGGCGAGAAAACTTCCAGAACGTCACCCGGAAGATCGCCCAGCGCGGCCAGTCGCAGGCGATCGGCCCGGTCAATGCCGAACAGGCCGGCGCGACCTCCGGCCACTTCGCGGTCATCCTCGACAACGAAGTCCAGAGCCGGCCGATCATCAACTACGCCGAAAACCCGGACGGGATCGATGGCCGCCAGGGCGCCCAGATCTCCGGCGGGTTCTCGGGCGATCACGGCCTCGAAACCGCGCAGGAACTGGCGACGACGCTGCAGATCGGCGCGCTGCCGATCGAATTGCACCTGATCTCGGAGACGCAGGTCTCGGCGACGCTCGGCTCGCAGGCCCTTCACGACGGCATCAAGGCCGGGATCATCGGCCTCGCTCTCGTCGTCATCTTCCTGCTCGCCTATTACCGCTTCCTCGGCCTGATCTCGATCGTCGCGCTGGCCGCGTACGGGGTGATCTTCTTCGCGATGATCAAACTGATCCCGATCACCCTGACGCTGCCGGGGATCGCGGGTCTGGTGCTGACGATCGGCGTCGCGGCCGACTCGAACATCGTCATCTTCGAGCGAATAAAGGAGGAGGTCCGGGCCGGTCGCTCGATGCAGAGCGCGATCACCGCTGGCTACAAACGCGGTATCTCGACGATCATCGACGCGAACGTCGTCACGATCCTGACCGCGTTCATCCTCTTCGTCCTCGCCACCGCCGGGGTCAAGGGCTTCGCCTTCACCCTCGGCGTCGGCACGCTCACCTCGCTGCTGACCGCGGTCGTCTTCACCCAGGCGCTGCTCGGCACGATGAGCAACTCGAAACTGCTGGGGTCCCGCAGTGCGCTCGGCGCCGGCGGCGAGGGCCAGCGTTGGCACTTCGACTTCATGGGCGCCAGCCGTTGGTTCTTCACCTTCTCCGGGATCATCCTGATCATCGGGGCGGTGGCGCTGTCGACGAAGGAGCTGAACTTCGGGATCGACTTCGAGTCCGGTACCCGGATCACCGCCGCGCTGGAAAAACCGACCGACGAGGAGGCGGTCAAGTCGAGCCTCGAAGAATCCGGCATCAACAACGCCGAGGTTCAGCAGGTCACGATCCCGCACTTCGGCTCGAACGTCTTTCAGATCGAGTCCGCGCAGCTGCAGCCGGGTGAAGTCCACGCGGTCGAACGCGAACTGAACACCGCCTACGGCGTCGCCAGCGAAGGCTTCGAAAGCACCAGCGTCGGGCCCACCTTCGGCAACCAGGTGGCGGAATCCGCGGTGAAGGCGCTGATCTTCTCGCTGCTCGTGATCCTGATCTACGTCGCCCTGCGGTTCGAGCCGAAATTCGCCGTGCCGGTGCTGATCGCGTTGTTCCACGACATCTTGATCACCGGTGGCGTCTACGCGCTGACCGGCAAAGAAGTGTCGAGCGGGACGGTGGCCGCCTTCTTAACCATCTTGGGCTACTCGCTCTACGACACGATCATCGTGTTCGACCGAATACGAGAGAACATGCCGCGCATGCCGCGCGCGGCGTTCTCGCAGATCGTCAACCGCTCGATGAGCGAGGTCATGACCCGGTCGCTGGCGACCAGCTTCTCGACCCTGCTCGCGGTGACGTCGCTGCTGATCTTCGGCACCTCGACCCTGCAGGACTTCGCCTTCGCGATGCTGATCGGGATCGCCTCCGGTACCTACTCGTCGATCTTCATCGCCTCGCCGGTGCTGACCGCGTGGAAGGAACGCGAGCCCGGGTTCGTCCGCCGGCGTCAACGAATCGCCGAGGTCGAGGGCGGCGTCGTCCCCGCCTTCGTCGACGACGTCCAGGTGACGGCCTTGGCCGAGGACGGGGAAACGGACGCCGAGATCGCCGCGAACGAGCAGCGCGAAGAGGGTGCGGTGGAGCGGAAGCGTTCGGCCGGCGCGGTGGCGACCGCGGAGCGGACCGCCGCCGAGCCGCGGGGCATCGAAGCGCCGGAACCCGAGGAAGCACCCGATGCCCCGGCCGCGCCGGCAGGCGACAAGGCTTCCGCGCCGGCGGGAAGTGGCAACGGCGCCGCCGCCAACCCGGAGTCCGCGGAGCGGCGCAAACGCAACGATGAACGCCGGGCCAAACGCGCCCAGCGGCGCAAAGGGAAGCGGCGATGAGCGAGGTGACTGGCTGATGGCGGTTCTGGTCTGGCTGACGATGGGCATCGCCCTCTGGCACTTCACGGTCTTCCTGCCGGATCGCTTCTGGCAGGGCATCGTCGGCGCTTTCGTCGGTGCGGTGCTCGGCGCGTTGGCGGTCGGCGCGATCGTCCTGATCATCGACGGCCAGTCGATGGGCAACACGACGATCGGCACCGCCCTCTCGGCGATTCCCGGCGTCGCGATCGGTCTCGGCGTCGTCTGGCTGATCGGCAGCCGCGAACCGCACTACGACTGAGCGTCGTTTACAGGCATTTTGCGGGCGGAAGGCGGGCAGTTTGCCGCCGGACGTCTTCCTAGCCTGGTGATGTGCCGGAATCCGCCAAGGCGTTCGCCGCCTATCCATATGACTTCGCCGATGCTCGAGCCGTCGCCGACGAGCTGGGGCTGAGCCAACCCGTCGCCGTGACCCTGGTCCGGCGCGGATATCGCACCCCCGCCGAAGCCCGTGCCTTCCTCGCCGCGGACGAGTCCCATCCGCCCGAGGCCTTCGAGGGCATGGACGAGGTGGCGGGCTTGATCCTCGCGGCGATCGAGGCCGGCGAGCGCATCACCGTCCACGGTGACTTCGACGTCGACGGTGTGAGCGCGACGGCGCTGATGATCTCGACCCTGCGGGAGCTCGGTGCGGACTGCGACTGGTTGATCCCCGATCGGATCGCCGACGGATACGGGCTCAGCTCGGAGAACGTCGTGAAGCTCGCCGAGCGCGGCACCGGGCTCCTGATCACGGTGGACTGCGGGATCACCGCGGTCGAGCAGGTGCGCCAGGCGCAGGCCCTCGGCATGGAAGTGGTCGTCACCGATCACCACCAGCGCGACGAGGAGCTGCCGCCGTGCTTGATCTTGCATCCGGAAGTCTCGAATTACCCGTTCCCTTCGCTCTGTGGGACGGCCGTCGCGTGGAAGCTTGCCTGCGCGCTCCGGGAGGGTGGAGGCGCCGAAAAGGACCTGGACCTGGTGGCGCTGGCTACGGTCGCCGACGTGGTCCCGCTCGTGGGCGAGAACCGGTCGCTCGTCAAGCGCGGGCTCGCCGAGATGCGACGCACCAAGCGCGCCGGTCTGAAAGCCTTGATGGAGGGCTCGAGATGCGACCCGAGTCGGCTGGACGAGGGGGACCTGGGCTTCCGGCTCGCCCCGCGGATCAATGCGGCGGGACGGCTGTACCGCGCCGACGCCGGGGTCGAGCTGCTGCTGACCGAGGACGAGGAGCGGGCGAAGCAGATCGCCGCGGAGCTCGGGCGGGCGAACTCGGAGCGGCGGGCGACCGAGCGCGAGGTCGACGCGGCCGCCGAAGCGGCCCGGCGCGAGCTGCCGGATGAGCTGAAGGAAGCCAACGGATTGGTGCTGGCGGGGGACCGGTGGCACCCCGGCGTGGTCGGGATCGTCGCCTCGCGGCTGGTCGAGCGGCACCATCGTCCCGTCGTCGTCATCTCCCTCGACGGAGAGGGAGGAGGGCGCGGCTCGGGTCGCAGCATCCCGGGCTTTGATCTGCACGCTGCCCTTGATGCTTGCTCCGAGCACCTGGAGAGCTTCGGTGGTCACAAGGCCGCTGCGGGGTTGTCGCTTCGGGCCGAGAACGTGGAGGCGTTCCGCGCGGCATTTGTCGCCCACGCGGGCGAGGTTCTCGGCCCGGACGACCTGAGGCGGTCCGAGCGGATCGACGCGATGATCGGTGGGGTGGGGCTCGGCCTCGACCTCGCCGAAGAGCTCGGGCAGCTGGCGCCGTTCGGGATGGGCAATCCCGGAGTGCGGCTGATGGTGCCCTCGGCGCGGGTGACCGATGTGCGGACGATGGGGGAGGAGGGGAAGCACTCCCGGTTCAGCCTCCACAGCGGTTCGCACCGCGCACTGGGCGTCGCCTTCGGTCGGACCAGCTTCGGCGTGGAGGACAAAGACATGCTCGATGCCGCGGTGCGGCTCGAGGTCAACCATTGGAACGGCGCGGTCGAGCCGCGGGTGGTGCTGCGCGAGGTCTACCCGCTCGAGGTCGACCCCGACGCCCTGTCCCCGCACCCGTGCGATTGCGAGGAATCGGAGTGGTGGGCGCGCTTCGAGGAGGAGCTGTCCCGGGACCTCACCGGTCAGGAGAATCCTGTAGGGAGCGCCGGGGGTTCGGCGCGAAAGGTGGTCCGAGGCGTGGGCTCGTCATCGACCGCGACGATCGCCGAGCTCGTGTCGAGTGGCGCTGGGGTTCTCGCGGTCACCGCGG
Source organism: Solirubrobacterales bacterium (assembly GCA_050697015.1). Classification (GTDB taxonomy): domain Bacteria; phylum Actinomycetota; class Thermoleophilia; order Solirubrobacterales; family 70-9; genus VAYN01. The sequence continues at coordinate 8,249 of JBOGYZ010000262.1, forward strand.
ATGCCTCCCGGCGGGCGGCGCTGGCCAACGGGGCGACCGGGCTCGCCCGGTTCAACGGCGGCGCGGCGCTCGTCGCCTGCCATCGCTGTGGCGCCAAGACGGTGGCCGCGCTCGCGACGCGGGCCGGCAGCGGGCTGGCACTGGTCGACTACGCCGCGCTCGCGATGGCACCGGACCTTGCCGCGTCCTTCGAACACGTCGTCCTCGTCGACGCGCCCCGCACGCGCCTCGACGTCGAGCGCGTCACCGCCGTGGCCGGCGCCGCGAGCACCGACAAGGCCGCGCTTCTCGACGTCGCCCGGGCGGCGATGGAAGGCGCCGACGTCGCGTCCCCGACCGGCGGCGGCTTCCTCCATCCTCTCTACTCCGACGCCGAGCGAGAGTTCGGGCTCGGGGTCCTCGGTCGCCAGGCGCCTTCGCGGGAGACGATCGCGGGCGTCTTCCGGCCGCTCCGCACCGCCGGTCAGGCGTCGGGCGCGGATCTGCGCGCGGCGCTGGTCGGTCCGGGCCCGCACTGCCTTGACCCTGAGACCGCTGCTCGCGCCTTCCGCGTCCTGCGGGAGCTGGGCCTCGTTGCGGGTGACACGAATGCAGGCGCCGGCATCGTAAGCGTCGTATCCTCTGAAGGGACGGACTTGGACCGCTCGGCGGCGTTCCGCGTCTATAGCGAAGAGCATTCGGAGGCACAGTCATTTCTGCAGAGCCAAAAATCTCCCTAGAGCGCAAAGAGCTGCTCGGCGATCTGTTCGCGGTCATCGAGGAGTTCGACTCTGCCCACGAGGAGGCTCCCGGCGCCCTTGGTGGCGCCGCGGTCGCGGTGGCGACGGTCATCGACCGCGACAAAGTGGAGCAGGCCTTCGACTTCGCCTGCGGTCACCACGGCGACCAGAAGCGTTACTCGGGCGACGAGTTCATCACCCACCCGGTAGGGGTGGCGCAGATCTGCGCCGGGATGCGGCTCGACACCGACACGCTCTGCGCGGCGCTGCTCCACGACACGGTCGAGGACACGAGCGCGACGCTGGAGGAGGTCCGCGACGAATTCGGCGAGGAGATAGCCGCCCTGGTCGACGGCGTCACCAAGTTGACCGGGATGAACTTCGAGAGCCGCGACGAGCGGCAGGCCGAGAACTACCGCAAGATGATGGTGGCGATGGCCACCGACGTCAGGGTGATCCTGATCAAGCTGGCCGACCGTCTCCACAACATGCGCACGCTCGGCGCGCTGCCGAAGCAGAAACAGACGCTGAAGTCCCACGAGACGCTGGAGATCTACGCGCCGCTCGCGCACCGACTCGGAATCCACGCGATCAAGTGGGAGCTCGAGGACCTCGCCTTCGCGACGCTCCACCCGCGCAAGTACGCGGAAATCAAACAGCTGGTCGCCCAGCAGCGCGACGAGCGCGAGAACTACGTCGCCGAGGCGGGCGAATTCCTGAGTGAGGAGCTGGAGGAGGTAGGCATCCAGGCCGAGATCTCCGGCCGCGCCAAGCACTTCTACTCGATCTACACGAAGATGGCGAAAAAGGGCCGCGAGTTCAACGAGATCTTCGACCTCACCGCGATGCGGGTGATCGTCGGCTCGGTGAAGGACTGCTACGGCGCGATCGGCGTCATCCACTCGCTGTGGAAGCCGCTGCCCGGGCGCTTCAAGGACTTCGTCGCGATGCCGAAGGCCAACATGTACCAGGCGCTCCACACGACGGTGATCGGGCCCGAGGGCAAGCCGCTCGAGATCCAGATCCGCACCGAGGAGATGCACAAACTGGCCGAGTACGGGATCGCCGCCCACGTCGCCTACAAAGAGGGCGGCCAGGGCGACCCGCAGCGGGAGAAGATGACCTGGCTGCGCCAGCTGGTCGAGGCGGAGGGCGAACAGGACCCGGCCGAGTTCCTCGAATCGCTGAAGGTCGACCTCTTCGAGGACGAGGTCTTCGTCTTCACCCCGAAGGGCGAAGTGAAGAGCCTCTCGGCGGGCTCGACCCCGCTCGACTTCGCCTACGCGGTCCATACCGACGTCGGCCACAGCTGCGTCGGCGCCAAGGTGAACGGCGCAATCGTGCCATTGCACTACACGCTGCGCTCCGGCGACATCGTCGAGGTGCTGACCGCGAAGCAGAAACGGGCGCCGTCGCTGGACTGGCTCAAACTGGTCCGCACCAGCCGCGCCCGCAACAAGATCCGCGCCTGGTTCAAAGAGGAGCGGCGCGAGGACGCCGAGCGCGACGGCCGCGAGGGCCTCGAGGAGGCGCTGAAGAAGCGCGGCGTGCCGATGCAGAAAATCTCCGGCTCGGCGCTGCTCGCCGACGTCATCCGCGAGATGGGATTCCGCAAAGCGAGCGAGTTCTACATCGCCCTCGGCCAGCGCAAAATCTCCAACAAGGCCGCGGTCAACAAGATCCTGCAGCGGCTGAAAGCGGGGGAGGCGGTCGACGACGCCGTCCTGCCCGCGACCCAGCATTCCGACCGCGCCCGCCGGACCAAGGACGCCTCCAACTACGGGATCGTGGTGAAGGGCGTCGAGGATGTCGCGGTGCGGCTCGCCAAGTGCTGCCGGCCGGTCCCCGGCGACGAGATCGCGGGGTACGTCAGCCTCGGCCGCGGGATCACCATCCACCGCACCGACTGCAAGAACGTGAAGGCGCTGAAACGGGCGCCGGAGCGCTTCGTCGACGTCGGCTGGGAGGGGGACAACGAGGCCTCCTACCGGGTCGAAGTCCAGATCGACGCCTACGATCGCACTCGCCTGCTCGAGGACCTCTCGCGGACGTTCTCGGAGGGCGGGATCAACATCATCGGCGCCTCCTGCACGACCAACCATCCGATGGTGAAAAACAAGTTCGTGATCGAGGTCGGCGACACCGAGCAGCTCAAACACTGCATCTCGCGCCTGCGCAACGTCGAGTCGGTCTTCGACGCCTACAGAATCACCCCGACCGCCTGAGCCGATGGCCCTGACCGTCGCCGTCACCGGGCCGACGGGGGAGATCGGGGGCTCGCTGATCGACGCACTCGAGGCGAGCGAGGCGGTGGGTACGGTGCGGGGGATGGCGCGGCGGCCTATGCCCCCGGCAGCGGCGGGCTGGCGCAAGGCGACCTACCAGCGCGGCGATATCCTGGACCGCGGGCACCTGGCCGAGCTCTTCGACGGCGCCGACGTCGCCGTCCACCTCGCCTTCGCGATCTTCGGCGACCGCGAGGAGACCCGACGGATCAACCTGGAGGGAAGCCGCAACGTCTTCGAAGCCGCGGTCGAGGCGGCGGTAGAGCGGCTGGTCTATGCCTCCTCGGTCGCCGCCTACGGCTTCCACCCGGAGAACCCGCAGCCGCTCACCGAGGAGACGCCCGCGATCGGCTCCTCCCGCTTCTACTACTCGTCCCAGAAGGCGGAGCTGGAGGAGTCGCTCGACGAGATCCTCGGCGGCTCCGAGCTCGGCGCCTACGTCTTCCGCCCCTGCATCGTGGCGGGGCCGCGAGCGACGATGCTGATCGAGCAGACGGTCGGCGCGGTCCGGCTCGGCGATCCGACGCCGCGTCTGCGCCGCCACGTCCTCGAACGTATCCCGCTGCTGCGCCCGATCCTCCCCGACGCGGGCGTGCCGCTGCAGCTCGTCCATCACGACGACGTCGCCGCGGCCCTCGCCGCCGGGGTCGAGGGCAAAGGCGAGCCGGGCGCCTATAACCTCGCCGGCGACGGTGAGATCGCGATCTCCGACATCGCCCGCGCCCTCGGCTGGCGCTCGATCCGCGTCCCGCGCCCGGCCCTCGGCGTCGGCACCACCGTCGCCGGCCGCCTCTCCTTCATCAGTCCCCAGCTCGAGTGGGCGACCGCCCTCGCCACCCCGGTGCTGATGGACACGACCAAGGCTCGTGAGCAGCTCGGCTGGGTGCCCCGCTTCGACGCCTCCGAGACCCTGATGCAGACCGCGGTGTCAGCCCGCGAAACGGGGTTGCTGGATTAGCTTCGGGGCCATTTGATGCTGGCGCCCGAGGCAAGGGACGAAGGCCGTCTCGTCCGCGGCCCTGGCAGGCTGTGGCCGTGGCCGAGACGGCCGGGTCTGTGGGGAGCGTGGAGGGATCGTCGCGGCGGGTCACGCGAGAGCCACGGGAGGGACGCGGATCCATCACGGAACTCGGACGTCGTCACAGACACCGTGGGAAGTCCACGCTTCCTTCCGTGTTGTCCAACAGTCACGGACGCGTTGCGTGTATTTCCCTCCCTATAGGGGGTGTAATACACGCAGCGTGTTTCCGGGCCCTGATCCCAGGCCCGAAAACAGACCGAGGGCGCCCGGAGGTGTGACGTCCCCGGCATCTTCGTCGCCGATCGGGGCGAGGTGTGGCATCTCCCGCGCAAGACCGTGCCGGGAGTCCGACCTCCTCCCGGACTTGTGCCGGATGTTTCACGAACCCCTCACGTCCCGGGCGTCTCGTGGCGGCCACAGCCTGCC
>JBOGYZ010000263.1:0-2769 GCA_050697015.1 Solirubrobacterales bacterium
TCGCTGGGCAAGCCGGTCTCGGTCTTCGGCTACGGCGACCACCCCGAGTACGGCCACCACATCGGCGGCTCCGACGCCTCGGGCATCGTCTGGAAAGTCGGCGAGGGCGTCACCCGCTGGAAAGTCGGCGACGAGGTCGTCATCCACTGCAACCAGGCGTCCTATGAGGACGTCGAGGTGCACGGACTCGACCCGCTCGCCGCGCCGAGCCAGCGGATCTGGGGCTATGAGACCACCTGGGGCTCGTTCGCCGAGTTCACCAAAGTCCAGGCGCAGCAGCTCCTCCCCCGTCCCCAGAACCTGAGCTGGGCCGAGGCCTGCTCCTACGGGCTCACCTACTTCACCGCCTACCGGATGCTGATCGACCAGTGCAAGCTGCAGCCGGGCCACAATGTCCTGATCTGGGGCGCGGCCGGCGGGCTCGGCGTCTTCGCCACGCAGCTCTGCAAGGCGGCGGGCGCGAACGCGGTCGGCGTCGTCTCCAACGACGAAAAGGGCGAGCTGGTCAAGCAGCTCGGCGCCGTCGACTACATCAACCGCGGCGAATTCGGCGAGATGATGCGGACCGACGCCAACCTCACCGATCCGGCGGCCGACAAGGAGCGCTTCCGCGCCTCCCGCGGCTTCGCGAACCGGGTGAAAGAGATCCTCGGCGACGCCCCCGACATCGTCTTCGAGCACGTCGGCCGGGCGACCTTCCCGACCTCGGTCTACGTGGCCAAACCCTTCGGCAAGGTCGTGATCTGCGGCGCCACCTCCGGCTTCCAGCTCGACTTCGACGTCCGTTACCTGTGGATGCGCCAGAAGCAGATCATCGGCTCCCACTTCGCCAACGCCTACGAGTGCATGCGGGCGAACCAGCTGATGGCCGAGGGCAAGGTCCGCCCCGTCCTCTGGCAGACGATGGAGTTCGACGGCGTCCCCACCGCCCACCAGCTGATGCACGAAAACAGGCACCTCGGCAAGATCGCCGTCCTCGTCGGCGCCGAGTCCGAGGGCGCGGGCAAGAACGACGAGGGTCCGGGCGCGATCCGGGCCGAGGTCGGGGCGTAAGGGCGCCCACGACGCGAATGCGAAAGGATTAGCCGATGCTCTACGTCTGCAGGCTCGATTGGCACATCGCCCCGTTCCGGAGGGATCGCTGGCTGGCGGCGTGGGAACCGGCGGCGGCGAAGTGCACAGCCTACGGCGCCAAGAGCTGGTCCCTGACCCGCGCCGACGACGATCCGCTCGCGTTCCAGCAGACGATGGTCTGGGAGAACAAAGCCGATTTCGAACGCTATTGGTTCTCCCAGGAGATCGCCGAGGTCCGCGACTCGGTGGTCAACTGGTACGTGATCCCGCTGCTGCCGACCTGGCACACGCTGCTCGCGGCCGAGTCGGTCGTCCCCACCGGGGTCTGACCACGTCCGCCCCATGAAGCTGGGGATCGTCGGCCTCGGCTACGTAGGACTTCCGCTCGCCCTCGCCTTCGCCGAGGCCGGGAACGAGGTCGTCGGCCTCGACACCGACGCGGCCAAGCTCGCCGACCTGCGGGCCGGGCGCAGCTACATCGAGGACGTCGACGACGCAGAGCTCCAGGCGTGCGGGGCGCGCCTCCACCCCAGCAGCGACTACACCGACCTGGAGGACTGCGAGGCGGTCATCCTCTGCGTTCCGACCCCGCTCTCGAACTCGCGTGAGCCCGACCTCTCCTATCTCCGGGCGGCCGCGGCGGCGGTCGCCGCCCACCTGCAGCCGGGACAGCTGATCGTCCTCGAGTCGACCTCCTACCCCGGCACCACCCGCGAGGAGCTCCTCCCGGCCTTGGCCGCCCACGGCGGAGCCGTGGGCGTCGATTTCTTCCTCGCCTTCTCGCCAGAGCGGATCGATCCGGGTCGCTCGGACCACACGATCCGCACCACGCCGAAGCTCGTCGGCGGCATCACCTCCGCCTGCACCGACCGCGCCCGCGCCCTCTACGAGCAGATCTGCGACACGGTCGAGATCCTCAGCTCCCCTGAGACCGCCGAGCTGGCGAAGCTCCTGGAGAACATCTTCCGCTCGGTCAATATCGCGCTCGTCAACGAAGTCGCCCAACTCTGCGACCGCCTCGGCATCGACGTCTGGGAGGTGGTCGACGCGGCGGCGACCAAGCCGTTCGGCTTCATGCGCTTCGACCCGGGCCCGGGCATGGGCGGCCACTGCCTCCCCGTCGACCCCTTCTACCTCGCCTTCAAGGCGCGCGAGCACGACTTCTACCCCGAGTTCGTCGAGCTGGCCGGCAAGGTCAACCAGGCGCAGCCGGAGTTCTGCGTGCGTCGGATCGAGCGGGCCCTCAACGACGCCGGCAAACCAGTCAAGGGCTCGCGCATCCTGATCCTCGGCGCCAGCTACAAGCCCGGCATCGGCGACACCCGCGAATCGCCCGCCCTCCGGATCATCGCCCTCCTCCGCGATCTCGGCGCCGAGATCGCTTACCACGACCCCTTCGTCCCCGAGCTCCCCGCCGAGGACCTCCGGTCGGTCGATCTCCAGGCGGCCCTCCCCGACACCGACCTCCTGGCGATCGTCACCGCCCACCCGAACGTCGATCATGCCGCCGCGATCGCCGCCGTTCCCCGAGCGATCGACTTCCGCGGCATCAGCCGCAACTTCGACGCCGACAACGTCGAGCGCCTCTAACCGCGCCTGGTTGATTCCACGGGCTCGGGGAAGCTGGCGCCCGGGGAAGGGATGCGGCCACTGCGGGCTGACGCCCGGGAGGGGAAGGGCCGTCTCGTCCACGAC
>JBOGYZ010000264.1:0-4596 GCA_050697015.1 Solirubrobacterales bacterium
TGCGTGGCTGCGGGTCCTCTGGCGCTGCTGGCAGGACAGGGTGCCCTACGACCCGGCTCTTCACGGCAATCTCCGACGGCTCGAACCCACGGGGGGTTGACACAGGACGTCTCATGCGGAGGCGGGCTTCGAGGCCGGCTTGATCGCGCCGAGGAGCAGGCGCGTCTGTTCGGGGGCGAAGCGGGTCGCGGTCGCCAGGTAGAGCACCGAGCCGATCGCCAACGTCACCAGCGAGGAGAGGATGCCGTCGGCCAGCTCGGCGCCGACCAGGTAGCCGATCCCGTAGGAGACGGTGGCCAGGAGGGTGAAACGCAGCCCGTCGCGGGCGAGGTCGCGGGCGATCGGCCCGGCGCCGCGGCCGGCGCCGACCGTGAGCAGGAGGGCGCCGAAGGCGGCGGGGACGACGAAGGCCGCGCCGACGACCCCGTCGGCGCCGAAGAGGACGCCGCCCAGCGCGGTCACCGCGATGTGGGCGATGAAGACGACCGGCGCCATCCAGTTGACGAAGCGCGAGCGCCCGAGCGCGAACATCGCGGGCAGCAGCAGGTTGACCAGCAGGGCGGCCACGGTCCAGGCGCAGAGCAGCGCCGCGAAGACCTGGAGCTGGTCGACTTTGGCGGCGTCGAAGCTCTTCGGCAGGACCTCGCCGATCAGCGAGGCACCGCCGGAGATCAGCACCGCCATCGCCGGGGCCGCCAGCATCATCGAATAACGGAAGCCCGCCGGGACGGTGTCGGCGATCACCTCGCGCCAGTCGACCAGGGCACCACGCCGCATGTCGGCGATCCGCGACATCCCCAGGGCGAAGCCGGTGGCGGCGACGAGGTAGCTGGCGAAGAGGTAGGCATAGGAGAGGACGGTCGCGTCGCCTGGGTCGTACTTGCCGGCGAAGGCGAGGGAGACGACGAAGAGGGCGTTGAAGGCAAGGTAGATCAGGGTGCTGCCGAGGATCAGGCCGACCGGGCGGGCGAGGCCGCGGAGCGTCCGGGTGAGGGCCGGCGCCGCGGTGCGCTCCTCGCCCCCGGCGCGGACGCCGTCGAGCATGATCGCGGCGGTGACGATCGCCATCGCCAGCATCGACCAGCCGAGCGAGAGCTCCCCGGCCGCACCCGAGACGGCGAGGTAGACGACGAGGCCGGCGAACGCGCCGGAGATGTAGGCGAGCGCGATGCGGTCGAAGCGGTCGCGGATCGCCAGCACCGTGGCACCGCCGGCGGCCCAGAGCTGCAGGACCATCGCGATGCCGAGCACCGGCAGCGCTTCCACGGTGACGTTGCGGCCCGCGTCGGTGAGGCCGGGGGCGATCAGGCCGCCGAGCTGGGAGGCGAGCGGGATCGTCACGATCGCCACCGGGATCGCGATCAGGAACAGGCCGACGGCGAACTCGCGCTGGGTGAGCCGCGGGCGGGCGCCGACCAGGAGCGGCGCCGAGGTGACGCGGATGCTCTGGCTGAAGACCCCGAAGCTCGAGTAGAGGGCGAAGGCGACGAAGAAGCCGTCGGTCTTGCCGCCGACGCCGAAAGAGCTGAGGTAGAGGAGCGCCTGGATCCCCGAGGATCCGGCCATCGCCAGGGTCGCGATCGCCATCGCGACGCCCGCGTGGGCGTGCTTTTCGCGCAGCCCGTCCTTGTGGTCAACCGTCAGGGAGTCGGCACTGGCCGTGGAAGCGCTCATGCCCGACTAACGCGCCGAGACGGCCAGACTTTCCGCGTCGCAAGTACCGGCGTACCCAGGCCGTTTCTAAGTAGTGATCGCAGTTACGCCGGCCACCCTCCTCGACGGGTTCCTCACCGCCGCCGCGACCCATCCGGAGCGCCCGGCGCTCGAGGTCGCGGGGGAGCGCCTGCGTTATGGCGACCTCGCCGAGCGGGCCTCCGTCCTCGCCGCCGCGATCCTCGACCGCGAGCCCCACGGAGCGCCGCCGCTGACCGCCGTATACGCGGCTCGCAGCTCCGCCGCCTATGCCGCGGTGCTCGGCTCCCTCTGGGCCGGGCACGGCTACGTGCCGCTGAACCCTGGCTTTCCGCCCGATCGCCTGGCCGAGATGCTGCGCCGCTCCGGCGCCCCGGTGCTGATCGTCGATCGCGAGCGCGCGGGGTCGGTCGCCGAGCTGGTCAAGGACCTCGAGGTGCCGCCGATCGTGATCGAGGCCGCATCAGCGATCGCCGCCTGCGCGGGCCGCGCCGACCCGGTCCCGCCCGCCGCCGGCCCCGAGGCGATCGCCTACCTGCTCTTCACCTCCGGCAGCACCGGCCGGCCGAAGGGCGTCGGCGTCACCCACGCCAACGTCACCTCCTTCCTCGCCGCGATCCGCGAGCGTTATGGCTTCGGCCCCGCCGACCGCTTCTCGCAGACCTTCGACCTCACCTTCGACCTCTCGGTCTTCGACCAGTTCGTCGCCTGGGACGCGGGCGGCTGCCTCTGCTGCCCGTCGGAGGCGCAGCTGATGTCCCCGGCCCGCTTCATCCGCGACTCGGAGCTGAGCGTCTGGTTCTCGGTGCCCTCGCTGGGGGCGATGATGCGCAAGCTGCGGATGCTGAAGCCGGAGTCCTTTCCGACCCTCCGCTCGAGCCTATTCTGCGGCGAGCCGCTGCCGGTCGAGCTGGCGCGGGTGTGGGCCGCGGCGGCGCCGAATTCGACGGTCGAGAACCTCTACGGGCCGACCGAGGCGACGATCGCCTGCACCGTCCAGCCCTTCGATCCGGCCGACACGAGCGGTGGGGCGGAGCTGAACGGCGTCGTCGCGATCGGCGAGCCTTTCGGCGGCACTCGGACCATGGTCGCCGATCCCGACCTGCGCGAGGTCTCCCCGGGCGAGGAAGGCGAGCTGCTGCTGAGCGGCCCTCAGGTGACGCCGGGCTACTGGCTCGACGCGGAGAAGACCGCCGCCGCCTTCGTCCACCCGCCCGGCACCGATGCTGTCCACTACCGCACCGGCGACCGCGTCCGCCGGCCGCTCGGTGCGGGCGAGCCGCTCCTCTACCTGGGGCGGATGGACCACCAGATCAAGGTGATGGGCCACCGGGTCGAGCTCGGCGAGATCGAGGCGGTGCTGCGCGAGGCCAGCGGTTCCGACGCGGCGATCGCGGTCGGCTGGCCGCTCACCGACTCCGGCGCGGGTGGGATCGCGGTCTTCATCGCCGATCCGGACGCCGACGTCGCAGTGCTGCGCGAGCAGCTGGCGGAGCGCCTGCCCGACTACATGGTGCCGCGCCGTTTCGAGCTGCTCGAGGAGCTGCCGCTGAACGCCAACGGCAAGTTCGACCGCCGTGCGATGCTGGCCTCGCTGGAGGCCGGCGACCCGCTCAGCGCGGCCCGTACCTGACTTCGGTCGGGCTCCAGTCGACCCCGGCCACGCCCTTCTTCAGTCGATAGTCATCGGTCTTCGGCTTGCGGAAGCCGGGGTTGCAGGTGCGCTTCGAGCTCGGGCTGAGCCGCGGGTAGCCTTCCCACTTGCAGACGACGTCTTCGCGCTCGGTCCAGTCCGGGAAGCCGCCGCGCCAGTCGGTCCAGCCGCGGTAGATCACGTTGCGTTCCAGGGTCACCGCGCCGAACGGGCCTTCGCGAAGAGCCAGCGGTAAGTCGTTCTCGGGCGTCCAGACCGTGTTCTGGGTGATCCGCACCCCGCGGGTGGGGCCAAAGATGTGGACGGTCAGCGACGGGCCGCAGCCGCTGTCGGCGCAGGGGGCATTGTTGCGGAGGAAGAGATTGTCTTCGAGCCGGATGCCTTCGACCGGCCCGCAGACGCCCGAGTTGCCGCCCCCGCAGAGGTCGTCCTGGTCCTTGACGAAGAAGCCCTGGCAGTGGTTGTCGTGCAGGTAGTTCTTGCGGAACACCAGGTGGTCCCCGGTCCACACCGTCTGCAGGCAGTCCGAGTGATTCCCGTTCTCCCGCACTCCGGTGATCTCGTTGCCTTCGATCAGCAGCCCGACCCCGTCGCCATTGCCGTCGTGATAACGGTTCGCCCGGATCGCGTCCTCGCCGTAGGGTCCGGTCAACTTGTTGCCGACGATCGCCACGTCGCTGCAGGGCGTCGAGTCCGAGTTGCAGGCGTCGATCCCGAAATAACCGCCGTAGATGTGGTTGTGGACGATCGAGATCCGGGACGCGCCCTCCTCGACCTCGACTTCATCGGAGATCTGGAAGCTTTCGAGCGTCACTCCAGAACCGGAGAGGTCGGCGCCGTCGATCGTCGCCTTGCCGGGGTTGACGGGACGCAGCGTCACCGGTGCCCCCTTGCCCCGGCCGCCCAGTGAGAGCTTGTCGTAGCTCCCATCCTTCAGACATACAACCTTCCCCGGCCCGGCCGACCGCACCCGCGACTGCGCGGCCCCAAGGCTGCCGACGGTCGCGTCGCAGTGGGTTGGAGCGGCCTTGGCTGCCGCCGGCGCGGCGAGCAGAGTCAAGGCGGCCAGGCAGGCGGCGGCCGAGACCAAGACCGCGGTGGCAACGCGGCCCGGCGAGCGGGGGAGGGCCATGGCGTCACTCTAGATCCCCTCCGGCGTCTCCGAGTCGGATTTTCGTACCAGGCACGCCTCGGAGGAGCGCCGACCTGCCGCGGATCCCGCTCCGACCCGGGCTGGCTGAGGTCGGCCC
>JBOGYZ010000265.1:0-7849 GCA_050697015.1 Solirubrobacterales bacterium
GCTGATGGGCGGCCATAGCCCGCCGGGGCCGCCCATCAGCCGCGAGGCGACAGCTTTCCCTGCTCACAGCAAGCGGCGCCGGCTGGCCCTCCGAGGCGCCCGCCGGCATCCCCGCCTACGGCCCGTAATGCTCTTCCGCCGGGGCCCAATCCACGCCGCGGCCGTCGGGGAGGCGGTAGTCGTCGGTGGACGGGTCCTGGAAGGGCGGGGCGCAGTCGACGGTCATGCCGGGGCGCTGTTTCGGCCATTCGCCTTCCAGGCGGCAGAGGGTGTTGTCGCGGAAATCGGCAGCCGACGCGTCGGTGTCGGTCCAGAAGCGGTAGATCGCGTTGCCTTCGACCTTCGTGCCGGGGGCGACGTTTTGGCGCAGGGCCAGCTGGGAGTCGAGGTGGTCGCCCCAGATCGTGTTGTGGGTGATCACGGCGTTGGTGTAGGGCCCGAAGATGTGCATGTAGATCGGCTGGCCGCAGGCGGTGCCGCCTTCGGCGCAGGGCTCGTGGTTGCGGACCATCAGGTTGTCTTCGACCCGGAGCCCTTCGACCGGCCCGCAGACGCCTTCGACTCCCTGCGCGCAGAGGGCGTCCTGGTCCTTGACGAAGAAGCCCTGGCAGCGGTTGTCGTGCAGGTAGTTCTTGCGGAAGACGAGGTGGTCACCGGTCCAGACCGCCTGGAGGCAGTCGGAGTGGTTGCCGTTCTCCCGGATGCCGGTGAACTCGTTGCCTTCGACCAGGAGGCCGATGCCGTCGCCATTTCCGTCGTGATAACGATTGGCCCTGATCCCGTCCTCGCCCAGAGGTCCTTCGAGCTTGTTGCCGATGATCTTCACGTCGTCGCAGGTGGTCGTGTCCGAGTTGCAGGCGTCGATCCCGAGGTAGCCGCCGGTGATCGTGTTGTGGGCGATCGTCACCTCCTTGGATTCCGGTTCGACCACGACTTCGCCGTCGATTTCGAAGCGGGCGACCGTGAGGCCCTCGCCGGAGATCGTGGCGCCTTCGATCGTCGCCTTGCCGGGATTCTCGGCCCGCACTTCGACCCCCGCGCCGGGGAACTCACCTTGGAGGTCGACTTCAGGGTAAGGGCCGTCGGCGACGCAGACGACCTCGCCGGGGCCGGCGTCGGAGAGGGCCGAGGTAATGTCCTCGGTGCTGGTGGCGACGGCGTCGCACACCGGGGGGGAGCCGGCAGCCGGCGGCGTCGCGGCGACGGGTTCAGGGCTCGGGTCGGAGCTCGAGCCGGAGGAGGCCAGCACGACCGCGGCCGCGACCAGCAAGGCCACGGCCACCGCCGCGAAGGCGTATCCCATCCGTCGTCCTGGCAGGCGCCGCATACCCAATCAACGGGCGCGGCGTCTGCTTTCTTGTCAATCCGTCAGGGCCCGAAATGCACATCGGCCGGAGCCCAGTCGATGCCGCGCCCGCTCGGCAGGCGGTAGTCGTCCGTCGCCGTGTTACCGAAGGCGGGCGCGCATTCGACGCTGCTGCCCGGGCGCGAGGACGGCCAGGTCCCTTCCAGCTTGCAATAGGTGTTGTTCTGGAAGGTCGCCGGCGAGGCGTCGGTGTCGGTCCAGAACCGGTAGATCGCGTTGTTTTCCACCTTGGTCCCCGCGGCGACCCCTTCGCGCAGCCCGAGCAGCGAGGTCATCCCGTCGCCCCAGACCGTGTTGTGGGAGATCACCGCGCCCGTGTAGGGGCCGAAGATGTGCAGGATCACCGGCTGCCCGCAGCCGGAGGCGGTGGCCGCGCACGGTTCCTGGTTGCGCAGGAACAGGTTGTCTTCGACCCGGATGCCCTGCACCGGCCCGCAGACGCCGGAGCTGCCGGCACCGCAGAGCGAGTTCTGGTCCTTGACGAAGAACCCCTGACAACGGTTGTTGTGCAGGTAGTTCTTGCGGAAGACCAGGTTGTCGCCGGTCCAGACCGACTGCAGGCAGTCGGAGTGGTTGCCGTTCTCGATGATCCCGGTGAACTCGTTGCCTTCGACCAGGAGGCCGATGCCGTCGCCATTTCCGTCGTGATAACGGTTGGCGCGGATCCCGTCCTCGCCGTACGGGCCTTGGAACTTGTTGCCGATGATCTTCACGTCATCGCAGGTGGTCGAGTCCGAGTTGCAGGCGTCGACCCCGAAGTACCCGCCGGTGATCTTGTTGTCCTGGATCGTGATCTGCTTCGACCCCTCCTGGACCTCGATTTCGTCGGTGGTATTGAAGTAGGCGATGGTCAGGCCGGTGCCGGAGATGTCGGCGCCGGCGATCGTGGCGGCACCCGGGTTGGCCGCGCGGAGGGTCACGCCGGGGGCCGCCTTGGACCCACTGAGGTTGACCTTGCCGTAGGTGCCGTCGGTGAGACAGACGACGGCGCCGGGGGAACCGCTCGAGACCGCGCTCTGGGCCGCGCTCACCGAGGTGACCGTGGTCGTGCAGGCGGCCGGCGGGTTCGTCGTCGGCGGCGGCGGGGTCACCGGAGGTTCGCTCGCCGGAGGTTCCGTGACGGGCGGGGTGGTCGTGGGCGGTTCGGTGATCGGCGGTTTCGGTTTCGTGCCGCCGCCGGTCGGGGGTTTCGTGCCTTTGCCGCCGCCCGAGCCGGAGCCCGAACCGCCGGTCGACCCGCCGCTCGGGTCGCCCGGATTCGACGGGGAAGAGGGCGTGCTGCCGCGGTGGTGGCGCACCAGGTGGAATTTGTGGTGGCGCGCAGTGTGAGCGCGAGCCTGGGTGCGGGCGCGGATCACTTCGTCGACCCCGGTCCGCTTGCCGGCGCTGCTCACGACGTTGCTGTCAAGTCCGACCTTGGCGAAGGCGAACGAGCTTGCTGCCAGGAGAGCTACCAGGCTCAACACGGCGATGGTCATCGCGCGCAGACGTGCGCGCCGACTTTTAGCGCTGCTAATCATCGGTTTTCCTCCCGCGATTGGTCACCGCAGTTGTCCTCGGCCTGAGTCCCTGATCGGCCGAGGGGCTTGCGTGGGGATGGACGTTTGTCCTACGCAAGTCCTTGGACGAATATTTCTACGTGGCGGCCACCGTACCGAGATGGCAAACGCAGAAGCTAAAAATCGGTAATCAGGCTCGCAAATTGCGGGTAATTCGGCCCGCTTGGGGGGGTGCTCGACAGGTGTTTTGACCTAACGAGCGGCGTAATGCTGCGAAATCTGAGTAGCCGTGAGGGCGGTGTTGTAAATCGCGACCTCGTCCAAGGTGGCCGGCGCGAACTGGGTCGTCCCGCCGCGTGACATGAAGTAGAGCGTCGAGTTGGCGAAGTTCCCGGCACCGGTGCCGCTGGAGCCCTTGGTCACCGAGACGGCTTTGCCGTCGACGTAGACGAGGATCTGGTTCGCGGCGGAGGCCGTCGTGTCGATCACGAAAGCGTAGTGGTGCCAGGCCAGGACGCCCGGCCGGGTGAAGTAGACGTTGTTGCGCGAGGCGCCGCGGCCGATCGCCACTTCGAAGCGCCCGCCGGAGGTGCTGGAGGCGGGGTTGATCAGGAAGCCGCCGTTGGTGTTGTTGAAGTTGTTGGTCAGCTCCATGACCTGATCGTTGTTGCTGTTGAAGAAAATTTCGTTCCAGCGGAGCCAGAATTCGATCGTGACTTTGGAGGTCCCGGAGAGGTTCACCGTCGCGCTTGCGTAATCGTTGCTCCCGTCGAAGGAGGCGGCCGCATTCGTGTCGGCGGTCAGCGCGTGGGACTGGTTGAGGCTCACGCCGTTGAAGGCGGTCGCGTTGGCGCCGCCGACCGAGTCGGCGAACGTGGTCCCGGAGGTCTCGCCGAGGCGCCAGTAATCGACCAGCCCGGCGGTGCCGAGGACGGCCGCCTGGTAGGGGCTGTGGATCTGAACCGGCACCGTCGCCGTGCTGGTGGCACCGGAGTTATCGGTGACCCGCAGGCCGACGTTGGTGGTCGCCGCGGTGGTGTAGGTGCGACTGGTTTTGTTGGTGGTCCCGGTGTTCGTCTCGTAGGAGCCGTTGCCGTCGAGGTCCCATTCGTATTTGGTGATCGTCCCGTCAGGATCGTTGGAGCCGGCGGCGCTGAAGGCGACCGAGGTGCCCGCGGTGACCGGGTTCGGGGTGGCGGTGAAGGAGGCGATCGGCGCCCGGTTCTGCACGGTCACGCTGACCGTGGAGGTCGCGGTCGCGCCGGAGTCGTCGGTTACGCGGAGCCCGACGTTCCGCGTGCCCGCGGTCGGGTAGTTGGAGATCGTGCTCGGCGTCGACCCGGTGCTGATCTCGTAGGTCCCGTTGCCGTCGAGGTCCCATTCGTATTTCGCGATCGTCCCGTCCGGGTCGCTCGAGGCGGCCGCGTTGTAGGTGACGCTGGTGCCGGTCGGCACCGGGTTCGGGGTGGCGGTGAAGGAGGCGGTCGGCGCCCGGTTCGTCGCCGTCACCGCGACCGTCGTCGTCGCGGTCCCGCCGGAGTTGTCGGTGACCCGCAGGCCGACCGTCCGCGCCCCCGGAGTGGCGTAGGTGGTGGTCGTGGTCGCCGCCGTCGTGGTGGTCTCGTAGCTGCCGTTGCCGTCGAGGTCCCATTCGTATTTGGCGATCGTCCCGTCGGGATCTTTCGAGGCGCCGGCGTTGAAGGCGACGCTGGTGCCGGTCGGCGCGGATGCCGGGGTGGCGGTGAACGACGCGGTCGGCGGCTGGTTGGAGATCGTCACCGCTTTCGTCACGGTGGTGGTCGCGGCGGCGTTGTCGGTCACCCGCAGGCCGACGTTCCGTTCGCCTGAGGTCGCGTAGGTCGTGCTCGCGGTCGGCGTGGTTCCGGTGCTGGTCTCGAACGTGCCGTTGCCATCGAGATCCCATTCGTATTTCGCGATCGTGCCGTCGGGGTCGTTGGAGCCGGAGGCGTTGAAGCTGACGACCTGGCCCGAGGCGGCCGGGTTCGGCGTCGCGGTGAAGGTCGCGACCGGGGCGCGGTTCTGGATCGTCACCGTGCGCGTGGTCGTCGCGGTGGCGCCGCCGTTGTCGGTGACGCGGAGGGCGATCGTGCGGCTCCCCGCGGTGGCGAAACTGGTGCTCGCGGTCGGCGTGGTTCCGGTGCTCGTCTCATAGCTGCCGTTGCCGTCCAGATCCCATTCGTATTTCGCGATCGCGCCGTCGGGGTCGCTCGAGGCGGAGGCGTCGAGGGCGATCGTGCTGCCGGTCGGCGTGGTGCTCGGGGTGGTGGTGAAGGACGCCGTCGGCGTCTGGTTTTTCACGGTGACGGTCGAGGTCGCGGTGCCGGTGGCGCCACGGTCGTCGGTGACGCGCAGGTGCACGGTGCGTTCGCCGGCGGTCGCGTAGGTGGCCGTGGTGCTCGGGGTCGCGGTTTCGGTCTCGTAGCTGCCGTTCCCGTCGAGATCCCATTCGTATTTCGCGATCGTCCCGTCCGAGTCTTTCGACGCGGCGGCGTTGAAGGTGACCGTGGCGTTGGTGTTCGCCGGGTTCGGCGAGGCGGTGAACGACGCGGTCGGCGCTTTGTTCGGCGTCGCGGCCTGGTAGTGGCCGGCGATCGTCGCGGCCGAGAGCGGCGCGCCGAAGATCGCGACGTCGTCGAGGCTGCCGGCGCCGTTGAGGGCGGTGCCGGCGCGCGACATGAAGCTGAGGGCCGCGTCGGCGAAGTTGCCCGCGCCGGTGCCGTTCGCGATCTTCGTGTATGCGACCGGTTTTCCGTCGACATAGGGCACGATCTGTTCGGCGGCCGGGGCTGCCGTGTTCAGGACGAAGGCGTAGTGATGCCAGACGCCCGCGGTCGGCCGTGCGAAGGTGGCCAGGTTGCGCGATCCGCCCCGCCCGATCCCGACCCCGAAGCTGCCGAAGCTCGAGTTCGGATCGACGAGGAAGCCGCCATTGTTGTTGTTGAAGTTGGGCGTGTACTCGAACGCGAGCGCGTCGTTGTTGCTCCATTCGTTCCACTTCATCCAGAACTCCAGGGTGATCGCTGAGTCGCCGGAGAGCGTCAGCGGCGCCGTGGCGGCGTCGTTGATTCCGTCGAAGCCGACCGCCGTGTCGGTGTCCCCGGCGATCGCGCCGGGCGTGCCGAGGGCCGGTTCGCCCGTCGTCGTCGCCGGCGAGGCCCCGATCGGGTCGGCCAGCACCGAGCCGGTTTTCTCGCCCAGCGACCAGAAGTGCTGGAGACCGGGAGTGGCGGCGACGGCGCTGCGGTAGGCGGCACCGCTGCCGCTCCCGCCACCACCGCCTTCTTCACCGCCACCTTCCGAGGGCTGGACGGTGAGCGTGCGGGAGGTGACCGCGGTCGCCCCGGAGTTGTCGGTGACACGCAGGCTCACCTGGATCGTGCCGGCGGTGCCGAAGGAACGGGTCACTTTCGGGTTCGAGCCGGTGCTGGTCTCGAAGGTGCCGTCGCCGTCGAGGTCCCATTCGTACTGTTCGACCGTGCCGTCCGCGTCTTTGGAGGCGGAGGCGTCGAGGGTCACGGCTTCGCCGACTTTGGTGCTCGCCGGCGAGGTGAAGCTGGCGGTCGGCGGCTGGTTGCCTTTCACGCCCGCGAAGTGATTCGCGACCTGGGTGGCGCTCAGCGGCCGGTCGTAGAGGGCGACGTCCTGGAGGTCTCCGGCGCCGTACAGCCCGGTGCCGCCGCGCGACATGAAGTAGAGCGTCGAGGTGGCGAACGGCCCGGCGCCGGTCCCTTCGGCGGCCTTGGTGTAGGCGACCGGTTTGCCGTCCACGTAAGGGACGATCGCTTCGTTGGCGGGCGCGGCCGTGTCGAGGACGAAGGCGTAGTGGTGCCAGACGCCGGCGCTCGGCCGGGCGAACAGGGCCACGTTGCGCGAGGCGCCGCGGCCCAGCGCGACCGCGAACTGGCCGTAGCTCGAGTTCGGGTCGACGAGGAAGCCGCCGTTGTTGTCGTTGAAGTTCGGCGTGTACTCGAAGGCCAGCTGGTCTTCGTTCTTCCATTCGTCCCACTTCAGCCAGAACTCCACGGTGACCGCGGTCTTGCCGCCCAGCTGCGGCGAGGCACTCGCCGCGTCGCCGGCGCCGTTGAACCTCGCCGCGGTGCCGGGGTCGCCGGGCGCTCCGCCGGTGACGCCCAGGGTCGGGGCGCCGAGCATCGTCGCCGGACTGGTCCCGGCGGCGTCGGCGAAGACCGAGCCCGATTTCTCGCTCAGCGGCCAGTAATCGACGAGGCCAGGGGTGCCGCGCACGGAGCCGCTGTAGTCGGCCGGGCCGCTTTCTTCACCGCCGCCGGTGGTGGTTTCTTCGACCGTGACGGAGCGCGTCGCGGTACCGGTGTTGCCGGCGTTGTCGGTCACCCGCAGGCCGACCGAGACTTTGCCGGCGCCGGTGTAGGTGGTGCTGACGGTCGGCGTGGTGCCGGTATCGGTCTCATAGCTGCCGTTGCCGTCCAGATCCCATTCGTATTTCGCGATCGTGCCGTCGGGGTCTTTCGAGCCGGAGGCGTCGAAGGTCAGTTTTTCGCCGACTTTCGCCGTCGCCGGGGCGGTGAAGGTCGCCTGCGGGCGGCCGTTGGGGCCGTTGCTGGCGTAATGCTGGGAGATCGTCGCGGCGTTCAGCGTCCGGTTGTAGATCGCGACGTCCTGCAGGTTGCCGGCGCCGAAGAGTCCTTTGCCGCCGCGTGACATCAGGGCCAGGCTCGATTCGGCGAACGCGGCTCCCCCTTCGCCGTTGACCGCCTTGGTGTAGACGACCGGGAAGCCGTCAACGTAGGGGACGATCTGTTCGGCGGCCGGGGCGGCGCTGTTCAGCACGAAAGCGTAGTGGTGCCAGGCGCCGGCGGTCGGGCGTTCGAAGAGGGCGACGTTGCGGGAGGAGCCGATCCCGATCGAGACGGCGAACTTGCCGAAACTCGAGTTCGGGTCGACAAGGAACCCACCGGGGTTGTCGTTGAAGTTCGGCGTGTAC
>JBOGYZ010000266.1:0-4049 GCA_050697015.1 Solirubrobacterales bacterium
CCGCGCCGAAGTCGGGCGAGGCGCTCGACCAGATCGCGCCGATCGAGGCCACGGCGAGGAAGGCGATCGTCGCCTCGGCGATGTTCGGCAGGTAGGCGACGACCCGGTCGCCCTTCTCGACCCCGAGGGAGCGCAGGCCGCCGGCCACGGCGGCCACCTGATGTCCCAGCTCGCCCCAGCTGATCTCCTCGAGGTCGCGCAGCTCGGAGGCGTGGAGGATCGCCACCTCCTCGTCGGCCTTGCCGGCGAAGGCGCGCTCGGCCCAGTTCAGCCGTACCCCGGGGAACCACTCGGCGCCGGGCATCTCGCGGGAGGCGAGGGCGACGGTCCGCTCGCCGTCGTACTCGACCTCGAACCAGTCGAAGATCGAGTTCCAGAAGGCCTCGAGGTCCTCGACCGACCAGCGCCAGAGGTCGGGGTAGCCGGCGACGTCCACGCCCTCGGCGCGCAGGTGGTCGATGTAGGCGGTGAGGTTGGAGGCCTCGACCGCGGCGGCGGTCGGCTCCCAGAGGATCTCGGGGGTCTGCCTCGTCCTCACGCGCGGTCAGCCGGCGGTCGTCAACGACAAAACCCTCATCGCCTGATGCCTGCCTTGATCGTTGCCCGCAGGACTTCCAGCAGGTTGTCGATGTCCTCGGCGCTATTACCCGTCCCGAAGATGTAACGGTCGGGTCGCATAAGCACCGCGCCGACGTCCAGCTCGGCGAGCCAGGCACCCACCTCGCCCGAGGACTGTGCGATCACGTGCACACCGAGGTCTTCCCTGAGCGGCTCGGCGCCCGGAAGCACGTCGGCGAGCGCTGCCTCGGTGCCGACCAACGCGAACGCAAAGCCGATCGCGTCGTCCATCCTCGTTCCATCCGCTAGCCGAGGCTGTGCGCTGAGCGTGCCGGCCCATTTGTCGTCGTCCGCGAAGACACCGGGGCCCATCGGCGGCCGCATCGTCTTACGCGCCTCGGGAGGCGGCGGCTCCGTCCCGGCCGGCAGCCCTTCCATGTCCTCGATCTGGTTGGCCATGATGGCGGCCGTCTCGATCATCGGAGTGACGTGCGGCGCACGCTCGGTCTCGTAGGTGTCGAGCAGATCCGGCGAGGCCTCGCCGCGGATCACGAGCGGCAGCTTCCATGCCAGGTTGGTGGCGTCCCGGATCCCCGAGCACATGCCCTGGCCGATGTGGGGCGGCGTCGTATGGCAGGCGTCGCCGGCGATGAACACGCGACCGGACCGCCACGGGCTGTACACCCGAGCCTTCCACTCGTAGACGTCCGCCCGCCACAGCCGGTACTCGCTCGGCTTGAAGTAGGGGCTCAGTACGTCGTAGATGTGGGGCAGGCTTTCGAAGTCGGCGGAATCGTCATCGGGGCGCAGCATCTCCTCGATCCGGAGGCCGCCTTTGGCGATCGACAGACACGTGAGCGGGTTGGGGATGCCGCCGATGATGAAGGTGTCGAGGTTGCCCAGAAGTTTGTCGCTATGGACGTAGGGCTCGAGGTCGATGATCAGCGACCGATGCGTCGCCTCGAAGTCCGTGAAGCCCGAGTCGATGATCTGTCGCACTTTGGAATTGGCGCCGTCGGCGCCCACCACGTAGCTCGCGGAGAGGTGCTTCTCGGCACCGGTACTCACGTTGCGGATCCTGACCTCGACGGTATCCCCGCCTTCGTCGATATCGACGAGCTCCCAGCCGAAGAACGTGGTGGCGGAGTCGGATTCGTACACGCGGCCGCGCATCACCGACTCCCAGTCGGGCTGATGGAACATGTAGTCGGAGTTCCACCCCTGCTCGGTCATGCCGAGGTTCATGTCGAACTCCATGACCACCGTGCCGTGGGGATCGAAGAAGCGGTAGACGCCGACGCCGACGTAGTCCTTCTCCATGTGCGCAAGCCCGAGCGTCTGGAAGACACGCATCGTCTCGGCATCGATGTGCGTGGCCCGGGGAAAGGACAGTGGCACGTGCCAGCGCTCGACCGCCGCGACCTTGACGCCGGCGTCGGCCAACAGGTGCGCGAGCGTCAGACCGGTCGTGCTGCAGCCAATGACGGCGACATCGACGTCGACGTGCTCCACAGAACTCATCTCTCCTCCTCCGCTACCCTGGCAGCAATTGGTGTAAAATATACCATGGCTCGCCCAAGAGCCATGGCCAACGTTGCCATCTTCGCATCTGCAGATATTATGCATGAAACATGATGTGGAGCTAGGAACCTGATGCGCCTTGCGAACGTCGAGGGCCGCCTGAACTTGATCGCGGCCGACGGAGGTCGCGATCCGGCCCCGCAGCAGATTTCATCGGAACCTCAAGGAGGGAACAGAATGATTCTCGTTACCGGCGCGACCGGCATGATCGGTAGGACGCTCGTGGCCCAACTCGACGAGCAGGCCGTGGCCTTCCGCGCCACGAGCCGCAGCCGCGACCAGCAGAGCTCGATCCCGAATCTCGTCACCATGGACTTCGCGGACCCGGCGTCGATCGCCGCAGCCCTCGATGGCGCCGATGTCGTGTTCCTCAACACCGCCCAACATCCGGACATGACCGCGCTCCAGGGCAACGTCGTCGACGTGGCCAAAGGGGCCGGTGTCCAGCACATCGTCAAGCTGTCGGCGGGGAACGCCTTCGTCGGGCACGACTCTCAAAGCTGGGTCGGCCGCGCGCACACCGAAATCGAGGACCAGATCGTCGACTCCGGCCTGGGATGGACGATCCTGCGGCCGCGCTTCTTCATGCAGAACCTGCTCGCCTTCGCCGGCCCGATCAGCGAAGGGACGCTGCCCGTGCCTCTGCCCGACCAGCACATCGCGCCTGTGGACACCAGGGACATCGCGGCAGTAGCCACCGCCGTGTTGACCACGCCGAGCGACCACAATGAACAGATATACGATCTGTCCGGACCCGAATCGGTGAGCTTCGACGACCTCGCGGAGCGGTTCTCCAAAGCCCTCGGCACGACCGTGACCCACGTTTCGCCGCCGCTGTCGGCCGTCGCGGAGGCGGCCGCCGCAGCGGGTGCGCCGGAGTGGATGCAGCGTCACCGCACGGAGGGAATGGAAATCCATCTGACCGACAGCACGGTGGGCGAGGTCAGTCCCGATGTCGAGCGGATCACCGGCCGGCCGGCCATCGACGTGGACGGCTTCATCGCCGACCACCAGGCAATGTTCGGCAAGTAAGGCCGTCCGGATCACCTCCTTGGTGCTGGTGTCTGGAAACGCCAGCCTCCAAGGAGATCCGGATGGGCAACGTGCTTAGGAACTACAAATTAGGCGACATCGATCCGGTTTGAGTGGAGATTGAGGGAAAGGTTCAGCCTGCCCTCGTTCAGCTGCCAACCACGAACGTCGTAGGTCCGCAGCCCTTCGATGAAGAGCGGGTCCCTCTCGGCCTCTTTCTGTGCCTCCGCAAGAGAATCGGCGCGGAGGAAGATCACGCCGGATCCGTCCCACTCATAGTCAGGGGCCCGGAAGGGACCCCCCATGAACATCACGCCCGTCTCCTCGAGGCCAAAGATCCACGTGGCGTGCGCGGGAAGTACCCGCTGGACGACCTCCCCTTCGAAATCCCACTGGTCGGTCGGGGTTCCGAACATCCCATAGAGCTGAAACTGCCTCACCTCGAGGGAATCCAACATCGCTTGTTCACCCAACGCCATAGAAACCAATCCCTTTCCTTGTCATACTCCTCACATTCGAAATATTGTACATAAAATTTAGTGTCTGCACGCCCTGTACGGTCAACTCGATCCATTATCCTCAGCCTCGTCGGCGATCTGCTTCTCCAGCTCCGCCATCACGCCCGGATCCCGCAAGGTCGTGACGTCGCCCAGCGCCCGGCCCTCGGCGATGTCGCGGAGCAGGCGGCGCATGATCTTGCCCGAGCGGGTCTTCGGCAGGTCGTCGGCCCAGACGATCCTCTTCGGTCGGGCGAATTTGCCGATCCGCGCCGCGACCGTCGCGCGGATGCCGGCCTCGACCTCCGCCGAGGGCTCGGTGCCGCCGCGCAGGGTGACGAAGGCGCAGATCGCCTGCCCGGTGTCGGGATCGGACTGGCC
>JBOGYZ010000267.1:0-1763 GCA_050697015.1 Solirubrobacterales bacterium
GGTCAAGGAGGCCGCCCGCGAGGCGCTCGAGACCTTCGGCACCGGCGTCACCGGCTCGCGCCTCCTCAACGGCACCACCCCGCTCCACCTCGACCTCGAGCGCGAGCTCGCCGAATGGATGGGGACCGACGACGCGATCGTCTTCACCACCGGCTACCAGGCCAACGTCGGCGCGATCGGGACGATCCTCGGCCCGCAGGACACGGTGATCTGCGATTCCGGCGACCACGCCTCGATCCTCGACGGCGTCCGCATCTCCGGCGCGAAACTGCGCCCGTTCCGTCACAACCGCATGGACAAACTGGAGCGGATGCTGGGACGAGCCGCGGAGGACGGCGGCGGCGTCCTCGTCGTCGTCGACGGCGTCTTCTCGATGGAGGGCGACGTCCCCGACCTCCCACAGATTGTGGAGCTCTGCCGCAGCTACGGCGCGCGCCTGATGGTCGACGAGGCGCACGGGGCCGGCGTGCTCGGTGCCCGCGGTGCCGGCGCCTCGGAGCTCTTCGGACTCGAGGACGAGGTCGACCTGCGGATGGGCACCTTCTCCAAGAGCCTCGCCTCCTGCGGCGGCTTCATCGTCGGCCCGGCCGACGTGATCGAGTACCTGCGGGTCTCCTCCCGCGCCTTCATCTTCAGCGCCTCGGCGGTCCCCGCCGCGGTCGGGGCGGCGCTGGCGGCGCTGCGCGTGATCCGCTCCGAGGGCCCCGAGCTGTTCGAGCGCCTGCTCGGCAACGCCGAGTACCTGCGCGAAGGCCTGCGCTCGGTCGGCCTCCAGGTGATCGAGCCGGGGACCCTCCCCGACGGCAGCGTCGCCACCACCCCGGTGGTGCCGGTCGTGGTCGGCGAGGACTGGCAGGCGGTCCTCCTCTGGAAGGCGCTCTTCGACGCGGGCGTCTACACCAACGTGGCGATCCACCCGGCGGTCCCACCGAGCGGCGCGCTCTTGCGGACGAGCCTGATGGCGACCCACACGCGGGAGCACCTGGACGCGGCGCTGGAGACGATCGAGCGGGTCATCCGGGACTTCCCCGACCTACAAAAAACTGTAACGACTGGTTAACCCCCAGTTGACATCCCCCAGCGGGGGTAAGTTCAGACTTGTGCGGATAGGGACCTTCGCGGGACTCACGCGAAATTGTTGCTCTTAGCGACCGGGCCGGACGTCATTTCGCCGACCGTGGGTTGACGACGCCCACCCCGAAGACGTAGCTTCGTCTCCTCGCCGCCGCCACCCCAAGGGAACGCCGGACCAACCACTCAACGGTCCGACACAAAGGCAGGGAACTGACGGTGGACGGTCGGCGAGGACCACCCAGTTAACGATTCCTTTTGAAGGGAGGAGTCCAGTGGACGCTGCCACCATGGCACCCGCAACGACGATCGCATCTCCAGAACCGCCTCAACATATGAGGGCACTCGAACGCGCCAATTCTGTGCGGCTCGCTCGCGCCGAGCTGAAGCGCGCGGTGGCACGAGGTGACCTCGACCCGGCCGAGGTCGTCCGCGACTGCCCCTGGCAGACCGAGAGCATGACCATCTCGGAGCTCCTCACCAGCCAGCGGCGCTGGGGCCGCACCCGCGCCCGCAAGTTCCTGATGCCCCTCTCGATGAGCGAGAACAAGCAGCTGGGAACGCTCACCCCGCGCCAGCGCACGATGCTCGCCACCGAGCTCGCCGCCCGCACTTCCGGCGCCCCCCACCTCACTGCCTGAGCCCCCCGAGGCGGCCCCACCGCGCGAGGACCTGTCCCGACGGCCCGGGAC
>JBOGYZ010000268.1:0-4272 GCA_050697015.1 Solirubrobacterales bacterium
GGCCGGGTCCGAGACGCCCGGGGCGCACCTCGGACGGCCGCCAACCGGCCGCGGGACAGCTTTCAGCGGGCCAGCAACGGCGCCAGGCGGTCCCGTGACTCGCCGGCGATGCGGCGGGCGACGGCCAAGGGTCGGCGGGGGGGTGAGGGGACCTCGGCGGGCTCGATCGGGGCCGGGCCGGAGTCGACGGTGACGACGTCGGCGCCCGGAGCAAGGGCGATCGTCTGCCCGTACTCGGCCGCCTGGCCGTCGACGACCAGGCGCGGGGAGGAGGGCGGACCGAGCGGCGGTTCGAAGCGCAGCGCATCGGTCCCGGCGGGGACCTCGACCCGGAGCTGGTTGGCGAGCGCGCGCACCGCCAGGGTCGCGCCCTCGGCGCGGGTCTCGTACGCGCGGCGGCTGATCGAGGCGAGCGAGCGCCAGGCGGTCGCGGGGGCGATCGCGGCGATCTCATCCTGGGTCTCGGCGAGCAGGTCGAGACCAGGGGCCAGGTCGTCGTGGTGGCCGTAGAGCACCACCGGCTGGTCGAGGTAGGCGCGCAGTCGCATCTCGGCGGGCGAGCGGCCGACCAGCTGGTGGCGGAGGATCGTCGGCAGCCCGGTGGCGCGCTCGATCGATCGCCAGCCGACGAGGGCGTCGGCGTGCGGCGGGCGGGCGAGCCAGTCGCCGTGCGCCACGCCGAGCCAGGGGAAGGGGATCGTCATCGAGATCGCCTCGTAGCCGCAGCGCAGGAGCGCCGCCAGCGTGGCGGCCGAGCAGGCCTCGTGCGGCGGCACCATCACCCGCTCGATCGGGTGGCCGGTGCGGCATTCGAAGCGGGCGACGCGGCGCAGCGCCTGCGCCGCCACGGCGGTCGCCGCCATCGTCGTGTCGACGCGGCCGAGCTCGCCGCCGTCGTGGTCGTTGCCGTGGACGGCGAGCGAGATCGCCCCGGCCGATGCGGCGATCGCCTCGAGCGCTCCCGCGTGGGCCCAGCGGGCGTCGAGCGGGACGGTCGCCAGAACGGCGTGGTAGCCGTGCTCGCGGGCGTGGCGGGCCAGCACCGGCAGCTCGATATAGCCGTAGGTCGGCCAGTGCAGGTTGGGGTCGTCGATGATGTAGGCGGCGGCCGGCGGGGGCGGCGTCCAGGCGATCTTGGCGCTCAGCCCGCGCAGGAACTCCACCAAGGGGAGCAGGGCCAGCGCCCGGCCCGCGCAGAGGCGGTCGCGCAGGGCCTCGCTCTCGCCCAGCTCGCGCGGCGCCAGCAGGGCGACCCGCAGCGGTCCTTCGGCCCACCAGACCGGATGCTCGCCCCAGCGACCCAGCACGCTCGCGGCGGGGCCCGGGCGGTCGCCGGCTCCCTCGTGGCGCAGGCCGCTCAGCAGGCGACGGTCCGGCAGCGAGGCGCCGCGCAGGCGCGGGTCCAACAGCGGCGAGCGGGCGAGGTCGAAGGGCGCCGCCGCGACGCCCGCCTCGGCAGGCTCGTCGCCGAGCATGAAGAGCGCCGGCGTGCCGGCCGCGGCGGCTTCGCGCGCGGCGACCCCGTTGCCCCGGTCGAGCACCGCGTCGAGGCCGCCGAGCTCACCCCGCCGGCGCGCCTCGAAGTGGACCGGGAAGGCGAGCTCCAGCGCCGCGAGCAGGCGGGTCCGACGGGTCGCCGTCGTGTCGGCGAAGACGCCGACGAGGAGGGGGTCTGCCCCGGTCATCCTCGACCGACCGGTTTGAGCCCCCGGTAGAACTCCCGCAGCGGAACCGTGCGACCGAGCGGGCGCTTGCAGGTGGCGACCACCTGGGCCGGGTTGCCGCGGACCATGGTCAAGGAAGGGACGGAGGTGGTGACGACGCTGCCGGCGGTGACCACCGCGCCGTCGCCGATCGTGACGTGCGGGAGCAGGATCGAGCCGGGGCCGATGAAGACGTCGTCGCCGATCACCACCGAGGGGACGCCCTCCTCGGCGACCTCGCCCTGTTGGTGGGCGACCACCGTCGTCCGCATCCCGATGTCGACGCCGTCGCCGATCTCGATCAGGTGCGGGAAGGCGGTCTCGAGGATCACGTCGGTGCCGATGAAGCAGCCCTCGCCGATCTTCACCCCGCGGGCGCGGTGCATGCGGACGCGGGTCGTCTCGGCGCCTGGGCCGTAGAGGGCGGCCAGCGCCAGGATCCGGCGTTTGGCGCCGGGCAGGGTCGACTCGTACCTCATGGCGCGTTCCCGGAAGCCTGCTCGGCGACCGCCGCCGACAGCGGCTCGAGCATGGTCAGCTGCTCGGGGTCGATGTCTTCGAGCTCCAGCTCGACCCCGAACACTTCCTCCAGCTCGGTCACCAGCTCGATGAAGCCGAGCGAGTCGATCGCGCCACAGGCGCGCAGGTCGAGGTCGGCGGGCGGCGCGGCGACGTCGACACCACAGACGGCGAGGGCGGGCCCGCAGACCTCGAGGATGCGGGTGCGGACCGCCGCGGCGTCGACCGTGGAGGTGGTGGTGCCGTCGCTCATCCTGGTCCTCCGATGTCGTAGATCGCGAAGCTGGTCGCCGGGTTCTCGCCGCCGACCCGGGCCCCGTCGCCGAATTCGGCCACCGGCGCGCCCTTGCGCTCGATCCAGGCGGCGAACGGGCGGTTGTATTCGACCCCGAATTTTTCGTCCGGGTAGTTGTCGAAGTTGCGCTTGTCGACCACCGCGTAGCGGGCGTCCTCGGCTTCGAGCCGGGCGATCGCTTCGCGTTCTTCGCGCTGGGAGTAGAGCAGGCCGGGCAGGAACATCGGGTTGTAGAGCGCCACCTTGCGGTCGGCCATAAAGTCGATGCCGGCGTCGGCGGGGACGGCGAGGACCGCTTCGCCGGGCTCGGTGTGAGAGTCGATCCAGTTCAGCGTGCCCTGCAATGCCGGCGCGGACGCGGCGGTGGTCTTGAACGAGCCCCGCTCGGTGTGGACGACGGTGCCCTGGTGCGGGTAGAGAGCCCCCGCGGCGTAGGCCGCGAGCCCGACCGCGACGGCCAGCAGGGCGAGGGTGACGGCGGCGCGCGCCTGCGGCCAGCGCTTCGACACCCGGTCGTGGAGAACCGCCAGCAGCAGCACCAGCGGTGGTGCGTAGTAGGGGGCATAGGAGCCCTCGGCGGTGAAGGCGTCATAAGCGCGGGCACCGAGCGCCGCGGCGCAGGCGACCAGCGCCAGGTCGAAGGCCCAGTTGCCGGTGATCGGCGCGCTCTTGCCTTTGAGGAAGCGCATCGCGAGGAGCACGCAGGCGATGAAGCCGAGCGCGGGCAGCCAGCTCATCCCGATGATCAGATGGGACATCTCTTCCTGCACGGCTTCGCGGGCCGGCTCCCAGATCCCGAGGACGCGCCAGGCGAGGTCGACGAAGCCGATCAGGACGACCGCGAAGGGCAGCGGCCAGAGCGCCTTGATCCGCTCGCCGGTAGTCCGCTCGCGGGCGACGAGGACGGCGGCGGCGACGACGCTGCCGAAGAGCAGCAGGTAGGCGCCCGCGCGGGCGAGGGTGGCGACGAGGCCTTCGAGGCTTTTCGGCGCCCAGGCTTCCTGGGAGGCGAACCCGGCGACGCGGAGCATCTTGACCGGCCAAAGGTTTTCGGTGAAGAGGAGCGAGGCGCCCGCTTCGGCGGCCAGCACCGTGTAGACGACGCCGGCGAGCAGGAGCCCGGGGATCGCGAGGCGGGGAAGAGCGCGGAGGGTCGGTCCCCAGCCTTCCTGACGCCAGGTGCCGAGCAGGTAGGCGCCGAGGGTGAGCACGGCGATCGCGGCGAACTCCGGCCGGGTCAGGCAGACGAGCCCGGCCGCGACGCTCGCCAGGACGAGGCGCTTGTGGGAGAGCGCCAGCAGCATCAGCAGCGTGGTGAGGAGGCCGAAGGTGGCGGAGTTGGTGTGGGGGAGGACGAAGTTGAAGGCGGTGCCGGAGAAGCCGATCGCGGCCACGATCAGGGTGGCGACGCAGGCGGTGACGACGTCGAGGAGGCGCCGCGCGAGGAGGTAGAAGACGGCGCAGATCGCCGCCGCCTGGACCAGGCCGAAGGCGAAGGCGGTGGTGAAGGAGGCGCCGAAGACGGCGAAGGTCCCGCCCAGCGCGTAGACCCCGAGCGGGCCGTAGAAGTAACGGATGTCGAGGTAGGGCTGGTGTCCTTCGGCGATCATCGAGGCCACGGTCAGCTCGTGGCCGGCGTCGACCGAGGGCGAGCCCCAGGCCTGCCAGCTGAGCGCGGCGAGGATGACGAAGAAGATGCCGATGACCGCCGCCGCCTGCGCGTCGGTGGCGGCGGCGATGCGCCGGCCCAGTTCG
>JBOGYZ010000269.1:0-25838 GCA_050697015.1 Solirubrobacterales bacterium
GTCTTTTTCTCCATCGAGTCCCAAGCGGCGTCGGCCTTGACCGCCGACTTCTCCCACTCGGACCCGAGTTTTTTAACGGCTTCTTTGTAGAGCCGGACCTGCTCCCGCTGTTTCGTCGTCCCGACCCCGTCGAGGGTTTTGCCGAGCTGCTGGAAGACGGCGTCGGTCTCGACTCCCTCGCTCCGGAGATCCCGGAGGGCCGAGGAAGCCGGTTTGGAGTTGAGGTCGAAGGTGCCTCTGACGGTCCCCATCAGCGCCTACCTTCCGTGCTCAGCCCGGTCCGACTCCCTCGGCGATCCCCTCGAGCACATCGAGCGTAGTCCGCTCCAGTTCGGCCGCATGGACGGCGAAAGCCTCCTCCACGGCGGAGACGCGGGACGGCCAGACCGGGGGTAGGCCCGACCGATCCCACATCTCGTACGGGGAGATGCCTCGGAACCTCCACTGTGCGTAGAGCGACCAAAGCATCCCCCTGCGGCCTAGGAGCCCCCCACCGCGTCCCGAATCGAGCGGTTCGCCGACTCGACACGGGAGGGGTTGTAGCCCGAGACGGAGCGGATCTGGGCGGTCACGCCGTCCAGGAGCCCCGACTGGTATTTGAACCGGACCTGGAAGGCCATCGGCACGCCGCCGGGGGCCCCGCCGACGAAGCGGTCGGTCTGCGGGTCGACCTCGACCCCGGCCGTCTCGTCGACGATCGCGACGCACGCCTCGGCGACCATCGCCGCGTTGCAGGCCACGTCGTCGAGTTCGGCGAAGGGGCCGTCCCCCTTCCGGTTCTCTTTCTCGATCGCGAGGATGCGCGCGCCGTCGAGCTGCCGGACGACGAGCGTCAGCTTCTTCTGCCCCTTGTCGGTGTCGAACTTCACCGGCACGTCGAAGAGGAGCGGCTGCGTCCGGCCGAGCAGGAAGTCCAGCGCCTCGCTTTCGCCCGCCGCGTTGATCTCTCGGCCGCGGGCGGCGTCGGCCAGGGACTCCGGCGCTCCCTCAGGAAGCCCCGACGCGGGGTCGTTCGGGTCCTTACGTGCGGACGGGCTCGCTGGCCCGACCTCGGTCTCGTCTGCCATCATGACCTCCTTGGTCATAGGTGGGCGGTGGGTCGTCGGCCATTCGCTCGTCGATCCGAGAATCGCCGGGCGAAGCGGGCTGCCCCTCCGCGGTGGTTATGAGAATCGGGCCCCCGACGATTCGGGCGGCCCGCTCCAGCAGGTCCTCCGGGATCCGGTGCTCGTCGGCGAGCTGCGCCATCTTGACGAGCAGATCCTTCTGACCGTGTGAAGTCTGGGATGCGGCGTACGCCTGGAGGGCCGTCCAGGCCGCCTCGTAGTCGACGCGGGCCATGGCCCCGCCTAGCTGAAGGTGACGACGCCGGCGTCGGTGTATTCGAACGAGTCGACCGGGCCGTCTTCACGATAGGTGAAGGGCACGCTCGAGGAGAGCAGGTCTTCGGCTCCGCCGCCGCCGCCCGAGTAGGAGAAGAGCTGGCAGCCGCGGAGCGCCCAGCGGGATACCGCCGGCGCGCCGATGTCGTCGATCTGCGTGATGATGTCGAACTCCGGGAACTGGGCCGCGGTCGCGCGGTCTCCGCGACGCCGGGCGTCGAGGAAGGCCCAGACGTACCGGCGCCAGTGGTCATCGACGTCCTGGAAGGCGAAGGTCCCCGCGCGCGACTCGGCGCCGGGCTTGTTCTCGTCCTGCCACGTGCCGGGGATTTCGACCCCGATCTGGGCGATCTGGACCTCCCACTGGACCGCCGTGATCTCGCCGCGCATCTGCGCGTTGATCCAGACGGTGCAGGCGCGGCCGGAGCGGCGCTGGGTGCCCTTGAGGTTCGCGGTGGGTCCCGGGTAAGCAGGCATCAGAGGACTTTCCCTCGTCCGATCATGTAGTTGGTCGTGCGGGCGAACTTCCACCCGAACTCGAACGGAATGGAGTCTTCGGGCGCGCCGACGGAAGCCGGTTCGAGGACGTTGAAGTAGGGACGTTCCGAGTCGGTCGCGCCGGGGAGGATAAGCCCGCGATCGCGCCGTTCGTTGATCATCCCTTCGCCCTTCGCCTTCACGGCTTTCATCGTCGATTCGGTCACGCGGGTCGGACCGACGATGTACGTTTCGCCCCACTCGACGATCTCGCGGATGAAGAGGTCCATCACCCGGATCTGCCGGGGGTCGCCCCAGATGTCGCGCGGCTTTTCATCGGTGTCGGCGGTGTAGGCGGTCACGCCTTTTGACACCTTCAGTTCGGCCTGTTCGCTCGAGGTCCGGCGGAAGACGGTGATCCCCGCCTCCGCGGCGACCGCGAGCTGGTCGGTCGGAACGGCGGGTTCGCCGACGAGCGAGAGGCCGACGAAGGGAAGGTTGGTCAGCGACTTCTCCTCGCCGAGCCCGGCGAGGGCGCCGGCGACGCGGGGGACGAGCTGCGCGGTCGAGAGGTCTTCGCCGATCAGTTCGTCGTGGAAGGTCCCGGCGCCGAGGGAGACGACGTGCTCGTCTTCGTAGGCTTCCGTGCGGGTGATGGCTTCGTCCAGATCCTCGCCGAGCGCGCCGCCGAGGACGACGCTGATCGGTTTCATTTGGTCGGCCTGCGTCTGCTCCCAAGCGACGACGGAGACCTGGATCGCTTCGTCGGAGAGGTCGAACGGCGCGAAGACGGAGATGGGCTCGTACTCGAAGGCCGCGAGGGCTTCCAGCCACTCTTCGGCGGTCAGCGTGTCGCCGTTGGCTCCGCCGGCGAGCGAGGTCCCCGCGGTGTGGGCGAGGGCGAGGCCGGTTTTCAGCGAGACGGCCGAGACGTACTGGGAGCGCTTATTCACCGCCGCGGCGAGGGCCGCCACGTCGGTTTTCAAGTAGGAGTATTTCTCGACGGTCAGCCCGTCGAAGAGCACCCGGAGGCGATCCTTCGTCGCGGAGTTCGCCGGGTCGGCCTCGATCACCGCGCTGATCCGGTTCCCACGCGCGCCCTTGTAGAAGCCGAGGAGTTCCAGGGCGTTTTCGGGAGCTTCTTTCGTGTTTTTGACGACGAGTTTCGACTTCGCGGCGGTGGCGGCGCCCATCCGGTAGCCGATGACCGCGCCGGCGCCCGGGTTCCCGGCCGCGCCCGATCCGACGAACGCGCCGAGGACGGCCCGGCGGCCGCCCGTTTTGCTGTTGCCGAAGTTGGCGTCGTACTCGCCGAAGCTGTTCATCCGGATCGTGCCCTCGTCCGGGCCGAAGGGCCCCCAGTCGGACGTGAACGGGATCCCGATGGTCGCGGCGGCCGCCGCGCCCGGGCTCAGGGTCTTTTCGCCGGTGAAGCGAACGTCGACGCCGGGGTTGTCCGGCGCTACGAAGGTGGCGGTCACGATTCCTCTCCCGTATCGGCCGGACGCTTGAGGAACTTCTTGACGCAGTCCTTGGCCTGGTCGATGGTGAAGGTCTTATGGTCGTCGTCGTGAAGGGCGCCGGCGGCGACGTGGGAGGCGACGCCGAGATAGCCGCGCGACTCCGCGATCAGCACCTCGCGAGCGATGCGGGGCTCCTCCGGGGCCGAGGCCGCGTCGTCCTTCGGCGGGTCTTCCTTCGGCGGGGCCTTCGGATCGGGCGCGGCCGGAGGGGCGTCTTTGGTTTTCGCGTCGTCGGCCATCGGGTCGTGCACAGTCTAGGTCGACTCCGGATACGAAACCGCAGCTACACGTGGCCCGACCCCAGCGGTTTGTATTGCCCCGGCATCGACCCCACGACGGGCCCTTCCGGAACGATGCGGCCGGGGCGCTCGATCGAGATGCGGAACTCGAGGACGACGGTGCGCCGCTTCCCGTCTTGCGGGTCTTCGAGGTTCTGCGCCGTCAGCGAGGATTCGTCGACCCAGATCACGTCGTGCGGGTCCGCGGGCCCGCCGCGCTCCGGTCCCTCGAGGGGGACGCCGGCGTAGTCCCAAAGGGGCAGGACGAACGGCCCCGCCTTCGCGAGCCAGCTCGGTTTTTCTTTCGGGTCGGCCGGGGCGAGGCCGGTCACGATCATCGCGCGGAGCTGGTCGCGGATCGCGTCCGCGGCGACCGTCGCCGCCTGTTCGTCTTCGCCGATCGGGGGATAGGCGTAGATGGTCACCGGCCACGCCTCCGTGACGTTCCCCTGGTTCCGCCCGCGGCGGGCGCTGGTGACGACGGCGTCGCCGAGGAGGATCACGGCGACCGGGCGCTCGTCGTCGGCGACCACGCGGCGGGCGATCCGGGTCGTCCAGCCGGAGTCTTTGTCCCACATCAGCGTGAGGTACCGGCGGATCGAGCGCGCGATATCGGTCGTCCCCCAAGCCATCAGAGGTTCGCCCGCTCGGACTGGATGTCGATCGACCGCTGCGCTCGCTCTTCCCATCGAGCCTCGAGCCCCATTTCGGAGTCGCGCATCATATGCTGGCCCTGCGTCCCGGGGTGCCAGACGTAGGGGCGGTAGCGGAAGACCGGGCCGTCGGGGAAGCGCAGCGCCTTCGCCTTCTTGACGAAGATCATATGCGGCTGGGTGTCGTGCTCGACATAGGA
Source organism: Solirubrobacterales bacterium (assembly GCA_050697015.1). GTDB lineage: Bacteria > Actinomycetota > Thermoleophilia > Solirubrobacterales > 70-9 > VAYN01. Next base: position 4,514 of record JBOGYZ010000269.1, read on the forward strand.
GGCGATCGGGTCGACGTTTTCGACCGGCGCCGAGAAGCCGTCCGGCGTCCGCTCGATCGGGAGCTTGACCCAGGCGTCGGCGAGCGTCCCGGGCTGCCGCCCGCCGCGGTCCTCGACCCACTCCGGGAAGTCGCCGTGGTACGCCTGCGGGAGCTTCGCCCGCGGGGTCAGCCGCTTGGCGTCGGTGAAGAGCAGGTCCTGCGCGTCCGTCGCGATATCCTCGCCGACGCGATCGACGAAGTCGGGGGGCCAGAGGTCGGCGAGCGAGCCGTCGGCGGAGTAGGCCATCGACCTAGTCTTTCACGCGTTTGAGACGGGCGAGGAAACCTTTCAGCTGCCCCGGTTTCGCGAGCGGGGTCGGGTCGCCGTCGACCTGCCACTTCGTCGTGAGAGCGCCGAGCGCTCCGGCGAGCTCAGCGGCCGTGACGAGGAGTTCGTCGGCCGGGCTCAGGACCACTTCGGCACCGAGGGCGTCGAAGGGTTCGTAGATGATCTGGGGCTGCTGGATCGTCCGGCGGCCGCGGGGGACGTTTTCCTCCGACCCGCCCGTCGGGAGCTGGAGGAGGACCGGGAACGGCGTCCCTTCGATCGGTTTCACTTCCTCCTCGCCCTCGATCCATTCGCCGGTCGAGGTCGGGACGAGCGGCACGGCCGTATGGACGGTGACGCGGCCGATCGGCATCTCAGTACCCTCCCGGGCGGTTCCTCCAGTCGAAGACCTCGACTGCGGCCGCCGGCTGCTCGATGCCCTGCCACTTCGCGATCCATTCCGCCTTCTTCTCTTCGGTGCAGAGGGCCCAGAGGATGTCGGCGATCGCGGGGTCGGGGTCGAGCATCCCGCTCTTCGCCGCGACTTCGGGGCCGAAGTAGCTCTCGGAGTAGGCGCCGGCGGAGAAGGAGGCGAGGTTCCCGGAGCCGATCGTCGCGCGGCGTTCGGCCCAGGTCCCGCCAAGCGACGTGACCAGCTGCTCGATCTTCAGGACGATCGCCCGTTTCGCGAGCGGGACGAGGAACGGCGGGACCTCTTCGCCTTCGGCTTCCGGCCCGATCGCGCGGCCGGTCATCTCGACGAGGAGACCGTCGACCGCGGCCTCCCATTCTTTCAGCTCGGCGTCGCCGCCGGGATCCGGGAACTTCGTCGCGAGGAAGTTACTGAGCCCCCGGAGTTCCGCGAGCGTCGGGGCGTCCACGGGGGAGCCCCGCTAGTCGCCGGAGTTGTCGCCGTCGCCGGAGGAGTCGGGCTTGAGAGCCGCTTCCGCGGCCTCGATCTTCGCGTCGATCGCCTCTTCGACGGTCGAGCGCTCCTTGCCTTCCTGCTCGGCGGTGCGGATCGCGAAGAGGGTCTGCAGGTCGTACTCGCCGTCGTTGATCGCGGCGATGAGGTCCGGCGCCTTCGCGGCCTCGTAGCCCTCGAAGGGTTCCGGGGTCTCGACCTCTTCCGGTTCGCCGCCGGCGTCCTCGAGCCGTTTTTCGAGGGCGGCGATCGTCCGCTGCGCCTCGCTCAGCGCGGTCTTCTGCGCCTGCGGGTCGTCGCTGTTGAAGATGACGGTCCCGTTCTTAACGCCCTCCGTGTAGGCCGCCTTCGACTTCGACAGCTCTTCGTAGGGGAGGATGCCGCGGAAGGAACGGCCGCTCTCGGACCGGCAGACGACGTTGACGACCATCGTTTCCGGCCGCTCCTCCGAGCCGCGGACCGCGGCGGAGAGGAGTTCGGTGAAGTCGGGGAAGGCGTCCTTCGCGGCGTCGGTGACCTCCGAGAGGTCGAGGGTCCCGGACCGGCCCGCGAGGCGGCGGCGCGAGCCCGCGGCGACGAGCTCAGGCGGGAAGTTCTCGGCGACCTGCTTGATCAGCCGCTTCGCCTGGTTGTGGACCCCGACCTTGGAGACCAGCTCCCCGGCCGAGTTCACGTCGACAGGACCTACGTCGCGAAGTATCTCGTCGGCGGCCATCAGGAAGGACGCGCCCGGATCGCGGCGAAGGGCTCACCCGCGGATACGCCCCAGATGTGGCGGATCTTGAAGGGGATTTCGTCGATGTTGAACATGTAGGGGTCGTCGCCGCCGGCGCCCGCGCCGACTGCGGAGACGCCGTCGTTCTTCTGGAAGATGTAAGGGACCCGCTGGTTGCGGAGGAAGGCCGCGACGAAGGCCGGGCGCGCGTCGGCGTCGGCGAGCAGGTACCAGTCGTTCGGGTCGTTCAGGTAGGGGTCTTCGATCGTCGCGTCGGCGGGGATCGCGTTCGCGAGCGGGTTGTCCGTTCCCGGGGCGAATCGGGTTCCCGCTTCCGCCATGTCTTTGGCGTCGGCGCGGATCCCGGTCGTCTGGGACCGGATGATTTTGTCGAAGAGGAGTTTCGTCGAGGGGTTCCGGACGAGCAGGCGCCGCGGTTTGATGTTCAGCGGGAAGCCTTCGGCGTTCCGGCGGAGGCGGAGCATGTCGAGCAGCGCCGCCAGGTTGTCCTCGGTCGGTTCGGCGTCGGCGCCCGTCACTTCGTTTTTGTGCGCTTCGCCGAAGAAGGGCTGGCCGTCGATGTAGGTCGGGTTCGACTCGATGAAGGCCACGACCGCCTGGTTGAGGTAGTCGCTCATCGACTGGCCGAGCGCCGCCGGAATCCGGTTCAGCATTTCGCCCGTGTCGTCGTTGATGATCAGCTCGTAGGTGATGGCGTAGATGCCACCGTACTTGCCGACCATGTAGGACGGGCCGCCTTCCTCCGAGGACCGGAGGCGCGGGTACTCGCCGAACTCCGGGATCCCCTCGATGCCGCGGATCGGCCCGAGCGAGTGGACGGTGTGCTGACGGAAGTCCTGCGCGTTCTCGATCCCGACGTACTGATCCCAGACCGACGCAGCGGTCGTGAACTGGGCCCGCAGTTTCGTGCGGATCATCGTCTGCAGGAAGAAGGGGAAGGAGACGCGGCCTTCGGGAGCGCCCGACCCCTCGAGCAGGTAGCCGTCGTCGTCGGCCTCGTTCAGGGCCTCCAGGATCTCCGGGTCGTCCCGGAAGTCCTCGTAGAGGTCGAAGAGTTCGAGGTGCTTATGGAAGTGTCCGTAGCGTCCGCGCATGATCGGGGGTTTCCTATTCCGTCGCCAGCAGGAAGGCGTTCAGCTCGTTGGTGTTGACGAGGGCCACACCGCGGACGGCGTCGACTTCCTCGACGACTCCGAGCGGCATGTATTCTTTCGTTTTCGCTTTTTTGATCGTGTTGTCGGCCGCTTTGATGAAGAGCAGGTCGCCCTCGACGGTCCCGACCGGGGCGTCGCCGGCGGTGGCGGAGATCGGAAGCTCGTGCTTCCCGCCGACCATCATCACGAAGACCTCGCCGACCTGGATCGTCGCGACTTCGGCGCTCGACGGATCGACGTAGGCGCCGAGCTGGAGGACGCGGTTCGCCCAGCCGACGATGTTCTTCTCGACGGTCGGACGGCCGTCCTTGACTTTCTTGGTGGCGACCTTCTCTACGCGGACGCCGAGATCGTCTCGAGCCATCAGTAACCCGCCCCCTCGCGAACCATCTCGCGGATCGCCTCGCCGTGTTTATCCGCCTCTTTCGGCAGGTCCCCGCGCTCGGCGAGGAACTGACGGAAGGCCGACTGCCGTGGGCGGCTACCTTTGCCGCCTTCGGAGCCCGGGTCCTTGCGGGCCGGACCGAAACCTTTGACCTGCGGGTTCGCGCCGCTCTCGCGCATGACCCCGATCACGTGGTCGATGTCGGCGCGGACACGACGCTCGACGACTTCCGGCGCGGTTAGCGTCACGGACTTCGTCTTGCCGTCGTCGCCGTCGGCCTCCTCGATCTTCAGCTCCTCCTCGGCGACCTTCAGCGCCGCCGGGATCCCGGAGCCGGGAGTGATCGTGTAACGCAGCCTGATGTCGTCGGCGGCCGTCTTCGAGAAGCCGTTGCGCGTGGCCTCGGCCAGCAGCTGCTCCGCCTTCCGCTCGAGGATGCGCGCTTCGTCGCGCTCCTCCAGAAGCTCTTTGGCGCGCTCCTCGACCGACTCGCCGGACTCTTCCAGCTTCTCGGTCAGCGACTCGGAGACCTCGCCCAGCGCCTCCTTGACGATCGACTTCACGTCGTCGCGGGTAACGGCGTCGCCGTCCTTCCCGGTCTTCTTGTCGTTGCCGTCGTCGCCGTCCTTCTCGGCCAGGGCCTCGATGAGATGCTCGGCACCGTTGTCCTTCAGGTGCTCGCGCAGTTCCTCGGCGTTCATCTCGGAGAGCTTTTTTTTCATCTTGCCTGGAGTCCGTTTCGGGGGGTCGTCCTTCGACTTGGCGGCAGAATAAACGCCCTCCAAAAGTGAAACCGCACGTCCACGGAAATCATCGTCTTCCTCCAGTAGCGGTCGCCCTCCGGCGCCGGCGCGGAAGACCCAGTCGACGCTGCCGGCGGGCCGACGGCGGATGCCCTCGACCGCCATCCCTCGCGTCGCGGAGTCCCAGCTGGCCGTGGCGGCGCGAGCGCCGGTCGGCCAGGCGTTGATCGAGGTCTGCAGGATCCCGGGGTCTTCCTCGAGCATCTGCCGAGGTTCCTTCTGCGGGATGCAGCGGCCGACGACGCCGCCCTTGCGGAAGCCAAACTCCTCGTCGTCCTCGAAGACGAGCTCAGGGTCCCACCACGACTCGAGGATCCGGCCGCCGAGTTCGCGGATCGAGCGCGAGCGCTCTTCCAGCCAGCCGATGAGGTCGGTTCCCTCCGACGCCTCCTTCAGCGCCTCGGTCATCTCGGCCAGCGCCTCGGCGATCAGGTGGTCCATGTACATCGGCCACCCGGAGAAGACCTTCGCGTTGGCCTCGAGCATCTTCGGCTCGTAGATCGGCGGGAGCTTCTGCGGACCGAGCCGCTTACCGCGGGAGACGCACGGACGGATGATGGCGATCTTCATCGAGCCGTCGTCCTCGAAGAGCTTGCCCTTCTTCGGGACCAGTACCCGGGACTGGGCCTCGACGAGTCCGCCGTCCTTCTCCAGCTCCTCGAATAGAGCGCCGGCGGAGAGGTGGTCGCCCTCCGCCTCGCCGAGCAGCCACATCTCCGGGTTGCGAAGGATCTCGTCCAGGGGGAGGTTCACGCAGCGGAGTCTAGGACGCTCCGGGAAGGGAAACCGCGGGCCTGCTAGGCGAAGCGCTTGTGGAGGCGGCTTCGGAGCCCGGAGTTGACCGAGCCGACGCCGACCTTTTTGCCGTTCAGGAGGAACGTCGCCGTCTGGCGCCCGATGATCCCGTCGACTTCCAGCCCGTGTTTCTGCTGGAACTGTTCGATCGCCGATTTCGTCTTGACGTGCGCCGCCCCCGGGTTCAGGCCGAGCTTCTTCCTGATGCCTTTCGTGATCGGGTGGGCGCCCGACGTGCTGATGAACTGCCCGCCGTTCGTCTGCCCTTTCGGCGCGCGCTTGATCCCGGACGACGAGGTCGAGGTCGAGGACTTCGTCGACGACGATTTCGATTTCCGGTTGTCGGCACGGCGGTTGGCGCGCACGTCAGCGCGCAGGTTCGAGAGGGTCGGGATGACGAACGCCTCCCGCAGCTCCTCCTCCTGAAGAGACTCGGCTACCTCCGGGCTCGGCCGGAAGACCTCGATCAGCGCGTTGAGCTGGATAATCTCCTCGGCGATCTCCGCCGCGGGCCCCTCCATCTCGGCGAGGCGATCGCGCCCTCCGGCGATCGTCGCGAGGATGGTCTGCGGGCCCAGCTCCTCGGCGAGGACGGAGAGCTTCCCGATCGCGGAGAAGGCGATCGACGCCGCGTCCTCGGCGGTGACCTCTCCCTCCTTGACGGCGCTCCGCGCTTTCGCGGCCGCGCGCTTCGTCTCGATTTCCGCCGCCGCCTTGCAGTACTCGGCTTTGGTGCTGGCCTTGACGGGGACTTTCCCGCCGAAGGTCGTTCCCGTCGCGCAGACCTTTCGGATCTGCGAGATGGCCGTCGCGATCGCCGTACTCTCCGATTTCCCGCGTTCCGAGACGAGGTGCTTCGCCACCCGGGTGACGAGGTCGGGAAGGCCGCCGACCTTCTCCCACCAGTTCGACTTGTTGGGGTCGTTCTTGAGCGGGGGAAGGAGTTTGGAGTCGACCTCTTGCAGCGCCATCGCGACCGAGACGATAGCCCGACTCGGAGAGTGAAGCCGCGGTCAGCGCCTAGCGAGCATTGCGAGGGCCCGGTCGGACGACCTCGAGAGCCCTTCGTACGTCCGGCGCCAGCCGTCCTTCCCCCAGACGATCGCCTTGAACCAGTTGTTGCGGTCGAAGGTGTCGTCGGGCCAGAGGACGGCGTCCGCCGGTGGCTCCGGATCGTTGACCCGCGGGAGGCGGCGTTCGGGACGTTCCATCGGCGAGCCGTCGTCTTCGGTTTTCCAGCCGACGATCTCGCCCTTCTCTTTGATCGGGACGGGGACCAGCGGCGGCATCGCGGCGTCCCAGAACTCGTCGAACGATTTCCCTTCGGCCTTCGCCTTCTCGGCGAGCGCGCGGAGCTGTTCCGGAGGAGATGGGTGCTTCTGCTGTGCGGGCACTAGTCGCCGCCCCCGTCGTCGGGATCCGCGACCGGCTCCTCGTCCGGGTCTTCCTCGGCGTTGAGCTCGGCGTCGACCGCGAGCGGCGCCGCGGCGAGGAAGTTGAGATCGGCGCCCGGGACGCCCGCCAGTTCCTCGCGCAGCAGCAGCTCGCCGAGCGCTTCGTTCTCTACCGCGTGGTGGCGCTCGACCCATTCGATGACCGGCGCGGCGAGGCGCGCGGCTTCCGCGGGCTTCATCAGATCGGACGGTTTCATCCAGCCGCGCGCGATCGCCTCGCCGTAGGAGTAGAGGCGGCATTTGCACCCGACGTGAAGGAGCGGGTGGATGATCCGGAGGATCGACCACGGCCAGAACTTTTCGGCCATCGCGACGCAGTCGGGGGTATGGACCGCCGCCTCGCCGAGTTTCCAGTACGCCCCCTCCGGAGAGGTCGCTTCGAGCGAGGTCCGACCGACCGCGGCGAAGATCCGGCCCGCCGACGCCTTCGCCCGTTGCCTCGAGAAGTTCCGCTCGCGGCGCACCGCCGACTGGATCGCGGACGTCCGCGCCGAGGTATCGGGCGCCTGGGCCGCGAGATCGAGCGCGGCGCGGAGCCGTTCGGTCGACCGGCGCTGGAAGATCGTCTCCAGCTCGGTCTCGTAGCCGATCGCCGTCGAGATCGCGTCCGTCGAGAAGCCCGCTTTCTGGAGGGCTTCTCGCTGGCGGGCGAGGCGGTAGGCCGCGATGCGCCGGAGCGTCGCCGAGACCGCGGCGACCGTCCCGCGGACCGCTTTCTCCCCGGCCGCGGTCGACATCGCGATGCCCGCCATCGTCGCCGCGGCGTTGCCCGCGGTATAGATCCCCGCCCCTCCTACGGGACCGATGAGCGTCGCTACCGGGACCGGCGCGGCCCTTCTTTTCGTCACGAACGATTTGGTTTCCCCGGCCTGCCCCCCGGCCACCAGCCGGAAGAAGTACCGAGTCGCGGGCTGCAATCCCGAGATCGGAGCCTGGACGCCTTTGCCGCCCGGACCTACTCGAGCTTCCGGGGTCTTTTCGCCCAGCGAGTTCCGGGAGGTGCCGTATTCGAAGTGGTAGCTCGTCCGGCGATTCGCGGCGCCGTTGAGACGCGCGCTCGAGTCCTTTACCTCCGTCGCGGCGCGGGTGACGACCGTCGACGGTTGCGGAGCGCTCTCCGCGGGCCGTTTACGAGCCCGGCGTGGGCTGGCCATTCAGGTGTCCCTTCGCGGGTGGCGCGGGACGGCCTTGCAGGAAGGCCATCGGGTCCTTGAGCAGCTGGGTGAACTCGTCGTCGACATCGTCTTCGAGCGCCCGGGCGAGATCGCTGGTCGCGTCCTCGACCAGATCCTCGGCGACTTCGCGGCCCCCGCTTCCGCCCATTTCGCGCGCCGGCGGCGTCGACCGGGTCCGCTCGCCGTTCTGGCTCGCCTGTTCGCTCGGCTTCCCCGACCGCGGCGCCGACCTTGAGCCGTTGCCTTCTTCGGGTTCGCCTTCGCCTTCCGGCGGTTCGGGAGCTTCTTGCGAGCGGATGAGAGCTTCCAGCGCCAGCTCCGGCGGGGCGGTCTCCATCCCGTCGGGGAGCGGCATGATCTGGTCGAGCGCGCCGGCGGGATCTTCGACTTCGAGCGCCTGGAGAAGGAAGTCGAGGAAGTAGCGGCGGAGCCAGGGGTTCTTGCCTTCGGGGTCGAACTCTTCGACCGCCGCAGTCGAGACGTTAATCACGTCCGGGAGGTTCCGGCGGCCGGGGTAGGGCATCGAGAACGAGTAGCTGAGGTCTTTCCCGGTCCGCCGTTCCATCTCCTCCCGGTCCTCCTCGTAGACGAGGTCGGTCAGCGGGCGGGAGTCGGCGGTTTCGGACTCGGCGATCAGCCCGCCGAGATGGCCCGCGTGGACGGCCGATTCGATCGAGCGGTTGATGTAGAACCGGATGATCTGCTCGAACAGCTCCTGCCAGGAGGAGACGTTCATCAGGGTCGGTAGCTCGAGGGTCGTCGCGCCGGCGAGGTTCGCGTCGGAGAGGTTCCCGAAGTAGTGTGGCCCGAACCCCGCGGCCGCCGCGATCGGCGAGAGGATGATCGACTGGTCGGCCGATGCGGCGGGGCCCCCGGAGTTGAAGTTCATCGCCTGGAGCGAGTCCGATTCGTTCTCCGTCCAGATCGAGCCGGGAGGGGGCGGACGATCGCCGCGACCGGCGGGGCGCCCGGGGGCTCCTCCTCCGATTGGTTGGCCCCCGCCGAAGTTCGCGCGGCCGAGCTGACCGGCCTGCGTGAGGACGTTCCCTGCGGCTTTGACGACGCCTTTCGCGCCTCCCCGGACGACTCGTTTCGCGACGATCGACGCGGCTGCTTGCGCCATCGAGACGCGGGCTTCGTTGAACTGGTTCATCGCGCTGAAGTAGCGCAGGGTCCGGTTCCAGGGCGGGACGCCGAACTGCGTCCGGCCGACCCGGTTGACGCGGAAGTGCTCGACTTTCCCGGGGGCGATCTTCGAGGGGTTGGGTTTCTCGTCGAAGACTTCGCCGACATCGGCCGCGTCCCGTTCGGCGAGGGCGACGTTCCGCCAGTGTTCGTAGTAGCTGACCTTGCCGAGCCCGTTGGGGCCGACTTCGTACGGCTGCGGCTTCTCGGCGTCGCGGTTGTAGTCCCATTCGCGCTTCTTTTTCCGCGCCGTATACCAAAGGGGCAACTCGTCGTCGTCCTGACTCACGATCACGTCGGTGACGATGTCGGCGTCGAGGAAGGCGACCCGGATCCGGCCGTTGTTCTCGAAGTAGGCCGCGAGGAGGTTCCCCTGCGTCAGGAGGTCGTTGGACCGGAGGCGCTGGGCTTCGAACGAAGTCAACTTCTTCTGGTTGACCGGGTCGGTCCAGAAGCGGTCGACGACGGTCTGAACCTCCGGCTCCTTCGCGGTCGGCTTCGAGATCCCCCGGCCGAAGGCGAAGTTCGCGCGCATATCGCCCTCGGCGCCGGCGAGCGGATCCTTTAGGTAGGCGACTCGCGATCGCTGGCTGAGCTCGCGGCGGCGATCGGCCCGCATCTCGTGCGGGCGCCCCTCCATATAGCCGAGCGCGTGGATCGCGAGGTCTTCGGCTTCCTCGACGAAGGCCGTCATCGTCTGGAACTCGGCCTCCTGAAGATGGACCTCGTTCGCGGGGCGGATCGAGACGCCGGCCGCCTCCTCGAGCCTTTCGCGGATCCCGTCGACGATTCCCATCAGGCCGGGTCCTCCGCCAGCCACTCTTCGATGGCGTCGCCTTTGTCCACGTCCTTGATCTTGCCTTTGAGGATCGCGTCGGCGGTCTCGGAGATCCCCGGCCGCCGGGGCTCGACCATCATCGCCTTCCTATCGGCGATCCGTTTCTTCTCGAGTTCCCAGACCGGGCAGAACGAGTGGTGAGCGTGGACGCGCTCCCCCAGCTCGTCGGCGACGCGGGGGACGCCCTCGCCGCAGCAGAAGCCGAAGAAGGTGCTCGGATCGGTCCGCGATCGGACGAGCGGAGAGGCGCTGCGCCCGTGAAGGATCTGGTCGGTCTGGAGGCTGTCTTGGACCGCTGCTCTGCAGACCACCGACGGCCCCGATGCCGGAGGGCCGGCGAGGAGCAAAGCGGCGGGGCACCGGGGTTCGACCTTCACGGGCGGCAGGATAGCCGCTCAGCCGGAGGAGTCTGCCTTTTTTGCCTTGCTGCCTTTCCGTTTCGGCGCGGGTTTCTCCTCCGGCGCCTCCGGCTCGGCTTGCTCCTCCGGTTTCGACGGCGCCGGTCGACCGCCGAGCGCCGCGACGATCTCGTCGACTTCCCGGATCAGCCGCGGGAGCATCCACGAGAAGTTCAGAAGGGCGTCGCGGGCGCTTTCCGCCCGCTCTAGCGTCTCCTTCCGCTTGCGCTCTCCCGGCGACTCAGCCATCGGCCGCGGGCGGCATGACCTTCGCCGCCGGGTACTCGTCGAGCGGGAGGTAGTCGGCCGGGATCCGGAGGGTCCGATCGCCCTTCGTGATCGTCGCCGGCGCGTTGGCCTTCGCCTCGAGGGTCCACCCCGCGGCGACGCAGCCCCGGAGGAAGGCGCGCCGCGCGATGCGATCGCGTTCCCGCGCCGCGATGCGCTCCCGGTCTTCCTGCGCGACGACGATCTCGTCGAGGGCGTCGCGCTCCCCTTCGAGGCGGTCGATGTTCTTCTTCTCGCGTTTGCTCTTGATCGGGCCCGCGTTGACGATCGCCGCTTCCGCGGCTCGGCGCCCCTCCTTCGCCTTGCGTGCCGCGGCGCGGGCGTCGGAGACGATCTGCGCCTGTTCGTCGTGCAGCTCCTTATCGCCGGGTAGGTAGAGGCGGTCGACCATCGGCTCGGCGACGGTCCAGTCCATCCACTGGTCGTCGAGGTCGCGCTTGACGGCTTCTTTCGCGTCGGCCGCCGCGCGCGCTTTCGCCTTCTCCTCGGCTTTCGCGCGGCGCGTCTCGAGCGCCCGCTGCCGCTCCTCGGCCGAGAAGCCCGCCCGCGGCTCTTTCGCCGCCGGCGACTTCCGGCAGCTCTCGCACCATTCCTCCGGGTGACCGAGGAACTGCCGCGCGAGCTTCCACGTTTCGTGCTGGACGAAGGAGCCGTGCTCGGTGCAGACGGTTACCCAGCGGCCGCCCTCGTCGGCGTCGTAGTCGCGGCAGTCGGGGTGCGCGGCATCGACGAGCTCAACGGTCGTGCCGGTGGCTCGAGCGACCCGGCTCTCGCGGACTAGCTGGTCGGCGACGCCGCTCATCGGACGCGCTCCCGACCGCGGCCCGCGAGGGCGACGCGGAGCTTTCTCCGGACGCCGCCGCCTCTGGGGTATTCGGTGTAGTCGATCGCGATCACTTCCCCGTCATAGGACGCCTCCTGAGCATCGAGGATGGCGACCGAGGCGCCGATCGCTACCTCGACCTCGGAGAAGACCGCTACGGCGCGCATTTTCTCGGTAATGACCTGACGGCAGAAGACGACCGCGTCGACCGACCGCGGCGCGGGTGCCGACGGTCGCTGCCAGAACGGCCGATCAGCGTGGAACGGGCAGTCATCAGCCGGGCCGTAAGGAAGCGGGCACGTGCAGTTGGGCTCGTCGCCGACCGGCAAGCCTTTCGCTTTGCGGCGGGCGGTGAGCCCCGCGAAGCGTTTCGGGTCGTCGGAGGACGGAGGTCCGTATCGGTCGCTCATTTCATCGATCCTTCGACCACGGCCAGCCCTTCGGCCCCGGCCTTCCGGCTCGGATCCGCGTCCCAGTCCCGGAGGACCGCTTCGACCATCCGATCGAACTCGCCCTCTGAGAGGTGGTCGAGCGTCCCGCCCGTATAGCCGTCGTAACGCATTGCGGTCTCGACGACGACCGCCTCGTTCTCGGTGGCGTCGATCAGGTTCATGATCCGCCTCGTATATGCGTTGATTACGGCCATCAGGCGGTCTCGGCGATCTGGTTAAGCGCCTCGTCGACGCTGAAGAGGCCGCCGCTGATGCGGGCGGGCGGGATCCAGAGGGTCTTCAGCGCCGTCTCGCGCCAGCCAGCCATCTTCAGGGCTTCGCGCTCGACCGCCGAGGCGATCCGTTCGTCCGCTGGGCCTCCGTATGCGCCCGGCCCGAAGTCCTGCTCCGTAGAGAGGCTGATCGCGGTTCCTTCGTCCATCGTGTTCCTCCAGTCGAATCGGATAAGGGTGACTCGAGGAGCGTAGCACAAACACGAACAAAAAGGTAAGCGAGTTAATAAAGGGGCCGCGCGACCCGGAGGAGGCGCGGCCCCGTGCGACTAGTTGGTCGCGGTGATGGCGATCGCCGGCTCGAAGCCTTCGCTTTCGCCCGGTTCTTCGTCGGTCTGGAACTGGAATACGTCGTCGGCCGAGCCGTAGACCCCGGAGGCGAAGTAGGAGCCTTCGTCTTCGCGGAGCGTCGTGCCCGTCGACGCCGGCCCGGTGAGGGCGACGTTCAACGAGTCGGCGGGGCCGGGGTTTGCCGGTCCATAGCCGCTCGTCGAGGTGTTGTAGCTGACCGAGACGATCACTTCGCTCGGGAGCGTGACGCCGCCGAGGGAGAAGCTGATCGGCTGGAGGTCACCGTTCGTGCAGTTCCCTTCGGCGTTTTTGAAGCCGCCTTCGAACGGCGCCGTCGTGCAGGACGGATCGGCGCTCGGCCGGTAGGCGAACTGCTGGCTGACCGTCTGGCGGGCGATGACGCTGCCCGGCTCTCCGGCGTTGTCGGAGTAGACGGTGAGGGTGATCGGTACCGCGAACTTCGTCCCGGGCGTCGTCGAGCAGCTTCCGTCGTTGTACTGGCCGTGCTGGCAGGCGTAGACGGACATCAGGACGCTCACGTCGGGGTTATTCCGCGACGCGCCCGCCAGTTGGATGGCCGACCCCAGCTCATCGAAGTCCAGGGCCGCGAAGCCGTAGGAGGACGCCGAGTCGGTGGTCGGGAGGTTGCTGTAGACGGTGCTGCGGGTGATGACCGGCGGTTCGCCCTGCGGACCCGTAGGGCCGGTAGGACCAGTCGGCCCGGTGGTACCCGTCGGGCCCGTAGGACCGGCAGGCCCGGTCGGACCGGCGGGGCCCGCGGCACCCGGGGATCCCGCGGCGCCGGGAGTTCCCGTTTCGCCCTTCGTCCCGGGAGCACCGTTCGAGCCGTTGGTCCCGTTCGAGCCGCCGGGACCCTGCGGGCCGGCTTCGCCCTGCGGGCCGCGGACGACGTGGTTCTTGACGCACTTCTTGCCATTCCGGTGCTTACCCTTCGGGCAGTGAACCGGCTTCGAGTGGGCCGACGAGAGGGCGGGGACGGCGAGAGCCGCCAGCGCCGCGATCATCAGCGCCAGTATGACGCGCTTCATTCGCTTCTCCTTCATTGGGTTTTAGGTTGGGAGGAAGTTTCTATAGGGCGATGGGTCGGGCAGAGCATCACGCCGTCGCTCGAGAGCGTCCAGCCATCCGGCCCGTCGGTCCACTCGGTCTCGGCGACGAAGTGGAAGCGATGATCGGCCAGCTCGTCGACGATGAGACCGGCCGCGCCGTACTTGTCGTCGTGGGCGACCGCGATCTCCGTCTCCTCGCACTTCGGGTACTCGCAGTGGACGCGGATCTCGATGCCCATCAGTAGCCGAGCCCGTCTTCGTCGAAGCGGCCGCCGTAGTCGCGCTCGGCGCGCTCCATCTCGGCGCCTCGCCTCTCGGCGGGGTCGTGGTCGACCGGCGGGAAGAGCGGGCCGCCCTCCGGCCGCGGGCCGGCGACGGAGTGCGCGGTGCAGGGGAAGCGATCGGTCCGCGGATCCTTCGGCGGCAGCGGCACGTCCCCTTCTTCGCGCCGGCGCTCTTCCTCGGCCTCTTCGTCTTCGCTCTCTGGCGGCGTGTTCGGAACCACGCGGAAGTCATCCGTCGTCGCGCCGTTGTCGTCGTTCGCGATCAGCGTCGCTACCGCGCGCCAACCTGCCTCCTCGCTCTCAACGGTCAGCCAGCCTCCGTCCCACTCGACGAGCCAGCTCCCCTCCTCGGCGGTCTTCAGGCCGTCCTGAACCGCCTCGGCCGGGGCGCACTCGACGTGGAAGCGATCGTCTCCGTCGACGACGATGCCGTCCTGGAGGGCTTCCTGGGTCAGGATCTCCTCGCCGCAGCTCGCGCAGCGCATCAGACCGGCGTCCCCAACACGACGAGGTGGACGAGGAACGAGGCGAGCGCCGTGAGGAGGATCCCCTTGACGTGGCGGTCTTCGCCTCGAGCGTTGACCGGGACGGCGATGACGACGCCGAGTACCGGGACGATGACGGCCGCGACGTAGCCGAGCGCCGCCCAGCCCCGCGGCTCGTTGGATTCGATCTGTCGATCGCCGGAGTTCACGCGACCTCCCTCACGTCGGGGTCGACCGGCCGCCGGTAGCAGCCGATGTTGACCGTGAAGACCGAACCGTCGGGGTAGCTGAGGACCAGCCCCTCGTCGGAGGTCAGCATCCCGTAGTCGCGGAGCGTCGCGATCTGCGGGTCGGGCCCCTGTTCGCCGATCTCGTCGTGATCGATCCCGGCGCGGAGCGCGGCTTCCAGTTGCTCCCGAACTGCTTCCTCGTACATCGCTTCCTCCTAGCATCGAAAGGGTGACGCCCGGGAGGCTACCAGAAAGTTAAGCGAGTTATCAGTCCCCTGGACGAATCTTCTCTTGGCGGAAGTCGCGCTTTGTGTCGGCGACCACGTCGAGGAGCCGCGCCCTCTGCCGCTTAGTCAGCTCGCAGATCCGTTTCTCCTCGAGTCGCCCCCCGCTCGCGAGGTTCGTCCGCTCGATCGCCTTCCGGATCCGAGTAGCGCCCCAGCGATGCTGCGCGCCCAGAACCTCCCGCACTCGGCCGAGCTGACACCGCGGGTCGTCGAAGGCGTCGGGGATCGAGAGCGTCCCGGCCAGGATCTCCCGTTTCGCCTCGGCGAGCGCGAGCCGAACTTCGTTCGCCCGGCGGAGCGCCGCCATGTGCTGGGGCTCGGTCGTCGTCGCCTCCATCAGTCCTTGTCCTCCTCCGCCGGCGCGCCCTTCCCATAGATGACGCGCGGTTTGTACGCCTCGATCTGCTCTACGTCGACGGCGATCACGGCGTTGGGGTAGAGGCCGTGGATCGCGTCGGCGATCTCCTCCTCCATCGCCGCGGCCTGTTGCATCGCCGCCGCGTCGTTCGTCGTCCCCCCGTACGTCGCCGTGATCGAGAAGGTGGCGCGGTAGGACTGCCCCGCCCCCGGCACAGACGCCGGGGAGGCCGGGTCGTCGGTCTCCGGGCCGTCGTCGTCGGTGTCGTCCGGACCGCCCGCCGCGGCCACCGCAGTCGCGAGGTCGCCCGTGGCGCCCGCGGCCTGGTAGCCGTCGTCGGTCTCGGTGATCGAGCCGTTCTCGACGAGCACCGCGATCCCTTCGCGGATCTCCCCGGTCTCGAGGCCGCTTTTCTCGACGAGCTCAGCCCCCTCCATCGCGCCGGGGGCGACCCGGCGGATGAGAGGGAGGAGGACGTCCGCGGCGGCCTGTGCGTCCTCGCTAGCCACGCTGGATGATCGCGTCGCCGACGTGATGGACGCCGGGCTCTCCCAGACCTGCCTCGGCGCGGACAACGCCCGCGGCCGCCCTCGAGCGATCGGCGGCGGCGACGTAGTCGCGGGCCCGCTCCTGGAGGTCGGAGACCGAGTCGATGTTCAGGAGGCGCGACTTCGCGCGGTCCTTCTCCTCGAGCGCCCGCTTCAGCTGCAGCGCAGCCTCGATCGACGGAAGGGGCGGCGGCGTCTGGTCCTGCGCCTCCATGAACTTGCGGGCCATCCCGGCCATCTCCTCTGGATCGCCGGGCATCAGATCCGCAGCCCTTCGTCGTAGTCCATCGCCTCTTTCGTCGTGATCCACTCGATCGGGACGTGGACCTCGCTCTCGGCGAGGCCGGCCGCGCCGGTCAGGCCGCTGACGGTCCCGAAGTTCGCGGCGACGCGGTCGACGCTTTCCTGGGTGTGCTCCTCGGTCTCGAAGCCCTCGCCGGTCGCCTGGATCTCTCCGTTGCCGCCGATCAGCCTCCAGCGGTATTCGCCTGCCTTGTCGGGGTAGCCGATGACTCTCGGCTCGCGTCCCTCGCTCATGCTGCCTCCTCGATTTGGGCCGGCTCTCCCACCGGCATCTCGTTCCACTCTTGGCCGTCCAGCTCCCGGCCTCCTGACTTCGGGGTTCTACCACCCCACTGCTTGAAGAAGAAGCTCGTCCCGACGTAGCGCTCAGGGCCTCCGGGATCCCGCCGCGTCTCGAGCGCCGCGTCCCGGAGGTCTTCGACCCAGCCCGTCGCGATCGATCGGAAGCCCGGCCCCGACTCCCCGCCGACGATCAGCCAGTCGATCTGGTCGAGGTCTAGGCCCTCGTCGTCTCCGTAGGCGATCCCCCCTTCTCCGTCGGGCCATCCGTGGATCGGGAAGGAACCGTCGCCTTCGTGCAGGACGTTGCTCGGGACGAGCGGCCCCAGCAACGGCTCGGCCGAGATGAACCGGACCGCCGCCGGCGCGTTCCGCAGGGCGTCCGCCCGCCAGTTGAAGTGGCGGCTCTCGATCGAGGTCCCTAGCCAGACGTTCGGGAGCGTCTGCTTTCCGGCCGTCCAGTCCATCATCCCGCCGCGGAGGACCTCGGCGCCGCGCCGCATCCGCTCGGCGTTCACGCGAACCCAGAAGCCTTCCCAGCCGAGGAGCGCGGCCATCGCCGCCGGTCGCTTCGTCAGGACCTGGAAGGTGTGCTGGGTCGCGAGGCTCATGACGGCGAAGACCTCGGCGATGTAGTCGGGCCGGTCGGGCTCGCCTTCTTTCTGGGCGAAGAGGGCGGGGTCGTCAGGCGGGAAGATTCGGTCCGCGGCCTGTTCCCGTTTGAGGCCGGTCAGCCGCTCGTGGAAGAGGTCGCTCATCGAGTTGACGAAGATCATCCGGGGTTTCGACCACCGGAGCGGTTGGTCAAGCCGCTCCGGTTTGAGGATGACGTTGTCGAGGGCGTTCTTCGGAGTCCAGGGGAGACCGGGGACGTGCCAGCCCTTCGCGTAGCGCTGGGTCAACGTCTCGGCGTAGCAGTGGGCGCAACCCGGGCTGACCTTCGAGCAGCCCGTAACCGGATTCCACGTCGCGTCCGTCCACTGGATCTCCGAGCGATCGCCCATCAGTCGGTCTCGTCGTCTTTCTCTTTGCGGACCTCTTTGGCCTCGTCGTCGAGCACCTTCAGCTGCGCCTGGATCTCGGAGACGCGGTCTTCCGGTCCCTTCTCCAGGACCTCGTTCGAGCCTGCCTTCGCGACTTTGAGGTCGAGTTCGGCGTTGTACAGCTCATGCTCGAGGCGGCCGCGGGTCGCCTCGACTGCCGCCAGTTTTGCTTGCTTCGCTAGTGCCATCGGTTCATCCTTCCTGTTGGGCTCTCCGTGCGGCCGCGATCCTAGACGGGGTCACGGGCGACCCGACCGGGGCGTGCTTCTCGACCACGACGACGTTCTTTGCCATCGCGCCGCCCCGTGGGCAGCTTGGGCAGCTCGGCTTTCCGTCTCCTCGATCGACGAGAAGGTTGATCGGGAGCCGCCGTCCGCAGAGCGAACATTCGCCTAGGACCGGCTCCTCGTCGCCGCGGCCATCCGGAGCGTGGACTTCGACGACCCGGTTCCCGCCCTCGCAGCGGAAGCCGAGCCCGAACTTCTGCTCGTACCTCATCCAGTTCCAGAGCTTCCCGTCGCGCCAGAAGCCCCACTCCCGCTTCTTCGGGCCCATCAGGCAGAGCGTCCAGGCGCCCGCCGAGCTCACCTTCGTGACGTGCCGATGCTCGGCCGGTCGGTAGCGGAAGACGCCGCGGGTCATTTCGTCCCCGACGAGGAGGCCGCGACCGAGGCAGTTCGAGCAGTGGTCGAATCCGTCGCTGCCTCGGTGCTTCCCGGTCCCGCCGCAGAGCCGACAGGGGATGAGGTCGAGGTAGCCGCCCTTCAGGATCAGCGTCCAGAGAGGGCGCGGGTGATCGTGCGGGTCTACGTCCTCCGTGTTCGGGAGGAAGTGATGGACGAGGAGCTTGTAGTCGAAGCGGTCGGGGACGCGGAGTAGGACCGCCTCTTCGCGGGTTCCAGGCTGAGGGCAGAAGAGCGTCCAGCGGCGCATCAGCGGGCAGCCGGGCGGGCCGATGACCTCCGGCTCGCGCAGCCAGCGGAGGAAGCGTCTCATCGCGGGTCGTCCGGGTCCGGCCGGGTCGCGAGGTGGAGGAAGATCGTGAGGACGACCAGCAGGAAGAAGGCCCCGCCCGCCTGGTTCAGGTCGTCGGCGACGAGCCCCCCGATCACCAAGGCGAAGCCGATGAGGAAGGCGAGACCGAGGAACGCGAGGGCGAAGATGTCGGCGCGGAACCTCACGACTTGGCGTTGACGCGGTGGTAGGTCCGACCGAGCGCCGTCACGTTGAGTTCGACGGCGCCCCCGATCGGCGCGTCCGTCGTGGCGCTGACGATCTTCGCCGGGACGTAGCCCTCGCGGCTCGCCTCGCCCTCGATGACCTCGTAGGTCGCGCCCGCTTTCGAGAAGCGCCAGCGCGACCCGACCTCCGGCGCCTTTTTCACGCCGGGTCCTCGTCAGGCCCGGCGAAGAGCGTCCACGCCGGGACGAGCCGCGTCGCGTGAGCTTTCGCTTCGACGGCGGCCGCGTCGCAGCTCTCGCGCTGGCAGTGGTAGATCCGGGCGAGGTTGACGACCGGGCGGTTCACGTCGGCGGCGCGGACCTCGATGATGAGGTACTCGCGCATCTCGGTGACGCCCTCCTCGACGGGGTGCCCGCAGATCGAGCAGAAGACGCCCGCCTTCTGGAGCCCGGCGTCTAGGGCGTTCTGCGCTTCGAGACCGAGCAGCGGAACCTCGGGTGCGCCCGCGTGCGGCGACTGGTCTGCCATGTACTGCCTCCTCTACTCCGTGGGTGACGACCGCGGGCAGTCTAACCGCTCAGCGGGCGGAGCGCGAGTTCTTCTGCGCCTCGGCGGCGCGCAGCGAGACGTAGACGGGCTCGCTCAACTGGATCGACGCGGCCCACGCGCCGGCGGCGGCGCCGACCTCCATCACCGCGGCGTTGAGCGCCATCGGGTCCTCCGAGGCGACCGCGGCGTTGAGCTCGCGGAGCCGGCGGACGAGGTACGCCTGCGAGCCGGTCATGTCCATCTCTTCGATCATCGCCGACAGCTGGACGGCGACGTTCGCGCGGACCGCCCGCGCCTCGGCCGTGCCGACGCGGAACTCCTCCGGGTCGGACTCGGTCACTTCGGAGCGGGAGATCGAGGCGGGCGTCACGCGAGCCTCTTCTGCCGGAAGGTCTCGAGGCTCGCGACGTTCGGGCCCGGCTGGTCGACCGTCGCCTTCTCGACCGCGGCGCGGCGTCGCTCCTTCGCCCGCGCCGTGATCTTCGGGCCCGCGGCGTAGGAGACGACGAGGTTGCCGCCGGCGACCCGGGCGTCCCGTTTCGACTCGCGGATCGCCTCGACGCCGTCGATCGCCGCCTCGACCCACGCGCGGATCTGGGCGTCGCCGTCCTCCCAGTCGATGCCGCTGGGGACGGGGACCTCGCCGAGGACGAGCGCATTGGCGACGTGGCGGGCGAAGGTCTCGGCGGCGAAGGTCATATCGGCGTGGACCTTGAGCCAGTCCATCACCCGGTTGACGTAGTCGTGCCGCTCCTTGTCGACCGAGCGGTTGATCATCCAGCGCCGTTCTTCGCGTTCCTCCTTTTCGATGTAGGCGATCCCGTCCTCGGTGATCTGGAACTTCCCGCTCGCGTGGCGGGTGGCGAGGCCGTCGGCGACGAGGAGCCGCCCGGTCGAGTGGTGGATCTTCGCCGGCCGGAGCGTCCGGCGCATCTCGTCGAGGGCTTCCATCCGGTGGACGAAGGCGTCGTCCCCGCGGCGATCGCCCAGCGCCCAGCGGCGGTCCGGCCGCTTCATACTCCGCCCTCGCCGAAGCCCGGCTCATATCTGTCGCTCATCCCTCCGGTCAACGGAGATCGACGGTACCCCAGCTGCTCTTCGGTTAGCACTTCGGGTTCCCCTTCGCCGACCCGCGCGCCCGCCATCTCGAGGAGCGTGACCATCTCCGCGGCGACTACGTCGAAGACCTCGGCGTGCGCGTAGTCGTCGCCCATCGAGGAGGTCGAGACGTAGCGCTTGACCGGGCGCCCTTTGGAGTCGGCCTCGATCCGGCGCTTCATCGATTTCATCTGCTCCCGCCACGTCGGCGGCTCTTTATGGATCGCCGTCACGAGCCCCTGCCGGTAGGAGTCCATCATCGCGTCGATCGCCTCCGTCCGGTTGACGGTGATGAGGTTTTTTTCGGTGTCGTACCGGATGGCGTCGGATTCCGGCTTCTCGTCGTAGCGGCAGAGGAAGACGCGGCCGGGGAACTGCGCCGCGAGCCCCCGCATATACCGGCGCTCCGGCTGCGAGTCGCCGACGAGGACCGAGATGTTCAGCCGGACCATTAGCTCGGCGACCTCCTCGAAGTTTTTCGGCGCCCCGATCCAGATTGCGCGCCGGCGCCCGTCGTGGGAGATTTCCGAGACGCGGAGGTTCAGCGCACGCTCGGAGGCGGAGTCGAGCCCGGCGATCACGATCCGCCAGCCGCCGTACTCGTCCAGGTTCTCCTCCTCCGCTTCCTCGTCGTTCGCGGCCCGGTCGAGGTGGATGTCGGTGAGGTAGGCGTCCTCGGTGGCATACGCGAGGCCGAGGTCGGCGTTGAAGAAGCTCTCGACTTCGCCGGGCTGCGTCGCGCGGGAGTCGACGACCATCGCCTCGAGGTCGGTCCGCGGGACGATCAGCCGCTGGAGCCAGAAGCCCGGTGGCCGTCCGAGGCCCGGCGACTGCGCGACCCAGCGGCCGCGGTGGATCGGGCCGAAGTCCTCGCCCTTCGGGGGCTCGAGGCTGGCGTCGCAGGAGCGGCAGGCGCGCCACGCCTTCGTCACGTCGTCGGGATCCGCGGCTTCGTCGTGGCCGGGCCGCATGACCTCGTTTCCGCCGGCGCGCGTCCTCCAGCGCATGTTCGCGGCCCAGTCGATCGGCTGCTCTTCCTCGCACCCCGGGCAGACGACCATCCAGCGGCGCTGGTCGGAGCGATCGTACTGTTTGTCGATGCCGTAGCCCGGGACCGAGGGGCGGCCGAGGCGCCGGATCCGCGGGTCGCGTCCCGCGGCTTTCGCGCCGGAGAGACGTTTCTCCGCTTCCGAGATCCGGACCGGGATGCACTCGTCGTACTCGTCGACGACGATCGCGTCGGCGTCGACCGACTGGACCGCGTTTTTGCTCTGCATCCCGCGGAGGGAGATGTCGCCGAGCCCGATCTGCTTCAGGGTCTTCCGG
>JBOGYZ010000270.1:0-12163 GCA_050697015.1 Solirubrobacterales bacterium
GATCGGGCCAGTTGGTCAGCGCCGAAATTTTGGCGGCCGATTGAGATTTATCAAACAACCGTTTGACAGAAATCGAGATTCTCCTGTAGCGTCTTTGGCGGACTTGTTACGGGACGTCCGGGCGCACCAGGGGCCCGGGAAAGGAGGAGGGTGTGGCTGAGCCGGCGTTCGATGGCAGGGTTTATCCATACGTGCCGCCGGCCGAACCGCCGGAGGCCGTGAAGGACCTGATGCACAGGGAGACGACGGAGCTCGACGCGACCGATTTCGAGGTCTTGCGTCACGCGCTCTGGAACGTCAACATCGAGCACGGGACGACGATCATCCGCACCTCGGGGTCGCCCGTGGTGGTCTACGCGCACGACTTCAACCCGGTGATCCTCGACGAGTGGGGCGACTACGTCTACTTCGGCCCGTGGCTGCAGTACCTCGTCGCCGCTTCCAGCCCCGCGGTCAAGTGGATCCTCGAGAACCGCCACCCCAGCCCCGGAGTCGAGCCGGGCTCGATGTTCATGACCAACGATCCCTGGATCGGCGCCACCCACCAGTCCGACCTCGCGGTCCTGGCGCCGGTCTTCTGGGAAGGCAAGATCTTCTCCTGGGTCGGCTCCAGCCTCCATCACCAGGACCTCGGCGGCACCGCCCCCGGCGGCTTCAACCCGGTCGCCGAAGACATCTTCCACGAGTCCGGCGTGGTGCCTCCCGTCCGCATCGTCGAGAACGGCGAGATCCGCAAGGACCTCGAGGAGGAGTACATGCGGCGCTCCCGCATGCCCGAGCTGGTCGCGGTCGACCTGCGCGCCCAGATCGCCGGCTGCCGCGTCGCTGTCGACCGCATCGAGGACCTGCTGAATCGCTACGGGGCCCCAGCCGTGAAGGCCGCGATGCGGAAGATCCAGGACGACGCCGAGCGCACCTTCTCCGACCGCCTGGAGACGATCCCCGACGGCGAGTGGTCCTCGCAGGCGTTCCTCGAGGTCGCTGGCCCGGGTGATCGCGGCCTCTACCGCAACTCGATCGTGATCCGCAAGAAGGGCGACCGGCTCGAATTCTCCAACGAGGGCACCGATCCCCAGATCGGCGCGCTCGCCTGCACGCTCGCGGGCTGGGAGGGCGCGATCGCGGCGATGGTGAACTCGCAGCTGATGTTCGATCAGCTGTTCGCGATCGGCGGGGCCCTGCGGCGGATCGACTTCAACGCTGAGCCGGGCACGCTGACCAGCGCGCTCCACCCCTCGGCGCTGTCCCTGGCGGTGCTGACGCTGGACCAGTGCATCGCGCTCACCGCGCTCTCGGTCTCGAAGATGCTGAGCTGCAGCTCCGACCCGACCCTGCATCGGGAGATCCAGTCCTCGATGGGCTCGGCGACCTTCCCGATCGCCGCCTTCTCCGGCGCCGATGCGGCAGGCAAACCGTTCGCCTCGCTCTTCCTCGACCCGGTCGCGGCAGGGATGGCGGGCTGGTCCTGGCGCGACGGCCTCGATGTCGGCGGCTGGCCCTGGGACCCGCAGGTGGCGATGCCGAACGTCGAGGAGACCGAGGCCTTCTTCCCGCTGCTGATGCTCTGGCGGCGGGTGGTGCCGGACTCCGGCGGCGCCGGCGAGTACCGCGGCGGCAACTCGATGGAACTCGCCTCGATCCCGCACGGGGTCGACTCGATGACCCATCACATGGCCTCCGCCGCCCACCACGCGGTGCCGGTGACGCCGCTCTTCGGCGGCCTGCCCGGCAACGTCAACCGGTTCGTCTTCCAGCGCGACACCAACCTGCGCGAGCTGCTCGCCGCCGGGGTCATCCCGGCGCCCGGTCAGGCCACGGTCGGTGTCGAGGAGGAGCTGCCGCCGAAGGCGTTCGGAATCGTCCAGGGCGACGACGACATCTACACGCTCACCTGGTGCGGCGCGGGTGGCTACGGCGACCCGCTCGACCGCGAGCCGGAGGCGGTCGCCCGCGATGTCGCCGACGGGATGGTCAGCGCCGCGGCGGCGGAGAAGCTCTGCGGCGTCGTGCTCGCCGACGGCGCGGTCGACGTCGCTGCCACTGAGGCCCGGCGCGGTGAGCTGCGCGCGAGCCGTCGCTCCTGGTCCGGCTCACCGAGCGGCCGCCAGGTGAGCGGCGACGGAGCCCCCTTGGGCTCGCGACTGCGGCTGATCGAGGACGGCGGCGAGAAGGTGATCGCCTGCGATTGCGGCACCGTTCTCGCCGGCGCCAGCGAGAACTGGAAGGACGGGGCGCTGTCCCGCGAGGCCCCCTTGCAGGAGGGCAACGCGCTGATCCCCGACCCGAACCGGATCGTCGACGGCGAGGTGGTGATCAGGCAGTACGCGTGCCCGTCCTGCCTGCGGCTGATCGACAACGAAGTCTGCCGCAGCTCCGAAGAGCGGCTGTGGGACATCAAACTGGGAGGGGCTTCCTGATGGCTTACCTGGGAGTTGACATCGGCGGCACGTTCACCGACATCGTCCACCTGGATGACGAGGGGGGCGTGACCGCGACGAAGAGCCCGTCGACGCCGCCGAACTTCGAGGAAGGGTTCCTGGCGGCGGTCCGCAAGGTAGCGGAGATGCGCGGCGAAGAGGCGAGCGAGTTGCTCGGCGGCTGCGAGACGGTGCTGCACGGCACGACCGTGGCGACCAACGCGCTGGTCCAGCTGCGCGGCGCCAAGGTCGGCCTGATCACGACCCGCGGTCACCGGGACATCTTGCCGGTGATGCGGGCGAGCGGCCGCGCCAAGGGGCTGCCGGTCGACCGGCTGCTGCATGCCTCCGAGCAGTTCCGGCCCGCTCCGATCGTGCAGCCGAAGATGATCTGCGAGGTCGACGAGCGGATCGACGCCGGCGGCAACGTCGTCGTGCCGCTGAACGAAGCCCAGGTGACCGAGGCGGTCGAGCAGCTGCTCGCCGCCGGCGCCGACTCGATCGCGGTCTGCTTCCTCTGGTCGGTGACCAATCCGGAGCACGAGCTGCGGGCTCAGGAGCTGGCCGAAGCGGCGGCGCCGGACAACTACGTTACTTGCTCGCACCTCGCCTCGGCCCGGCCGGGCGAGTACGAGCGCTTCGCCGCGGCGGCGATCAACGCCTTCCTCGGCCCGGAGACCCGCGGCTACATGACGCGGCTGAAGAGCGACCTGGTCGAGGGCGGCCTGCGCGGGCCGCTGCAGATCATGCAGGCCTCCGGCGGCGTCGCCTCCGACGAGCGCGCCGGCGCCCTGCCGGTGCTGACGATCGGCTCCGGCCCCTCGGCCGGCGTCGGCGCCAGCTCGGTGCTGGCGCAGCAGCGCGGCGAGGAGAACGTGATCGCCACCGACATGGGCGGCACCAGCTTCGACGTCGCCCTGATCGCCGGCGGCCAGCCGGTTCGCTCCGAGTCCGTGGTCGAGAACCAGTACGAGTTTTACCTGCCGCGGACCGACGTCCGGTCGATCGGCAGCGGCGGCGGCAGCATCATCTGGCGCGATCCGATCTCCGGGGTGCTCCGGGTAGGCCCCGAAAGCGCCGGTGCCGATCCTGGGCCGGTCTCCTACGGCCGCGGCGGTGAGCGCCCGACGATCACCGACGCCAATCTCCTGCTCGGCTATCTCGACCCGGACAACTTCCTCGGCGGCGACCTACCGCTCGACGTTTCCGGCGCCGAGCGGGCGCTGACAGCGTTGGGCAAGGAGGTCGACCTCTCGGCGATCGAGGTCGCGCTGGCGGCACGCCAGATCGTGAACGCCCAAATGGCCGACCTGATCCGCCAGATGACGGTCGAGCGCGGAATGGACCCGCGTGACTTCGCCGTCTACGGCTACGGCGGGGCCGGCGGGCTGCACATCGCCGGCTATCTCGCCGAGCTCGGCTCCGAGCGGGGAGTGGTGCCGCTCGGCACCCTCTCGACCACCTGGTCGGCCTACGGCTGCGCGACGTCCGACGTCGTCCACGTCTACGAGCGGGCGATCCACGTTCCCTCGCCGTTCGCGGGCGATCTGCTAAAGAGCACGCTCGACGGGCTCGAGGCGGAGGCCCACCGGGAGCTCGAGGCGGAGGGGATCCCGGCCGAGCGCCACGAGATCGACTGCTTCGCCGAGATGAAGTACCCGCTCCAGATCCACCGGGTCGAGGTTCCGCTCGACGCCGAGGACGTGAGCTCGCCGGGCGACAACCTCGGCGCCAAGTTCGCCTCGATCTACGACCGTCTCTACGGCAAGGGCTCGGCCTTCGAGGGCGCCGGGAGCGAAGTCGTCGGCTGCCGTGTCGTCGGCCGCGGCAAGCTGCCGCAGCCGCGGGTGAAGGCGGGCTCGGCCGACGAGGACGCCGACGTCCCCACCCGCGAGGTCACCTGGGCCGGCGCCGACGGCGCCGAGAAGCTTGCGACCAAGGTCGTCCCCGCCTCCCGCGCCGCCGGCCTCAGCCCGATTGCCGGGCCCGCCGTGGTCGCCGCGGCGACGACGACGATCCTCATCCCCCCCGGCGCCACCGCGTCGACCGACGATGACGAGAACCTCGTCATCGACCTCGGCCCCGCCTCCGTCTGATCGCAGACAAGACGGCGGCCGGCCGGTCCGTGGATCGGCCGGCCGTGGTTGCTTCCCGGAGAAGGAGCAGGCCTATTTGGAGATCGCGCCCGCGTCCACCGGGATGATCGCTCCGGTGACACGGTCGCCGTCGGCGGAGGCGAGCCAGACGCAGGCGCGGGAGATGTCCTTCGCCTCCATCAGCACGCCCATCAGGTGGTAGTCGGCGAAGACGCCTTCATAGCCGTCGAGTGGCACGTCCCACTCTTCCGCGACCGCCGTCAGCAGCCGCGAGTCGAGGTCCGGATCGTCGCGGACCGAACCGGGCGCGATGCAGTTGGCGCGGATGTTGTGTGGGGCCAGGTCCACAGCCATCGATCGGGTCAGGCCGACGATGCCGTGCTTGGCCGCGACGTAGGCGACGTTGCTGTAGAACGCCTTGAACGAGGCGGTCGAGCCGATGTTGATGACCGACCCGCCGCGGCCCTGGGAGATCATCTGGTTCGCGGCCGCGCGCCCGACGTAGAAGGGCCCGTCGAGGTTGGAGCCCATGACGAAGCGCCAGGACTCGAACGAGAGCTCGTTGGAGAGCCCGGTCGGGCTGGAGACGCCGGCGTTGTTGATCAGGACGTCGATGCCGCCGAGCTGGGCGGCCGCCTCGCCGACCAGCTCCTCGACCCGCTCCGCGTCGCGAACGTCGCAGAGCCCGGTCCAGATCTCGGCCCCGAGCTCACGGCAGCGCCGCGCGGTCTCCTCCAGCTGCTCCTCGCTGCCGAGCGGATAGGCGCAGACATCGATGTCGTGGCCGATGTCCATCAGGGCCAGATTCGCCCCCTCCTCGGCGAAGTGGAGGGCGTGGGAGCGGCCCTGTCCGCGGGCCGCTCCGGTGATCAGCGCGGTGCGGCCGTCAAGCCTGCTCATCGCGATCAGGCCTGCTCGTCGGGCTTGAACTCTTCCTCGACCTCGAAGACGTCGGTCTCGAGGCCGGCCACCAAGGGCATGAATCCATCGGCGGCGATCTTCGTCCACTCGGGAGAGGCAATCGCGGCGTGGAAGTCCTCGCGGTTGTCGGAGCCGACCTCGGCCCCGCGCCAGGTGGGCAGCTCGCCGCCCTCGGGCGTCTCCGTCGCCTTCGGGACGACGTGGCGACGCAGTTTCGGCAACGCCCGCAGGTTCGAGACATGCACCGCGAAGTAGTGGGCGCCGATCTTCTCCGGCGTCCTCGTGTCCGGAATGTGCCAGGTACCAACCAACTTGATCACGGGTCTCGTGTCCTTTCCCACATTCCCGTTGTCCAGAACCCCCGGCGGCCGAGGCTACACTGCTACGCTCTACCAGTCAAACAATTGGTTGGTTGATTGAGAGAGGAGCCCGAGGATGCCCGCACAGCAAGGCCGTGAGGTCGTAATCGTCGATGCCGTCCGCACGCCGATCGGACGTGGACACAGGGAGAAGGGCTACTACAAAGATCTCCACCCGGCCGATCTGCTGGGCCGTACGTACACCGCGCTGATCGAGCGCTCAGGCGTCCCGGCGGCCGAGGTCGAGGACGTGATCTCAGGCTGCGTCCAGCAGTTCGGCGAGCAGTCGATGAACGTCGCCCGCAACGCCTGGCTGCAGGAGGGGCTGCCGGTGGAGGCCGCCGCCTCCACCGTCGACCGCCAGTGCGGCTCGGCGCAGGCCGCCGTCAACTACGGCGCCGCGCTGATCGCCGCCGGCATCCACGATGTCGTCGTCGGCTCCGGGGTCGAGCACATGGGCCACAACTCCTTCGCCGCCGGCGAGAAGGTGAACGAGGACTACGGCAGCCCCTGGACGGCGAAATTCTTCGAAGCCCACGACGTCCGCGGCCAGGGCATCGGCGCCGAGCTGATCGCAGCGGAGTGGGAGGTCCCGCGCTCCGAGCTCGACGGGCTTGCCGTCGGCTCCCACGCGAAGGCGGCGAAGGCGACCGAGGAAGGCCTCTTCGACCGTGAGATCGTCCCGATCAGTGTCAACGGCGACACCTTCACCACGGACCAGGGCATCCGTCCCGACACCAACCTGGAGACGCTTTCGCAGCTGAAGCCGGCGTTCAAACCGGACGGTGTGATCACCGCCGGCAACTCGTCGCAGATCTCCGACGGCGCCGCGGCCGTGCTGCTGATGTCGCGCGAAAAGGCTGACGCGCTGGGCCTGACACCGCGGGCGCGGATCATCGACCAGACCACCGTCGGCTGCGACCCTGTGAAAATGCTGGAGGGTCCGATACCGGCGACTCGGAAGATCCTCGAGCGCAACGGGATGAAGATCTCCGACATCGATTACATCGAGATCAACGAGGCCTTCGCCCCCGTCGTCGCCGCCTGGCAGCGGGAGCTCTCTCCGGACATGGATCGCGTCAACCCGCGCGGTGGCGCGATGGCCCTGGGCCACCCGCTCGGCTCGACCGGGGCGCGCCTGCTCACCACCCTGCTGCACGAGATGGAGGACGACGACCGTGAGATCGGCCTGGTGACGATGTGCTGTGGCGGCGGCCTCGGCACCGGCACCCTGATCCAGCGCGTCTGAAGATGGGGCGGTCGATCTTCGAGGACGAGCACGAAGCGTTCCGAGAATCCGTCGCGGGCTTCCTGCGCCGTGAGGCGGTCCCCAAGCGCGAGGAGTGGGAAGCGGCCGGAGTGATCGACCGTGACTTCTGGCGCAAAGCGGCGGCGCAGGGCTTCGTCGCCTTCCAGGCCGCCGAAGAGCTGGGCGGGGCGGGGATCGACGACTTCCGCTTCAACGCGGTGATCGACGAAGAGATCGAGCGGACCGGGGCGGCCACCGACAACTTTGCCCTCGTCAACGACATCGTCACGCCCTACTTGACCGAGCTGACCACAGCGGAGCAGCGCGAACGCTGGCTCCCGGGCGTGGTCAGCGGTGAGACGGTGCCGGCGATCGCGATGACCGAGCCCGGCACCGGCTCCGACCTGCGGGCGATCGCGACGAAAGCTCGCCGGCGCGACGACCACTGGTCGCTGACCGGCTCGAAGACGTTCGTCACCTCCGGCATCCAGGCCGATCTGATGATCGTCGCCGCCCGGGTCGAAGAGGAGGGGGTCAAGGGCCTCGGCCTGTTCGCCGTCGCTGCCGACGCCCCCGGCTTCACCCGCGGCCGCAAGCTCGACAAGGTCGGCCGCAAGGCCCAGGACACCGCCGAGCTGTTCTTCGACGAGGTCCCGGTGGAGGACGGTGACGTGATCGGCGCCCCCGGCGAGGGCCTGCGCCTGCTGATGCGCAACCTCGCCCAGGAGCGACTCTCGATCGCCGTCTCGGCGGTGGCCAGCGCCGAACACGCGCTTGAGGTGACCCTCGACTACGTGCGCGACCGCAACGCCTTCGGGCAGCCGGTCGGTTCGTTCCAGGCGAACCGTTTCGCCCTCGCCGAGGCGGCCACCGAGGTCGATGTCGCCCGCGTTTTCATCGACCGCTGCATCGCCGACCAGGTCGCCGGCGAGCTGAGCGCCGAGCGCGCCGCAGGGGCCAAGTATTGGACCACCGAGCTGCAGTTCAAGGTCGTCGACCTCGGCATGCAGCTGCACGGTGGCTACGGCTACATGGAGGAGTACGAGATCGCCCGCATCTGGCGCGACTGTCGCGTGCAGCGGATCTACGGCGGGACGACGGAGATCATGAAAGAGATCGTCGGGCGCTCGCTCGGCCTCTGAAGGGAGAGGAAGAAATGCCAAGTGGACCCTTTGCCCACGTCTGCATCCTGGTCGAGGACCTCGATCAGGCGGTCGATGACTGGACCAAGATCCTGGAAGTGCTCGATCCCGGGCAGCTCGAGCAGCGGCTGGTCCGCTACGACGAGTTCGACGGCGGCGGCGACGGTACCCGCTGGGCGACCTTCGTCTCCGACCATGGCGCCGAGATCCAGCTGATGGAGCCCGATCCCGAGAGTCACCTCGGCAAGCGACTCGCCAAGCACGGCGAGGGCGTGCACCATATCTGCTTCACCACCGACGACCCGGAGGCGACCTCGAAGAGGCTGGCCGAGGCGGGGGTCGCGGTCAGCGGCGACACGAACATGAGCTCGGAGATGCCCTGGCAGCGCTGGAACTGGGTGCTGCCGGAGAGCGCCCACGGCACCCTGGTCGAGGTCGCCCGTCCCTATCAGGCGGTCGACGGCAAATGGGAGTCGGCTTCGTGAGCGAGATCCGGAAGGTGGTCGTCGTCGGCGGCGGCATCATGGGCAACGGCATCGCCCAGGTTGTCGCCACGGCTGGCCTCGAGGTGACGATCGTCGACCTCGACGAGGGTGCCCTGGAGCGCGCCCGAACGCGGATCGGGCGCAACCTCGAGCGCGGCGTCGAGCGCGGCCGGATGGAGCGCGAGGAGGCCGACGCGATCATCGGCCGCGTAGCCACCAGCACCGAGCTGGAGGCCGCCGCGGCCGACGCCGACCACGCGATCGAGACCGTGGTCGAGGACCTCGAGGTGAAGCGCGGCGTACTCGCCAAACTCGACGCGAGCTGCCGCGACGACGTGATCCTGGCGTCCAACACCTCCCAGTTCTCGATCTCGGCGCTGGCCACCGCGACCGGCCGTCCGGACCGGGTGATCGGCTCGCACTGGTTCAACCCGCCGCCTGTGATGGATCTGATCGAGGTGATCCGCGGGGTCGAGACCTCCGACGAGACCCTGGCGACGACCCTGGCGCTGTGCGAGCGCTACGGCAAGCGCACCGTCGTCTGCGAGAAGGACACGCCCGGGTTCATCACCTCGCGCCTGATCATCGCCCTCGGCCTCGAGGCGATGCGGATCGTCGAGGAGGGGATCGCCAGCGCCGAGGACGTGAACCTGGCCTGCGTCAAAGCCTTCAACCATGCAATGGGGCCGCTCGACACGCTCGACTTCTCCGGCCTCGACACGACGTTGCACGTCGCCGAGAACATGCGCGAGCAGTACGGCGAGCGGTTCATCGTGCCGCAGAACCTGCGGGTCCTCGTCAACGGCGGCCACCTCGGTCGCAAGACCGGGCGTGGTTTCACAGAGTACGAGAAGCCGAATTAGGGGTCACTATAAGGAGGACCACAGCGGCTGGAGCTCTGCTTGGGGCGGGATCGACGCGATGCTGAGCAGCAGCGCCCGGACCGAGCCGGAGGCGCTGACGGATCGCCAACGGACCAGCTTCGATCGTCCAGTCAAACAAACAAACGGTTGAATGAAAGCACCGTCCCTTGCTATACCTTCTGCCCTCTTGACGGCACCGGTGGAGATCGAGATCGAGGGCGCGGTGGCGACCGTGTGGGTGGACAACCCGCCAGTCAACGCGCTCGCCGACGCGGTGATCGAGGCGCTCGGCTCGGCGGCCGCGCAGATCGCCGCTAGCGAGGTGCGAGCCGTGGTCCTGACCGGGGCGGGCGAGCGCACCTTCCTCGCTGGCGCCGACCTGAACGAGTTCGGGCGCGCCCTCGGCGACGCCGAGAAGATGGCGGGCCACGCGCGGCTGACCGGCGAGGTTTTCGGTGGCTGGTTGGCGCTGCCGATCCCGGTCGTCGCCGCGGTCGGCGGCCACGCCACCGGTGGCGGCCTCGAGATGGCGCTGCTCTGCGACCTGATCGTCGTCGACCCGCGCGCCCGCCTCGGGCTGCCCGAGGTCACCCTCGGCCTGATCCCCGGGGCAGGCGGCACGCAACGGCTGCCGCGCCGGGTCGGCCGCGGTCTGGCGTCGCGCATGCTCCTGCTCGGGATCCTGCTCGACGCCGAGGAAGCGCTCGCCGCCGGACTGGTCGACCAGGTCGCCGAGCCCGGCCAGGCCCTGGGCGAGGCGCAGGAGCTGGCGGCCCGCCTGGCGCGTGCCTCTGGCCCGGCGATCCGGGCCGGCAAAGCGGCGCTGCGCGCGGCGGCGACCGAGCCGCTCGACCGCGGCCTGGAGCGTGAGCGGGAGCTCTTCCTCGGCGTCGCGAGGGGCGCGGACGCCCGCGAGGGCGTGACCGCCTTCATCGAGAAGCGCCGCCCCGAGTTCCGCCACGGCTGAGCGTCGCGGCGCTCCCTCAGCCGGTCGGCGAGGCGTCTGCGCCGCCGTCGACGACCAGTCGCTGGCCGGTCACCATCGCCGTTCGAGGACCTCTGGCTCGGCATCGAGGAGATGATGGCCGCCGCACGTGGGTCCCTGTGGATGAGGCCCCACGTGGTCAACACCTACGGGGTGATCTGCGAGCCGGGCCAGGTCGGCGCGGCGCGGCCCGACTCGGTGGTCCGCGGCGTCGAAGGCCTCTACCTGACCGGGGAAACGGTCCGCGCCCGCGGCATCGGCATCGACAAGGCGGCGCTCCGCCATCGGCACTGCCGAGGTGCTGCTCGGTGAGCGCCTGCCGTTCTTTGCCGACACGGTTCGCTACTGAGCGACGGCAAGGCGGTATACACGCCGGCCGTCGTCGGTCTCCTCCTGCGTTGCCTCGCCTTCACGGGTCAGGTGGCGCAGGAAGCACATCGTCTCACCGATGTGCTCGAAGGCCTTGATGTCGCTGGCCGAGTCGGCGCCGAAGGCGCGGTCCGCGACCTCGTAGGCGGTGGCCGGGCCGCGGGCGAGGGCATCGCGTGTCGCCCCCAGACGGCGGCCGAATTCGGCCTCGTGGCTCGCCACCAGCTCCTCCACCGAATCGAGCGGCCGCCCGTGGCCGGGCAGCGCTAGCGCGGGCGGCCCGGCGGCGGCGACCCGCCCGTAAGAGCTTCGCTGCTCGGCGGCGGGGTCGGGCGTCCAGCCGTATTCGATCCAGATGATGTAGGCGGCGCAGAGAACGTCGCCGACGATCGCCACGCCCTGATCGGGCTGGAGCAGGCAGACGTGTGAGGGCGCGTGGCCGGGGGTCTCGATCACCCGCCACGGTCCCAGGGCCGACTCGATCTCGACCCCCTCGACCGGCGCCCGGTCGGGGCGGGCGATGCCGGAGATCCCCTCGAGCTCCTCGCGGACCGTGGCGATGGCGGGGATGCGGCTCTCCGGTAGGCCCGCCCGATGGGCGACCCTGACCCGGCTCTCGTAGGTGCCCTGCGGATCGGCGAGGGCCGAGTAGGTGTGGTCGTCGTAGGGGTGGGCCCAGATCGTGATCGGTAGGCGCTTGCGCAAGGCGGCGGCGAGGCCGACGTGATCGGAGTGGACATGGGTGATGAGTAGGTCGGTGACTTCCTCGAGCCGCAGGCCGGCGTCGGCCAGCGCCCGTTCGAGCGCCACCGCGCAGCTCGGATCGCCCGCAGTCCCGCAGTCGATCAGGAGGATGCCGCCCGAGTGCTCGATCGCGTAGGCGTTGACGTGGTCGAACTCTTCCCGACCGACCGGGATGCGCAGCCGCCAGAGCCCGTCCTGGACCAGGCGGGCGCCCGCTTCGTCGGGATCGACCGCCCATGATTTCGGCGGCGGCCCGCTCATATGTTCATCGGCGACGGCACCCCAGGATCTTAGAGCCGGGCGGGCGCAGGAGTCCCGAAATCTGCCGACCGATTGGTTGAAGAGAGTATCCTGGGGAAGTCCGATGCCCTCACTGATCACCCACGAAGAAGCCCTCGAGCTCGGCCGCCTCGCCGAGCCCGCCGACATCGAAGCCCTGGTCGAGCGCGCCTGGGAGGTGCGCCGGGAGAACTTCGGCGACTCCACCGACATGTGCTCGCTGGTCAACGCCAAGTCCGGCGGCTGCGCCGAGG
>JBOGYZ010000271.1:0-27696 GCA_050697015.1 Solirubrobacterales bacterium
CGCCCGGGACGCAGCTCGGACGGCCGCGGCGGCCGGAACAACGGCCGTCCCTTCGCAGGATCGACCGACTAGGCGTTCTGGGCGGCGCGGACGGCGGCCAGGGCCTCGTCGTCGCGGGCGGCCGTCATCGGGTAACGGGCGCTGAGGTCGAGTGGGGCGCCGTCGAGGTCACCGTCGCCGAAGGCCACCGCGCCGCCCGCCTCGCGGACGATCAACTGGGCGGCGGCGGCGTCGACCGAGCGGCACGGTCGCAAGCTGAGGAAGGCGTCAAAGCGGCCGGCGGCGACGTAGGCGGCGGTGATCGCGATCGAGCCGACCACCCGCAGGCGGTAGGCGTTGCCGGAGAGGGACTGCAGCGCCGGGATGGTCCAGTCGGGCTCGGCGGACTCCAGGCCGACGACTTCGAGCCTGCCGTTGCCGCCGGAGACCCGGGCCGCGCGGCCGCCCACCGTGGCGCCCTCGCCGCGCGTCGCCATGAACTCCTCGTCGGCGCCGAAGTCGTGGACGAAGCCGAAGCGCACGTCGGCCATCGAGTCGCCCTCGGCGACCGCGATGCTGAGGCTGTGGGACGGGATCGTGCGGCGCGCGTTCAGCGAGCCGTCGATCGGGTCGATCACGACCCGCACCGAGCCGCCGTCGCCGAAGACGACCTCGCCGCGCTCCTCGGACACCGCGACGAACGAAGCGCCTTCCACGCCCAGCTTCTCCAGCTCGACGAAGACCTCGTCCTCGCATTCGCGGTCGATGATCAGCGTGTGGTCGCCGCCCTCGCCCACCCCCTCGTAGTGCGTGCGTTCCTCGCTCGTCACCACGCGGTCGAAGATGCGCCGCTGCGCCACGACGATGCGGCGACAGATTCCCGGCCAGTCTGCGGAGAAAACGTCCAAGGGTCGGACTCTATGGCGCGCTAGCTTTGGACGATGCGTCAGATCGACCTGTCGATAGAGGGGGAGACGGGCGGGCGGCAGCGGGCCGCCGCGCACCGGGACGGTCCCCTGCTGGTGCTCGGCGCGGCCGGGACCGGAAAGAGCGAGCTGCTGGCGCGGCGGCTCGCGGACCTGGCGGCGGGCGGAAATCCCCCCGATCGGGTGCTGGTGATCGGCGCCCGGCGGGCGACGGCGCGGCGGCTCCGCGATCGCTGCGAGGCGCTGCTCGATGGCCCTTATGAGGAGCTCTGGGTCGGCGACTGGGATGAGATCGGCGAGCGGCTGCTGCGCGAGCACGCCGAGGCGGCCGGGCTGGATCCGTTCTTCGACGTGCTCGGGCGGGCGGAGCGGCTGGCGGTCCTGCTCGACCGCTTCGACTCGCTGCCGCTGCGCCGGCACGAGATCCGCGGCAACCCGGCCGGCCTCTTGGCACGATTGCTGGCCCGGATCGACACGCTGAAGTCGGAGCGAATCGGCCCGACGACGCTCGCCGAGCTGGCAGAGAAGCAGGCCGAAGCGGCGGCGAGCGAGGCCGAGCACGAGACGGCGCGGCGGGAGACCGAGTTCGCCGAGCTGTACGCGACGCACGACCGGATCCTGGCCGAGACCGGGAGCCTCGACCGCGGCGACGTCTTCCTCGCCCTCGACTGCCTGCTGGTGGAAAGGCCCGACGTGCGGGCGGCGATCGCGGCGCGCTTCGCCCAGGTGATGGTGGACGAGCTGGAGGAGTCGACGCCGGCGCAGCGGGCGCTGCTCGAGGGGCTGGCGGGCGACAACCCGAATCAGCTGTTCGTGCTGGAGGCGAGGGGCGACGCGGAGCCGGAGGCCGAGTCGGGAGACCTCCAGCTTGTCGAGCTGGAGGTCACTGGCCGCGGCGGCCCGGACCTGGCCGCCTGGTACCGCGCGCTCCACCCCGCGGGCGACGTCGTCGTGCTCGAGAAGCGCTTCCGCGATCCCAAGCTGCGCTTCTGGAAGTGCGCCAACGAGCGGGCGCAGGCGCAGGCGACGGCGCGCGAGGTCGAGCACCTGCTCGCGGGCGGCACCCGGGCCGACGACATCTGCGTCCTGCTCGCCGACCCGACCGCCGAGGGCGGCGCGGTCGCCGCGGCGATGGAGGAGCGCGGCATCCCCTTCCACCTCGCCGGGCCGACGGCGCTCTTCCAGCGGGCCGAGGTGCGCGACGCGATCGCCTGGCTGCGCGTCCTCGCCGATCCCGACGACTCGGCCGCCGCGGCGCGCGCGCTGACCCGGCCGCCGGTCGAACTGCGCCCCGGGGACCTCGCCCGCCTGACGACGATCGCCCGCCGCCGCAAGCTCGACATGGTCGCGGGCTGCGAGGCCGCCCTCGACAGTCCCCAGTTCCAGCCCGAGGCGCGCGAGCGCGTCCAGACCTTCCTGAAGCTCTACTCGACCGCCGCCGGGGCGATGGAGGAGCGGCGCGCGGACGTGTTCGTTCGGCGGCTGATCGAGGCGGTCGGCCTGCGCCGCCAGCGCCTCTTCGCCGCCCAGCCGGAGGTCGCCGAGCGGCTGCTCGGGCTCTCGCGCCTGGGCGAGCTGGCGACCGCCTGGGCGCGGCGCGAGCCGCACGGCTCGACCCGCGGCTTCGTCGCCTATCTCTCCGCCGTCGCCGAGGCGGGCGTCGAGCCGGCCGGTGGCGAGGAGCCGCCCGCGCCGGGCGCGGTGGTCGGGTTGGCGCTCGGCGCCGTCAAGGGGCTGGGCTTCGACCGCGTGTTCGCGCTCGGGCTCGAGGCGGAGGCGGAGTGGGGCCGGATCGGCTGGCCCGCCCGCGAGGAGATGGTCCTCTCCCGCGTCGCCGGCGCCGATCCCGCCCGCCCCGCCCGCGCCTACGCGGAGGCGCTCGCCGCGTCCCCGGACACGGTCGAGGAGGAGCACGACGAGGAGCTCTTCGGCCCCGCCGAGGGCCTCCACGCGACCTACCGGACGCTGCGCGAGCAGGTGCTCGAGGCGAGCTGGCGGGCGGGGCGCGAGCTGTCGGAGCCGCGCCTCGACACGGCGATCGACGTGAACCGGGCGATCGCCCGTTACCTGGAGCTCTTGAAGCTCGCGGCACTCGCCCAGCGGCCCGGCGAGGAGGGGACGGCGGACGCCATCGACGCGGTCAACGGCCTCCTGCGCCAGGTCGCGACGCCCGAGCAGCAGGCGGAGCTCGACGCCTCCTCGCTCGACTCATATCTGCTCGATTCCGAGCAGGAGCGCGGTCGCCGGCTGCGGATGATCTCGGCCCGCGAGGAGCCCTCGCTGGAGGCCTTCCTGCCGCGCCGCGGCGACGGTCGCCTCAGCCTCTCAGCCTCCGACCTGACGCTCTACCTGACCTGCCCGCTGAAGTACAAGTTCGCGCGCGTCTTCGGTATCCCACAGGAACCGACGATCAACCAGCGGTTCGGGATCCTCATGCACAACGTCCTCGAACGGTTCCACAAGGAGCCGCCGGAGGAGGGCGACGAGATGCGGACGTTGAGCCGGCTCTTCGAGGGGGGCTGGCGACGCGGCGGCTTCGGCAACACCGACGACGAGATGCAGTACCGCGACCGCGGGCGCGAGGCGCTGCGCCTCTACTGGGAGCGCGAACGGGTCTCCGACTCCGAGCCGGTCTGGATGGAGCGCAAGTTCGACTTCAAGGTCGCCGACCACCACGTGCGCGGGCGGGTCGACCGGGTCGACCGGCTGGCCGACGGCGCCTACGAGCTGATCGACTACAAGACCGGCGAACGCAAGACCGAAGAGGAACTGGACTCGGACCTGCAGCTGGCGCTCTACCGGATGGCGGCGCGCGAGGCCTGGGACATCGAGGCCGCCTACGCCTCCTACGACTACGTGCTCGACGCCGAGAAAATTCCGGCGCCGACGAGGCCGGATGACGCCGAGCGGGTCGAGCGCACCGTGGTCACGGTCGGCGAGGGCGTCCTCTCCCAGGACTTCGAGCCCCGCCCCAGCCCCAGCGTGTGCTCGTGGTGCGACTACCGGCTCGTTTGCCCTGCCGCCGAATCCTGACCGAGGCCCGCTGGTAGCCCGAGGGCGACCCTGAGCGAACCTCCCGCAGTTCGTGAGTGAAGGGTCGCCCTCGGGCTACCCCTGCTCGCCACCTTTTTGCCTGAGGAACCGTTGGAACTCGCGGGCGATCGAGTCGGCGCTCGGGAGGTCGTCGACCTCGTCGGCAAGCATGTCGACCTGTTCGGCCTCGATCCGTTCGACCAGCTCTTCGATCTCCGGGTTGGCGGCGACGGCGCGGCCGATCTGCTCCTCGTAGTCGGTCGTTTCCTCCTCCAGCTCGGAGGCCTCGACGGCGATCCCGGTCATCCCCTCGAGCCGGCGCAGCAGCGCCAGCGCGGCCTTCGGGTTGGGGACCGCGGCGACGTAATGCGGCACCGCCGCCCAGAGAGAGGCGGAGTCGATGCCGGTCTGCCGGCAGAGGTCGTGGACGACACCGACGATCCCGGTCGGGCCCTCGTAGTTGGAGCGCTCGAGGTCGAGCTCGTCGACCAGCTCCGGCGAGGAGGCGAGGCCGGTGACCGGCACCGGCAGGGTGTGGGACACCTCGGCGATCAGCGATCCGAGCGTGATCACCAGGTCGACGTCGAGGGCGTCTGCGGCAGTCGCCACCGACTCGGAGAAGGTCCGCCACCTGAGGTTCGGCTCGGTGCCGTCGAGCAGCACCAGGTCACGGTCGGCGGACGGCACGCGCACCGCGATGAAGTTGTTCTCCGGCCA
Source organism: Solirubrobacterales bacterium (assembly GCA_050697015.1). GTDB lineage: Bacteria > Actinomycetota > Thermoleophilia > Solirubrobacterales > 70-9 > VAYN01. Next base: position 4,656 of record JBOGYZ010000271.1, read on the forward strand.
CTCGATCCGCCGCGTCTCCCCCGCCGCCATCGTGATCGTCGGGCGGGTCGACTGGAAGTCGAAGTACTCCTCCGGGTCGATCGAGGCGACCACTTCGGAGTCGAGCGAGTTGCCGATCGCCGCCAGCGCGGTCGACGCGGCCGCGGCGGCGTCGTTCCAGCCGCGGAAGGAACAGATCATGACCGGCGAGCGGAGCTTGGGGAGTTCGGCTTCCCAGCGCAAGGAATCCACGAGTTCAGCGTAGAGGATGGGTTGGGCGGCGCGGTTAAGCCGCGCGGGCGCGGCGGACCAGATGAGGGCGACGGAGCAGGTCGCCGCGGCTCGCCGCCAGGTTTGAATTCGCCATCCCGCGATACTAAGGACGGATGGCGGGTGATTCCCAGACCACGACCGCGGCTTGGCGGGGGCTGCTCGAGCCTTTGCGCGCCGAGCCGGGCAAGGCGGCGATCCTCACCGACTTCGACGGGACCCTGGCGCCGATCGTCGAGCGCGCCGACGAGGTGGCGCTGCCGGACGACGCGCGCGCGGTGCTGCTGGCGCTGATCGACCGCTACGCGATGGTCGGCGCGATCTCCGGGCGGCGCGCCGCCGACGTGCGCGATCGGATGGGCCTCGACGGGGTCGCCTACGCGGGCAACCACGGGCTGGAGCTGATGATGCCGGGCGATGTCGAGCCGAAGCCCGACCCCTCGCTGGGCGGGCGCGAGGGCGACGCGGCGGCGTTCATGGCCGCGGTCGAGGCCGCGCGCCTCGACGACGCCGGGCTGCGGCTCGAAGACAAGGGGCCGATCCAGGCGCTCCACTGGCGCGGCGCGGCCGACGAGGCGCGGGCCGAGGCGGTGGCCCGTGAGGTCGGGGTCGAGGCGGGCCGGGCCGGGCTCGAACCGCACTGGGGACGCAAGGTGCTGGAGCTGCGGCCGGTCGGCGGCGGCGGCAAGGGCGCCGCGGTGGCCTCGATCCTCGCCGAGGACGGCGTCGACCGGGTCGTCTACGCGGGGGACGACCGCACCGACGTCGATGCCTTCCGCCGGCTCGGCGAGCTGCGCGACGCGGGCGAGCTGGTCGCCGCGGTGCGCGTCGGCGTCCTCTCCGCCGAGGGGCCGCCGGAGGTGGCCGAGGAGGCCGACGTCACCGTCGAGGGCCCGGCGGGCTGGCTCGAGATCCTCGCCTGGCTCGCGGAGTGAGCGCCCGTCCGCGAGGATAGGCGCCGCCATGCCCTACACCGACCTGCTACGCGCCACGGTCTTCCTCACCGGTGCCGAGGCCACCGCGCTGGGGGCGATCAGCGCGATCTCGGTCGGTGGCGAACCGAGCGCGACGACCGTCATCGTCGCCCTCGCCTGGTGGGCGATCGCCCTCATCCTCGGCTTCTGGATGGGGCGCCCGGAGCGCGCCCGCGAGGACATGCGCGAGCCGCTCTCGCGCGCCCGCATGGCCACCTCCCTCCCCTCTCAAGCGCCCGCCCGCATCGCGATCCAGCGCCTCTGGCCGATCCTCCTCACCGCGATCATCGCCGGCGGCCTCGGCCTCTTCTTCCCCGGCGTCGCGATCATCGGCACCGGCTACGCCCTGATCGTCTCCCTCGCCTGGCACACCCGCGAGGCCGCCGTCACGGCGATCGAGGAGCGCGACGGCGTCCGCTTCATCGTCGTCCCCAACTCGGCCCTCAAACCGATCCAACTGGTCCGCACCCCCGGCCTCCGCAGCGACCGCGCGCACGCGACCTAGCGGGCACCGTCTGCATTTGGGGTCGCTATGCGCCCCCAAATGCAGACGGTTACTTCTCCAGCAGCTTCTTGAACTCCGACCAGGTGCGGGTGTTGGCGACTTCGGCCTTGGTCAGCCAGGCGCGGCGGGCGGTGGCGACGGCGTAGGTCATGTTGTCGAGGGTGTCGACGCCGTGGGCGTCGGTGTTGAGGACGATGCGGACGCCGGCGTCGGCGGCGAGGCGGGCGTGGCGATCGGAGAGGTCGCGGCGGTTGGGGTTGCCGTTGATCTCGATCATCGTGTCGGTGCGGGCGGCGGCCTCGGCGACCGCCTCGACGTCGATGCCGTAGGGCTCGCGACGGCCGATCAGGCGACCGGTGAGGTGGCCGATGCAGTCGACGTCGGGGTCTTCGATCGCGGCGACGACGCGGGCGGTCATGTCCTTTTCGGAGACGTTGAAGGAGGTGTGGACAGAGGCGACGACCCAGTCCAGCTCGGCGACCAGGTCGTCGGGGTAGTCGAGCGTGCCGTCGAGGCCGATGTTGATCTCCGAGCCGACCAGGAGACGGAAGCGGCGGCTGCGGTGCTCCTCGTTCCAGGCGCGGACCTCCTCGATCCGCTTACGGAGGGCGTCGGGCTGGACGTCGTCGCCGAAGCCGTGGCTTGCGGAATGGTCGGTGATCGCCATGTAGGCGTAGCCGCGGTCGCGCCCCGCCGCGGCCATCTCGGCGAGTGAGTTGCGGCCGTCGGAGAGGGTCGTGTGGGCGTGGAGGTCGCCGCGGATGTCGCCGAGGTCGACCAGTTCCGGCAGCTTGCCTTCGCGCGCCGCCTTCAGCTCGCCGCGGCCCTCGCGCAGCTCCGGCTCGATGTAGGCGTAGCCGAGGCGGTCGTAGACCTCGTGCTCGGTCTCGCAGAGGGTGACCTCGTCGGTCTCGGTGTCGGTGATGCCGTGCTCGGAGACCGAGAGGCCCCGCTTCACTGCGTCCTCGCGCAACGCGATGTTGTGGGCCTGGGAGCCGGTGAAGTGCTGGAGCAGGTTGCCGAAGGCGGCAGGCGGCACGATCCGCAGGTCGACCTGGACACCGTTGTGGGTCTGGGCGCGGACGCCGTTTTTCCCCGGTTTGCCGGCGGCGGCGATCAGCGTGTGATCGGCGAGGAACTGGGCGAGGTCCTTGCCTTCGTCCGCGGTCGCGATCAGGTCGATGTCCTTACAGGTCTCGGCCCAGCGGCGGACCGAGCCCGCGACCTCGACCCGGTGGGCGCCGGGGTGCTCGCGCAGCGCGGTCGCCAGCTCCTCGGCGATCGGCCGCACGGTCGAGAGCAGCAGGCGGCCCGGTCCCGTCCCCGGCTCGCCCAGGCGCTCGAGCGAGGCCAGCACGTTCTCCTCGGCTTTCGGCCCGAGCCCTTTGACATCGCGGATCTTCTCTTCCTCGGCCGCCTTTTTGAGGTCCTCCAGCGAGGAGATCTGCAGCTCCTCCCAGAGGAGGCGCGCGGTTTTCGGGCCGACCCCGGGGACGCGGGTCACCTCCACCAGCGTCGGCGGGAATTTCGCCTTCAGCTTCACCGCGGCGGGGATCTCGCCGGTGTCGAGCAGGGCGTTGATCTTTTCGGCAAGGGTCTTACCGACGCCCGGGATGTCGGTGGCCTTCCCCGCCCGCGCCAGCTCCTCGACCGAGACCGGGCTTTCGCGGATCGCCTTGGCGGCGGTCGAGTAGGCGAGGACGCGGTAGCGGACCGCGCCGTCCAGCTCATAGAGGACGCCCAGTTCGTCGAGGGCGGCGGCGATCTCCGCGTTGGTCATGGCCCCAACCTAGCGCCGCCTCACGCGGACCCTGCTTCGCCCCCGTCCGCCGGGGTAGGGACTAGCCTTTAAAGCTCTTTTGCAGGGCGCTATACTTTTTGAAGTATTGGACTTCTAAACGCGACTCGGGAGAGCGATCACCGTGAGTGGAAATTTGGCCGACGTAACCGACGCCACCTTCAAATCTGACGTCTTGGACGCCGAGGGCGCCGTCCTCGTCGACTTCTGGGCCCCGTGGTGCGGCCCGTGTCGCGTCGTCCACCCGGTCCTTGAGGAGATCGACGGCGAGCGTGACAACCTCAAGATCCTCAGCCTCAACGTCGACGAGAACCAGCAGACCGCCGCGCAGTACGAAGTCCTCTCGATCCCGACCATGATCCTCTTCAAGGACGGGGCGATGGCGAAGAAAATCGTCGGCGCGATGCCCAAGCGTCGCCTCGAGGCCGAACTGGAGCCGGCGCTCGCCTAAGGGCGGCGCCACCCTCCCATGCCATTCGTCGAGGTCCACTGGTACGAGGGCCGCTCTGACGAGCAGAAGGCGGAGATCGCCAAGCGCATCGAGCAGGCCCTGATCGAGGTCGCCGGCGTCACGCCCGACCACTGCTGGATCAAATTCTCCGACTCGGCGAAAACCGACTTCCTGATCAACCCGACGGGCGAGTAGCGCCCGTCGGTCAGGCGGCTTTCGCCTCGTCGCCGAGCAGGCGCTGAGCGCCCACCTCGATCGTGATCTCACGATCGGGAGCGGCCAACGCCGCGAGTGCCGCGGCTCGCAGTTCGAGCTTGTCGAACTCAAAGCGTTGCGCAACTTCATCGAGCGGCTCCAGGCTCTTGTCCGCATCGAGCAGCTGGATGCTGCTCGCGTGTCCATCGAGGATCCAGACGAAACATTCACCGGTCGCCATCTCCTCGACGTGATCGTCTTTTCCGAACGCCCCGAATTCGAAAAGCAGCGAGTGACCCTCACTGTCGTAATCGACTTTCATCTTCGCTCCTTCCAGAAGACGGTGATGACCAGATTGGGATCGTCTTTCGCGACCACGACCCACACGCGCACGCCCGCGACCACTCCACGGTAGCGCGGATTACCGTTGCTCCCGAAGCTTTTTTCGGTTGGAATTTCGACAACGGATTCAGCTTCCCGCGTCGTCCCGTTGATCCACCGCAGCTTGTTCTTGCCGTGGCGCTTGAATCTCACGCGCCCCTAAGGGCGCGGGCGGGGGATTTTCTCCCCCTCGGCGACCTACAAAAGGCCGTCTTCGCGGAAGTCGCTTTCGAGCATCGGCTCGAGGGTGCGGGCGAAGGTGGCGGTGAGGTGGTCTTTGTCGCGGTAGACGAGGGCGTTGCCGATCACCGCGCGGCAGACTTCGCCGGGGCAGATGTCGCCGATGAAGTCGACCAGGTTGGTTTCCGGTGAGGCTTTGGCGGCGCGGACGTCGTATTCGCGGTCCCATTCCCGGAGCCGGGGGAAGGCGCAGCGGCCGAGATGCTGGATGTCTTCCGAGACGCAGCTGGGGACGTCCTGGCTCGAGGTCGGGTTGTCACGGATGACGACCGTGTGGGGCCCGGCAGCCTCGATCCGCCGCAGCGTCCGCAGGTAGCCCGCTTCCATCGCTTCCGCCGCTTCGTTGCCGGAGAGCTCTTCGCCGTCCGGGCCGTACGGCGTGTATGCGGTGTCGCCGCTCATCACCACGGTCACGCTCTTACCGCCCTTTTCGATGCGTTTAAGGGTTTCCTCGCGCCAGTCGTCGCACTGCGAGTACTCGCGGTCTTCGACCATGCTCTTCACTTCGACTTCCTCCGGCGGGCATTCCGCCTTGGTCAGGACGAGGAGGCGCCAACCGTGGATTTCGGCGAGTTCCTCGACCGCCGGGAAGTACTGCATCGCGTGGGAGTCGCCGAAGAGGATCAGGGTGCGGCCCCCGGTCGGATTGCCATAGAGGCATTTGTTCGAGTTCGTGCCTTCGATCCCGACCATGCAGCCTTCGTAGTAGCTGCTCCCGCGGTCGGCGCGGGCCTTCAGCGGGTTCGGCCGCAGCGCCGTCGCCGTTTCCTGCGGCACCGGCTGGTCGACCAGCGCCGCGGCACCGGGCACGTCGCCGATCTTCGCCAGGCGCACGGTCGGCTGCGAGTCGCGGAGGCCGATCCCGACCCCGACCGCGACCGCCATGCAGGCGAGGCCGAGGGCGATCGCACGGTTCGGCAGGCGGCGCAGGGCGGGCGCGCGGCGGACCGGGTCCTCGATCAGCATGTGGGTCAGCTGGGTCGGCACCCAGGAGGCGGCGACCGCGAGCAGGCCCGCGGCGACCGAGAGGCGCGGTCCCCAGATCGCCGCCGCGAAGATGATGAACGGCCAGTGCCAGAGGTACCAGGAGTACGAAATTCTCCCGACATAACGGACCGGCGCCAGAGAGAGGACCCAGCCTGCACCGCTCTTCAGGCCGGTGACGCCGCCCTCGGTGGCGGCAAGCGCGGTGCCGGAGAGGATCAGTGCCGCAGCACCGAGGGTCGGAATCAGCGCGGCGGTCCCCGGAAAGGCCGTTTCGCCGGTGAAGACGAAGCTCGCGTAGACGATCGCCGCGACGCCGGCCCAGCCGAGCGCGGCGGCGCCGAGGCGCGGCAGCTTCATGGTGCCGATCAGCGCGAGGGCGGCGCCGAGGCCGAGCTCCCAGGCCCGGGCGAAGGTCGAGAAGTAGGCGAAGGCGGGTTTGTCGTCGGTCAGCACGATGCCGTAGATCAGCGAGCCGACGAAGATCGCGGCCACCGCGACCCAGAGGGCCGGGCGGACCGAGTGGCCCCGCCGGCGCCAGAACCAGGTGACGGCCAGCATCAGCCCCGGCCAGACGACGTAGAACTGCTCCTCGATCGCCAGCGACCAGAGGTGCAGGACCGGGCTCGGTTCCAGTCCCTGGGCGAAGTAGTCGACCGACTGGGCGGCGAAGTGCCAATTGGCGACGTAGAGGGCGGAGGCGATGATGTCCCCGGCCACTTCGGTGTTGCGCAGGGGCGAGAGCAGGATCATCGAGAGCACGCCGACCGCAGCCAGCAGGACCGCCGAGAGCGGCAGCAGGCGTTTCGCGCGACGCGCGTAGAAGCCGCGCAGGGAGATCGTCCCGGTGCCCTCGAGCTCACGGACCAGCAGGCCGGTGATGAGGAATCCGGAGATGACGAAGAAGACGTCGACCCCGACGTAGCCGCCGGCCAGGAACGGCACCCCGGCGTGAGCAAGGAGGACGGCGACGATCGCGATCGCGCGCAGGCCCTCGATGTCGGGGCGAAAGCGACGCCCCGACTCTGCTTCGTCAGGATGTTTTCTTGAGTCCATTGGTCAACTTCAGCTTACGGCGTGGGGCGACTGGGTCCCCGCAGCGACTATTCGCCCGTTTCGGATGGTGGCGCTTTCGGCGCCTCGGCTTCACGGCGCGTGACCATCTTCTGGCCCGCGATCCGCGCCAGCCAGTTCATCGCGCGGGTGATCAAAAACGGGCGCACGCGGTCGGTCGTGTGCCCTCCCGCCACCATCCAGAGCTTTACCCGGTTGAACCGGGCGGCGAACGCTTCGTTCATCGATGGTGGCACAACGTTGTCGGCGCGTCCCTGGATGACCAGCAGCGGCGCCTCCTCCGGGCGCAGCGTGGGCGAGAGTCGTTCGCGCGTCGCCTGGTCGGCGCCGAGCGCGGTCCAGTATTCAGGGCCGTACTTACCGGTCGGCCATTCCCAGGTCGCGAGGTCGGAGACGGGTGCCTTGGCGACCGCGGCGGAGACAAGGTTCTGGCCGGAGAGGAGCGCCACCAGGGTCCCTCCCGCCGAGGCGCCGTAGGCGTAGACGCGGTCGAGGCCGAACTTTTCCCGTAGGCGGCGCGCTTCTTCGCGCACCTTCGAGACCGCCGCCGGGAGGTTGTCGAGCGGATAGGTGACGTAATGCGGGACGAAGCCGGCGGCGACGGCGCGGCCGCGGGTCAGCGGTTCGAAGGTCGGGTCGTCGTAGAGGAAGGAGCCGCCGTGGATGAGGAGGAGCTGCGGTCGTTCGATCGAGCCGACCAGGCCGCCCGACCCTTCGCCGCCGTTTTCGCCGTAGGCGGCTTCTTCGGCGAGGGCCGCGCCGGGCGAAAGCAGAGCGAGAAGGAGGAGCGCCGCGAGCAGCCCGAGGGGCAGCGCCGCGCGCGGGGCGCGAGCGGGTCGCGCGGGCATCTGGCCGACGCGCCTCAAACCGGCCGGACCGAGATCCGCAGCTCGCGGGAGTCGATCGTCGTCCTGCTCGGACCGCGATCCCACTCGCCGTAGAGGATCGCCGAGGAGTCGACCGGCACACTCTCCCGCCGGATACCTTCGGCGGCCTGGCCGATGCCGGTCGCCAGGACCTCGCCGGCGATGTAGGCCTCGTGCTCCTGGGCGACCGCGAGCAGCTCGGCGTCGCCGCCGAGGCCGAGCTCGATCCGGTCGGTGATCTCGAGGCCGGCGTTCTTGCGCGCGTCCTGGACGGCGCGGACGATCTCGCGGGCAAGGCCCGCGCGGCGGAGCTCCTCGTCGATCTCCAGCTGCAGGGCGACCGCGTGGCCCGCCTCGGCCTCGACCTCGTAGCCCTCCAGCGGCGCCAGGGCCATGATCAGGTCGTCGGGGCCGAGGGTGTGGTCGGTGCCGTCGATCGAGAGGCCGACCTCTCCACCCTCGGCGACGGTGCTCGCGACGCTCGAGGCGTCGAGCGCCGCGACCGCCGCGGCCACCTGCGGCATGCCCTTGCCGAAGCGCGGCCCGAGCGTGCGGTAGTTCGGCTTCACCGTGTAGGTGACCAGCTCGCCCTCCTCGGAGACGAAGTCGAGGTCCATCACGTTCAGCTCGGCGGTGACCAGATCGGCGAGCGCCTCGATCGACGCGCGCTCGTCCTCGTTGGCGACGATCACGGCGCGGCGCAGCGGCTGGCGCACTTTCACCTTGCCCGCGGAGCGGGCGGCGTGGCCGAGGCGGACGGTGCGCTGAACGGCGGCCATCCCTGCTTCCAGCTCGCGGTCGAGGAGCGCCTCGTCGACCTCCGGGAAGTCGGCCAGGTGGACCGAGTCGGGCGCCCCGCCGAACTCGCCGTCGGCGCCGCCCTCGAGGTTGCGGTAGATCTCGTCGGCGAGGAACGGGGTGAACGGGGCGAGCATCTTCGACGTCTCCAGCAGGCAGGTGCGGAGGGTGGCGAAGGCCGCGGAGTCGCCGTCCCAGAAACGGCGGCGCGAGAGCCGCACGTACCAGTTGGAGAGCTCCTCGACGAACTCGGCGATCGCCCGCCCGGCGGTGGTCGCGTCGAAGTCGTCCATCCGCTCCCGCACCGTCTCAACCGTCGCCTGCAATCGCGAGAGCGCCCAGCGATCCAGGTCCGTGAGGTCGCCTGGACGGTTTTGGCCCTGAGGCGACAAAAAGTGTCCAGCGAGGCCGTCGCTCGCGTTCGCGTAGAGCACCCAGAACGAGTAGGTGTTCCAGAGCGTCAGCATGAACTGCCGCACCGACTCGCCGACCGTCTCCAGGGAGAAGCGGTAGCCGGCCCAGGGCTGCTGGGCGGTCAGGTAGTACCAGCGGAAGGCGTCCGCGCCGTGGGCGGCGAGCACGTCCCAGGGGTCGACCACGTTGCCGCGGCTCTTCGACATCTTCTGGCCCTCGGGATCGAGGATCAGGCCGAGGCAGACGCAGTTCTCGAAACTCGACTGCTCGAAGAGCAGGGTCGACTCGGCAAGCAACGTGTAGAACCAGCCGCGGGTCTGGTCCTGGGCCTCGCAGATGTAGTCGGCCGGGAAGCGCTCGGCGAACTCCTCCTGCCCCTCGAAGGGGTAGTGGAACTGGGCGAAGGGCATCGCGCCGCTGTCGTACCAGGTGTCGATCACCGAGCTGACCCGGTGCATGGCGCCGCCGCAGTCCTCGCAGCGCAGGGTGACTTCGTCGATGTAGGGGCGGTGGAGGTCGTCCGGGACGCTCCCCCCGTGCTTCTCCAGGTCCTCTTTGGAGCCGACGCAGGTGATGGCCCCGCAGCGGGCGTCGTCGCAGCGCCAGATCGGCAGCGGGGTGCCCCAGTAGCGGTTGCGCGAGAGCGCCCAGTCGACGTTGTTCTCCAGCCATTTGCCGAAGCGGCCGTGCTTGACGTGCTCGGGGTGCCAGCCGATCGTCTCGTTGTTGGCGAGCAGCTGGTCGCGGACGGCCGAGGTGCCGATGTACCAGCTGGTCGTCGCGTAGTAGAGAAGCGGCGTGCCGCAGCGCCAGCAGTGCGGGTAGGCGTGCTCGTAGACCTGCTCGCGGAAGAGCAGGCCTTTGCCATCGAGGTGATCGATGAGGCGCCGGGCGGTCTCACTCCCTTTTACGAACTCGCCCGCGAAGCCGATGACTCGGTCGTCGAATCTGCCGTCGGGCTTGACCGGGTTGTAGAGAGTGCCTGCGATCGTCGGATCGAACAGCCCGTTGGTGGCGCCGGCCCGGTAGTCGTCCTCCCCGAAGGGCGGTGCGATGTGGACGAGGCCGGTCCCATCCTCGGTGGTGACGAAGTCCCCGGCGATCACTCGGAAGGGCCGAGAGCCCTCGAGGCCGGTCGGCCCGCCATCGCTGAGGGGGAAGACATGGCCGTTGTAGCGGCGGTCCAGGAGGTCGGAGCCCTTGATCCGCTGAATCACCTCGGCGTCTTCACCGAGCACCTTCTCGACCAGGTCCGCGGCGAGGATCAAGACCTCACCGTCGAGGCGCGCCCGCACGTAGTCGACGTCGGGCGCGGCGGCCACGGCCACGTTGCCGGGCAGCGTCCAGGGCGTCGTCGTCCAGACCAGAAGCGACTCGTCACCGATCGCACCGTCTGCGTCGAGGAGGCGGAAGCGGACGTAGATCGAGGCGTCCTTGACGTCCTGGTAGCCCTGCGCCACCTCGTGGGAGGAGAGCGGCGTGCCGTCGCGCGGGCAGTAGGGGACGACCTTGTGGCCCTCGTACAGGCGGCCCTTCTCGAAGAGCTGGGACAGCGACCACCAGACCGACTCGATGTAGCGGTCCTCGAGCGTCACGTAGGGGTCGTCGAGGTCGATCCAGTAGCCGATCCGCTCGGTGAGCCGGTTCCACTCCTCGACGTACTCGAAGACCGACTCGCGGCAGCGCTGATTGAACTCGGCGATCCCGAAGGTCTCGATCTCGTCCTTGGACGAGATGCCGAGCTGTTTCTCGACCTCCAGCTCGACCGGGAGCCCATGGCAGTCCCAGCCCGCTTTGCGCGGCACCCGGTACCCGCACATGGTGCGGTAGCGCGGGTAGATGTCCTTGAAGACGCGGGCGAGGACGTGGTGGGAGCCGGGGCGGCCGTTGGCGGTCGGCGGGCCCTCGTAGAAGGACCAGATCGGCGCGTCGGCGCGCTCGGCGAGGCTGCGGGCAAAGAGGTCCTGCTCGCGCCAGCGCTCGAGCACGCCCTGCTCGAGGTCGGGGAAAGACTGCTTCGGGTCTACGGGGGCGAATTTGGGCACGGACAGCGGATTCTAGGAGCGGGGGCGCGGCGGCCCCGCCAAGGGTCCGGGCGTGGGCGCCGTCCGCCGGCGCCGCGGCGGCCCCGGCATCCTGGCCACGCAGCCAATAGGGTTGCACCGATGCCTGCATTCGATTTGAACGGCAAGGTGGCGCTGGTGACCGGCGGGGCGCGGGGGATCGGTTTCGAGACCGCGCGTCAGATGCAGATGCGGGGCGCCTCGGTGGCGGTCCTCGACCTCGACCCGAACCAGGCCCATGACGCGGCCGAGCGGATCGGCGCGCGGGCGATCGGGATCGGTGCCGACGTCACCGACCAGGGCGCGATGATGGCCGCTGTCGCGGACGTGGTCGAGAACTTCGGCGGCCTCGACTGCGCCGTCGCCAACGCCGGGATCGCCCAGAAGCAGATGGCGACCGTCTACGGCATGTCCGGCGAGGAATGGGAACGGGTGCTGGAGGTCGACCTGCTCGGCGTCTTCCGCACGGTGCGCGCGGCGCTGCCCCAGATCGTCGAGCGGCAGGGCCAGCTCGGCCTCGTCTCCTCTGTCTACGCCTTCGCCAACGGGATGGGCAACAGCCCCTACGCGGTGGCGAAGCCCGGGGTCGAGAGCCTGGGACGCTCCCTGCGTGTGGAGCTCGCGTCGCACGGCGCGTCGGCCACCGTCGCCTACTTCGGCTGGGTCGACACGAACATGGTCCAGGACGCGCTGTCCCAGCCCGACGCGCAGAAACTGAACGAGGGCATCCCGAGCTTCCTGATGAAGCGGATCAAGCCCGACGAAGCCGCGGCCGCCTTCGTTCGCGGGATCGAAGAGCGCGCCCCGCGCGTCTTCGCGCCGAAGTGGTGGCGCTACGTCAGCGCCCTCCGCGGAATTGTCAACCCTGTGATCGATAAGCGCCAGGAGCGCGACGCGAAAACCCAACGCCTCCTCGCCGAAATGGACGCCCGCACCAACCAGCTCGGTTGACGGGCCGAAAACTCCAGATGGGCTTGAGTTTTCGGCCTGTCAACATCAGCGGGTCGCGCGGTCGAGGGCGTTGATGATCGACTCGTACTCGTGGCCGGTGGCTCGGGTCATGCCGATCTCGCAGGTGCGGTTGGACGAGAGGTAGGCGTCGAAATGGCGGCCTTGTAGCTCGCTCGCCTCTTGGCGGGTGGCGGACTCGGTCAGCTCGGGATGGGAGATGCCGCGGTCGCCGGCGAAGCCGCAGCAGGTCGCGGTCGGAGGCTGGTAGACGTCGTCGGCCAGGGCCGCGGCGAGGGCGGCGAGGCGGCGGGCGTTGCCTTGGCGGTTGGTCGCGCAGGTCGGGTGGATCGCCGCCGCGCCCGTCTTGCGGACGATCTCCAGCCCGGGCAGCAGGCGGTCGTGGGCCCAGGCGACCGAGTCGACGATCTGCAGCTCCGCCAGGTGTGCGGCGTTCGCCTCGCTCAGCGTCCCCTCCCCCGGTTCGACGATCGCACCGGTGCAAGAGGCGGCGTCGATGACGATCGGCAGCGCGCCCTCCCCGCTCCAGGCCCAGAGTCGCTCGACCATCTCGTTGGCCTTGTGCGCATGCGCGTCGCCGAAGCCTTTCGAGCCCCACGGCAGTCCGCAGCAGCTGCCCGCCACGTCGTCCGGGATCCAGACTGGCAGGCCCGCCCGCGCGGAGACCGCGACCAGCGCCTCTACCGGGCCGCCGCCGAAGATCCGGTTCGTGCACGACGGGACATAGACCGCGGCGGCGCCCTCGCGGTTCGTCGCCGGGAGGGATCCGCTCGTCGGGCCGGGGAGCGCCCGGCCTTTGCGCGTCCGCCGCGCCGCGCCGCCGCCGACCCGCAACGCCGTACGCGAGGCGCCCTCGACCGCCTTCCAGCGCTTCGCCGTCGCCAGGGCTGCCCGCTCGGCGCGGCCGGTGTGGCGCTCGGCGCGCAGTTCTTTCACCAATGCCCCCGTGTCGATCCCGACCGGACAGGCGAGCTGGCAGCTGCCGTCGGCCGCGCAGGTGTCGAGCGCCTCGTAGCCGAGCTCCTCGAGCAGCGCCTCCTGCAGCGCCGAGCCGTTCGGCTGCCGCGCGATCTCCCGGCGCAGCACGATCCGCTGGCGCGGCGTCGTGGTCAGATCGCGGCTCGGGCAGACCGGCTCGCAGAAGCCGCACTCGACGCAGGTCGTCGCCGACTCCTCGATCGGCGGCGTCGTCTTCAGGTCGCGCAGGTGCGCGGTCGGATCGCGGTTGAGGACGACTCCCGGCGAGAGCACCCCGTCGGGATCGGCCAGGCGCTTCACCCGCCACATCAGCTCGGCCGCCTTCGCGCCCCACTCGCGCTCCACGTAAGGGGCCATGTTCACACCGGTCCCGTGCTCGGCCTTCAGCGAGCCGTCGTACTTGTCGACGATCAGCGCGACCAGGCCCTCCATGAAGGCCTCGTACCGCTCGATGTCCTCAGGCTTGGAGAAGTCCGGGGTCAGCATGAAATGGAGATTCCCGGCCGAGGCGTGGCCGGCGACGCCGGGAAGGAAGCCGTGGTCGATGAGGAGCGGCTGGAGGTCCCGCGCGCACTCGGCGATCCGCGCGGGCGGGACGCAGACGTCCTCGAGGATCAGCGCCGTGCCCGGCAGGCGCAGGCGGCCGACCAGTCCCTGGAGGCCCTCGCGGACGCGCCACGCCATCTCGATCTCGCCCGGATCGCGGGTGAAGTCGAGCGGCCGGATCGTCTCGTGGGCGCCGAGCAGCTCCGTCCCCCGCGCCACCTGCGCGTCGAGCTCCTCGGGCGTCGCGCCGCCGTACTCGACCAGCAGCGCCGCCGAGGTGGGGTCGAGCTCTTTCCACTCCTGCGGCGCGCCGACCATGTTCCAGGCGGCGGTGATGAGGGCGGGCGCGACCATCAGCTCGACCGCGGTCGCGCCGCCGGCGACCAGGTCCGTCACCGGGGAGATCGCCGCGTCGATGTCGGCGAAGTGGACCCAGGCGGTGGTGGTGACGGCGGGCTGCGGGACCGTCTCGAAGACGACCTCCGGGATCCAGGCGAGCGTCCCCTCCGAACCGATCAGCAGGCGGCGGAAGATCTCCAGTGGCTTATCGGCGTCGAGAAACGCACAGAGGCGATACCCGGTCGTGTTCTTGATCTCGAACTTGTGACGGATGCGGGCGCTGAGGTCGGCGTCGGCGCGGATCTGGTCGCGGATCGCCGCGAGACCCGCGGCAAGCTCCGGCTCGGCCGCCTCGAACTCGGCGGCGGCGCCCGGCGCGGCGGTGTCGATCCGCGTCCCCGAGGGCAGGACGAAGGTCAGCGAGCGCAGGGTCGAGTAGCTGTCCTTGGTCACCCCACAGCGCATCCCGCCCGAGTTGTTGGCGACGACGCCGCCGACCGTGGCGACGTCGGTGCTCGCCGGGTCGGGACCGAGGCGGCGGCCGAGCGGAGCGAGCACGCGGTTGACGTGGCCGAGGATCGTGCCGGTGCCGACGCGCACCGCGGCGCCGTCGTCGAGCACCGTGAGCCCGCGGAAGTGGCGGCGCACGTCGACGAGGAGGCCGTCGGTCTGCCCCTGGCCGTTGAGGCTCGTGCCGCCGGCGCGGAAAGTGACCGGGATGCCCTGGGCGCGGCCGAAGGCGAGTACCGCGGCGACGTCGTCAGCCGTCTTCGCCATCACCACCGCGCGCGGGAACTTGCGGTACGGCGAGGCGTCGGAGGCGTAGCGGATGAGGTCGCCTGGACGCGAGAGGACACGGTCGGGGCCGAGCAGCGCCTCCAGTTCTCCGCGCAGCGGCTGGGCCACGCCGGCGGCGAGCGAGTCGGGCGCGCGGTCCGCGGACGGATCGCGAGTCGCGGGCATGAGCGCGGCCGGACCGCGGTCCAGCAACGACCGGAGGGCCATCAGAACAGGGACATTCCCGGGGCGACCGGCACTTCGACCAGCTCCGGCTTCGATGATGCCAGCGCCGCCTGCAGCGCCCCCGCGACGCCGTCGCGGTCGGTCGCCGTCGCCGTGCTCACGCCGTAGCCCGCGGCGACCGCGGCGACGTCGAGCTTCGGCAGGTCGAGGCCGGGCGCGCCGCTGATCTGCTCGACTTCGGCGAACCACTTGAGGATCGCGTACTCCTCGTTGCGCAGGACCAGGAAGGTGACCGGAACGTCGTAGGCGACCGCGCTCCAGAAGGCGGTGATCGCATACTGCGCCGAGCCCTCGCCGAGGACGCAGACGACCGGGCGGTCGGGCTCCGCCATCTGCACGCCGATCGACGCGGCGAGGCCGAAGCCGAGGCCGCCGCCGGCGCTGAAGTAATAGGAGCCCGGGCGCGAGAGGCGCAGCTGGTTGCGCAGGGCGAGGGTCGAGGAGGGTGACTCGAGGACGACGATCGCGTCCTCTGGCAGCGCTTCGCGCAGCGCGCCGTGGACGGTCGAGGCGTTCAGCGGATCGGTGATCTCGAGATCGCCTGGTCCCGGGTTCGGCTCGGGCGCGGGACGGTCCGACTCGGGGACTGCCTCGACCAGCGCCGCCAGCGTCAGGCCGACGTCGGCGACGATCGCGTCACCCATCGGCGCCCGGACCGCCTCGTCGTGGTCGGAGGTGATCGCGACCAGGCGCGCCCCCTCGGGCAAGAGCGGCCCGGGGATGTGCGGGTAGTACGGGAAGACCGAGCTGCCGACGACGACGATCAGGTCGTGGCCCTCGAGCGTCTGGCCGACCGGGCCGATCGCGGGCGGCAGGACACCGCGGAAGTTCGGATGGTTCTCCGGGAAGCCGAGGCGGACGCCGCCCGTGGCGGGCGAAGCCCAGACCGGGAGGCGCTGGCGCTCGGCGAGGGCGATGGCGCTGTCCCAGCCGCCGGCGGTGTCGATGTCGGGCCCGGCGACGAGGACCGGGTTGCGCGCCGCGTCCAGCTCTGCCGCGAGCGCCGCGACCGCGGCCGGGTCGGCGACGGCGCGTCCCGTCACCTTGCGGGTGATCGCGTGGCGCGCATCGGCCGCGTCGAGCTCGACCTCCCAGTCGTCCATCGGCAGGCTGACGAAGACCGGCCCGCGCGGCGCCAGGCCCGCGAGGTGCGCCCCGTGCGCGAGCGCCAGCGGCACGTCCTCGGCGCGCGGCGGCTCGTAGCTCCACTTCACCAGCGGGTGCGGCATCCGCGTCGCGTCGCGGTTGGTGAGGTTGGCCTGCAGGGTGATCTGGGCGCGCGCCTGCTGGCCCGCGGTTATGAGCAGCGGCGAGTGGTTGGCCTGCGCGTTGAAGATCGCCCCCATCGCGTTGCCGACGCCCGGCGCGGTGTGCAGGTTGACGACGGTGGTGCGGCCGCTCGTCTGCGCGTAGCCGTCGGCCATCCCGACCACGACCGCCTCCTGCAGCCCGAGCACGTAACGGAAGTCGCTCGGAAAGTCACGGAGCATCGGCAACTCGGTCGATCCCGGGTTACCGAAGATCGTCGTCATCCCCTGCTCCCGGAAGAGGTCGAAAGTCGCCTCGCGAACGGTCGGCATCGGCGGCACGTTACACCAAACGGTGTAGAGATTTCTGGCGGTCGGATTGCAGAGGTCACGAGTCTTACGCCTGGACCGATCAAGAGCAAGTGAGAGATCAGACGTTCAAGACCCAAGCGGCTCTCGGCCCGCGCCTTGCCGGCCTGGCGATCCTCTGCGCGACCCTGTTCGCGCTGGCGACCGTCGTCGGCATGTTCGCCAACGGCCTGGCCTGAGCCGCACCTCTCCGCCTCAGGCGGATGAGTTCGCAGTAATCCGCGAATAGCGCGGAGAAGTGCGAACGCCGCCGGCCGGCCCCGCGCAATACGCTTCGTCTCCCCCGAAATCCCACCGATTTCCCCGAAGACACCACGGAGGCAAGAACTTGATCGTTGACGCAGGCACCACCTCGGGCGAGCAGCTCTGGGGCGGCGAGACCACCAAAGCAGTCGACAACTTCCCGGTTTCCGGCGAGCGCGTGCCGGTCCCCGTGGTGCGCTGGCTGGGCCGGATCAAGTCCGCCGCGGCGGAAGCCAACGGCGCGCTGGGCAAGCTCGACACCGACGTCGCCGAGCGGATCGCCACCGCCGGCACCGCCGTCGCCGAGGGAAAGTACGACGACCAGTTCCCGATCGACGTCTTCCAGACCGGCTCGGGCACCTCGTCGAACATGAACGCCAACGAGGTGATCGCGAACCTCGCCGGCGACGGCGCGCACCCGAACGACCACGTCAACATGGGGCAGTCGTCCAACGACGTCTTCCCGAGCGCGGTGCATCTGGCGGCGCTGGACGAGGTGACGCACGACCTGCTGCCCGCGATGGGCGCGCTCGAGGACGCGCTCGCCGCGAAGGCCACCGAGTTCACCGACATCGTCAAGGCGGGCCGCACGCACCTGATGGACGCGGTCCCCGTGACCCTCGGCCAGGAGTTCGGCGGCTACGCCGCGCAGGTGCGGCTCGGCGTCCAGCGGGTCGAGGCGACGCTGCGGCGGGTCGGCCAGATCCCGCTCGGCGGCACCGCCACCGGCACCGGCCTGAACACCCACCCGGAGTTCGCCTCCAAGGTGCGCGAGAAGCTCGCCTCCGACACCGGCCTCGAGATCTCCGGCCCGCTCGACGCCTTCGAGGCGCAGGGCAACCGCGATGCGCTGGTCGAGCTGTCCGGCGCGCTGAAGGTCTACGCCGTCTCGCTCAACAAGATCGCCAACGACCTGGCGCTGATGGGCTCCGGCCCGCGTGCCGGGCTCGCCGAGCTGCGCCTGCCGGAGCTGCAGAAGGGCTCCTCGATCATGCCGGGCAAGGTCAATCCGGTGATCCCGGAGGTCGTGATCCAGGTCGCCGGCCAGGTGATCGGCAACGACGCCGCGATCACGATCGGCGGCATGCAGGGCCAGTTCGAGCTGAACGTGCGGGTGCCGCTGATCGCCCGCAACCTGCTCGGCTCGATCAAGCTGCTGGCGAGCGCCACGCGCCTCCTCAACGAGAAATGCGTGTCGGGCCTCGAAGCCAACGAGGAGATGACCGAGCGCCACGCCGAGGCCACCCTGGCGACGGCGACCGCGCTCAATCCCCACATCGGCTACGACGCCGCTGCGGCGATCGTCAAGGACGCTGCCGACTCCGGGCGGCCGCTGCGTGAGGTGGCGCTGGAGCACGGGGTGTCGGTCGAGACGCTGGATGAGGCGCTCGACCACCGGGCGATGGCTCGGCCGCACGAGCAGTAAGGGACGAGGTTGCAGTAGCGGGATCTGATGGACCCTTCCCTCACGAACTGCGGGAGGTTCGTCCAGGGTCCATCAGATCCCGCTCCACGGGCCGGGCCGGCGCTTCGGAGGGTCAGGCGGTCAGTTCCAGCGACAGGTCCCACAGGCGCTTTGCGTTGCTGGGGTCCAGGGCGTAACGGGCGACGCCGCCGCCGGTTCCCTCGGGGGCTTTGCTGACTCGCGGGGCCTCGTTGCAGTCTTCGAGGTAGATGCCGGTCACGCCGTCCATGAGCGGGGACGCGGCGGCTAGGGTCGACGTCGCGGCGCCCTGCTCGGGCGTCTTGAAGGTGTAGGCGCCGGAGTCGACCCCTCAGCTCGCCGGTCGTCTTCGACGACATCGACTTCGCCTTCCGTCCCTACACCCCGGAGTCCGCCTACGCCCAGCGACGCGCCGCCTCGACCGCGAAGAGGACGTTCGCGGTCTTCGACTGGCCCTCTTGGCCAGCGCGAGCGCCGACGCCCCTGTTGCACCTGTGCCGAAAGCTTGACTTCCTCCTGCTCAGTGGGTGCGAGCGGCCTCGACCAGGCTTTCCGCCCTGCGGCAGGCGCGCTTGCGCTCGTCGGTGCGGACGGAGGTGGCGCCGTACCCCGCGCGACTCTTCAACGCCAACAGAGCGCGGAGGTCTTTT
Source organism: Solirubrobacterales bacterium (assembly GCA_050697015.1). Lineage (GTDB taxonomy): Bacteria > Actinomycetota > Thermoleophilia > Solirubrobacterales > 70-9 > VAYN01. Next base: position 23,456 of record JBOGYZ010000271.1, read on the forward strand.
CCCAACGCCTTGCCGCCGGGCGTGACCTTCGAGAGCTCCGCCACTGCCTGCTGGTGATCGTCCCCCTGCACATAGTGACCTAACGATTTGCAGCAGAGCACGTCGGAGGCGGCGATGCCGGCGAGCACGTAGAGCGAAACCAAGGCGTCACCGACTTCGGCTTCGTCGTCAGCGAACTCACGGGTGTTCTCCGCCACTTCCAGGAACTGCTCCGCCTTGGCCAAGCGCCCACGCATGGTCGCCTCGTCGCAGTCGTGCAAGCGGGTCGCCATCAGGTCGGGCCCTTGTATTTCTGCAGCAGTTTGCTTATCCGGAGGCGGCTGCCGACGATCGCGACGCCGCTCCGGACTACCTCCCGGCCGATCTTCCGGACCTCGGGGTCGGCGAAGTCACGGCCCCGGAACTCAAGCACCCTGGCCTCGTTGCCGGTCCAGACCGTCGCTTCGCGCTCCAGTTCGGCAAGCTGCTCCTGCCAGGGTGTGTCCTCCTTGACAACGACCGGCCGACGCAGCACGAAGAGGTCGAGATCACTCGTGGCGTCCGCTTCCCCGCGGGCAACGGAACCGAACAAGAAGACTGCTGCCGCCGGCTCCTCCCATCCCTCCGTGAGCTCCTTGAGGCGCTCGATCAGCCGCGTCCGCAGCGACCCCAGTCCTTCGATGTATGGAGCGGCGAGGTGGCTGCGGTTGAGGCTGTAGAGCTTCGCCTGGCCCGCCTGGCGACGGCTCACGATCCCCTGCCCCACCAGGCGATCCGCCGCCTTGCGAACGCCCTGCTCGGAACCGCGGCCGAGCACCTGGTGAATGCGACGACCGGTGAACTCCTCGTCAGCACCCGCGAGCACGCCGAGCACGTCGCCGTCCAAGGTCGGAGTCACCACGCTGAGGGGTCGGCGAAAGTCCATATCGACCTTAACTATAGAGGATATATCCCAACTATAGTTGGGATATCCGTTGCGTGCTATTTCCGGTTGTCAGTCAGATCAGCCCTACAACGTGACGAAGCGCTCCTCGGTCAGGGTGTTCAGCTCCACTTGACAGTTGCAGCGTAGCGTTCGGATCGGGGTGGCCGCGACTCCTTTTCGCCCCCTCTGTTGATGTGATGCAGCCTTGACACGACGACGCCGCCCCGCCACCTTCGCCATCTCGCTCCTCGCGGCGCTCACCTGCGTCTGCGGGGCAGGCGCCGCGAGCGCCCGCGCCGGGGTCAGCTGGGTCGTCCACGGGCACGGCTTCGGCCACGGGGTGGGACTCTCCGCCTACGGCGCCTACGGCTACGCGCTGCACGGCAAGGGCGACAAGTTCATCCTCGGCCACTACTACCCGGGGACGAACCTGGGGACGGTCGAAGGCGCGAACGTCGTCCGCGTCCTGCTCGAAACCGCCTCCGGCGACGTCACCTTCACCGAAGCGACCGGCGCCTGCGGGGTGAAACTGGAACCGACGCGCAGCTACGAGGCGCACCGCTTAGGTGGCAGCGTCGTCCTGCGGACCTCCGGCGGAAAGCCGCTGAAACGCTGCGGCGGGACGCTGCGCGCGGCCGGCGGTGCCGGGACGATCGGCATCGGCGGTGCGCGCTACCGCGGCGCGCTCGAGGTCGTCCCCGCCGGGTCGAGCGAACTGAACGTCGTCAACGCGCTCTCCCTCGAGGCCTACGTCAAGGGCGTGATCCCGAACGAGTCGCCGCCCTCCTGGCCGATGGCCGAGCTGAAGGCGCAGGCGATCATCTCGCGCTCCTTCGCCCTCACCGGCACGGTCGAAGGCGACGGCTTCGACCTCTACTCCGACACCCGCAGCCAGGTCTACAAAGGCCTCGAATCGGAGTACACGACCTCAGACGAAGCGGCCGAACAGACCAAGGGGCAGGTGCTGATGTACGAAGGGCAGGTCGCCGAGACGCTCTTCTCCGCCTGCTCGGGCGGGAAAACCGAGAGCATCGAAAACGTCTTCGGCAGCTCCATCCCGTACCTCGTCGGGGTCCCCGATCCCTACGACGACCTCTGCCCGCTGCACGACTGGACGCTGAAGTTCAGCGGGCCGGAGATCAGCTCGAAGCTGTCGGGGCTGCTCGACGGGCGGCTGAAGAAAGTCGTGATCACGAAGACCGGCTATTCGCCGCGGATCATCGAAGCAAAGCTGATCGGGACCGGCGGAGTGACCACCGCGACCGGGGAACAGCTCCAGATCGCGCTCGGTGCGTACTCGACCTGGATGACCTTCCAGAAGGTGGTGACGAAATGAGGATCTCCCTCGCGGGCGCGAGCGGCGCCGGCCGTGGAGGCTTACCGTCGCATAGGGACGGTTTCGCTCCACACCGGTCCGCCGCGGACTCCGCAAGCGTGCCGTGAGCGGGGCGGCGATGGCTCCTGGACGAACCTCCCGCAGTTCGTGAGGGAAGGGGCCGTCGCCGCCCCGCCCTCTCAGACCTTGATCGTTATGACATCCCCGTCTTGGATCAGGTAGTCGCGCCCCTCGACCCGCAGCGCACCTTTGTCGCGCGCCGCGACGTAGCCGCCGTACTCGACCAGCTCGGCCCAGCCGATCGCCTCGGCTTTGATGAACGCTTCCATGATCTCGGTGTGGATCGTGCCCGCGGCTTCGAGGGCCGTGGCGCCGCGGTGGAGCGGGCGGGCGACCGCCTCCTTGCCCTCGCCGGCGGTGAAGAAGGTGATCAGCTCGAGCAGGTCGTAGGCGGCGCGGACGAGGCGCGCGAGGCCAGAGCCCTCGACCCCGTAGGACTCGCGCATCTCGGCCGCTTCGGAGGGATCGAGCTCGGCCAGCTCGCCCTCGATCCGGGCGCTCACCGCGACCGCCCCGGCGTCTACCGACTTGGCGTGGGCGGCGACGCCCTCCGGCACCTCGATGGTTTCTTCGTCGACGTTGGCGACGTAGAGGATCGGCTTCGAGGTGATCGCGCCGAGGTTGCGGACGGCGCCGGGCGCCAGGTCGGGGACCGGCACCGAGCGCGCGGGCTTGCCCGCCGCCAGCGCCTCCTTCACTTCCTCCAGCCAGGCAAGCTCGGCGATCGCCGCTTTGTCGCCGGTCTTGACCTGCTTGCCGACCCGCGGGATGCGGCGCTCGGTCTGCTCGTAGTCGGAGAGGATCAGCTCGGTCTCGATCGTCTCGATGTCGGCGATCGGGTCGACGCGGCCGTCGGGGTGGATCACGTTCGCGTCCTGGTGGCAGCGGACGACGTGGCAGATCGCGTCGGTCTCCCGGATCGAGGCGAGGAACTGGTTGCCGAGCCCCTCCCCCTCGCTCGCGCCTTTGACCAGGCCGGCGATGTCGTGGAAATCGATCGTCGCCGGGACGAGCTCGGAGCTCTTCACCGTCTTGGCGACGGCTTCGAGGCGCTCGTCCGGCACCTGGGCGACGGCGACGTTCGGCTCGATCGTCGTGAACGGGTAGTTGCCGATCGCCGCGCCTCCCGAGGTGAGCGCGTTGAAGAGGGTCGACTTGCCGGCGTTCGGCAGCCCGACGATCCCGACCTTCATCGCGTGGCCTCCGAGGTCGGGGCGGGCGCGGCGGGCGCCGACCCGTTCGCGGCAGGCGCATCGGCGACCGGGGCCTTCGGCGGCAGCGGCTCTTCCTTGCGGCGCGGCAACGGGACCGCGAGCCCCAGGACCGTCCCCAGCACTACGCCGACGGCGACGTCGCTCGGATAGTGCATGCCGAGGTAGGGACGCCCGACGGCGACCGCGACGGCCGGGACGAAGGCGACCGCGGCGCGGCGGTCGATCCGGGTCATCGCGGTGGCGACGGCGAAGGAGGAGGTCGAGTGGGCCGAGGGGAAGCTCAGCGAGCTCGGCGCGCCGCCCAGCGGCGGCAGGCCCTTGAGCACCGGACGCGGTCGCTTGGCGACGAGCTTGATCCCATAGTTGAGGCCGATCGCGGCCGGGCCGAGCGCCGCGGCCACGCCCCAGGCGGAGCGGCGCGGCTTGTCAGCGGCGGCCAGCGCGGCGCCCGCCACGAACCAGCCGGCCCCGTTGTTCCCCGCCTTGCCAAGCAGCCTTGCAGCCCTCTCCAGCGCGGGCGTATGCCCGCGCGTCCGCATCAGCCGAAGGATCTTCGTATCGAGATCAGCCATCGGCCGCGCAGGATAGCCATCAGCCGCAGCCGTGCCGTGAGCGGGGCGGCGATGGCTCCTGGACGAACCTCCTGCAGTTCGTGAGGGAAGGAGCCGTCGCCGCCCCGCCCTCGCTCCCACCCCTACTTGAATTCGAAGCTCGCCAGGTCCTGGCC
>JBOGYZ010000272.1:0-4950 GCA_050697015.1 Solirubrobacterales bacterium
GGTCAGCCGCTTCAACGAAGCCTCCGAGCCGGTCCGCGTCGATGACCGCGACGAGAACTTGATCGGCGAGAACGGCCAGCCGAACGCCTACATCGACATGGGCATCACGGCGGTCAACGTCGCCAAGAAGTACGGCGTCAGCCGCGGGGACATGGACAAGTTCGCGCAGCGCTCGCAGGAACTGGCGGTGAAATCTCAAGGCGATGGCTTCTTCGACCGCGAGATCGTGCCGGTCACGCTCGCCGATGGCACCGTGGTCTCGAAAGACGACGGCCCGCGCGCGTCCTCGACCCTGGAGAAGCTCTCCGAACTCGACGAGGCCTTCGAAGGCGGCGGTGGCGTCACCGCCGGCAACTCGTGCCCGCTGAACGACGGGGCGGCAGCCGTCCTCATCATGAGCGACACGAAGGCCAAGGAGCTCGGCCTCACCCCCCGTGCCCGGATCATCACCGCCGCCACCTACGGCAATGAGCCGGAGCTGATGGGCGTCGCCCCGATCGGCGCGGTGAAGAAGGTCCTCGACCGTGCCGGGATGTCGATCGGCGACATCGACAAGTACGAGCTGAACGAGGCGTTCGCCGCGCAGGTCATCCCGATCATGGAGGAAACCGGGATGGACGAAAGCAAGCTGAACACGCACGGCGGCGCGATCGCCCTCGGCCACCCCTTCGGCATGACCGGCGCCCGCATCATGGGCACCCTGCTGAACGGCATGGAGACCGATGACGCCCAGGTCGGCCTGGAGACGATGTGCGTCGCCGGCGGCCAGGGCAAGGCGATGATCGTCGAACGGGTCTGAGGGACCCGAGCGGTCGTTGTGTGACGAAGCGGCCCCATAGCGGGGCCGCTTCTTGTTTACATACCGAGACCATGGCCGATCTTTCCCAGGTCAAGCCTGAGCACATCCGCGAGTTCGCGGTGGGGAGCTTCCCTGCCGACATCGGGATCGAGCCGCTCGAGATCGAGGATGATCACGCTCGCGGTCGCATCATGGTCGAGAGTCGCCATCTCCATCCCGGCGGCTTCGTCCACGGCGGCGTCTGGACGGCGCTCGGCGACACCGTCGCCGCCTGGGCCACCTTTCGCGCGATTCCGCCGGGCTGGGACTTCACCACGATCGAGCTGAAGCTGAACGTCTTCGGCGCCGGCCGCCTCGGCGACGAAATCGTCGCCACCGCCGAGCCGCTCCACGCGGGCCGCAGCACCGCGGTCATCCAGGTGCGGATCGACCGCATCCGCGACGGCAACTCGAAACTGGCCGCCCACCTGGTCGTCAGCCAGTTCGTCATCGCCCCGGGCCTCCCGCTCGACATCTAGACCCGAGCGCAGGGGCGTTCAAGCGCCGGCCAAGAAGTCGTCGGCCAGGACGGCGACGACGCGGGGGAGGGATCCTAAGCTGCGGCTCAGCTCAAGTTGGCGGCGCGCGCCGGTGCGGTCGGCCAGGCGGTTGATCATGTCCAGTTCCGTGGCGCAGCCGAGCGCCTCGGCGTGGGGGCGGCAGAGCACCAGCAGGTCCTCGAGCAGGTCGCGGGCGCGGATCCGTTCGTTCAGGTCGTGGGCGATCAGCTCGGCCTCCATGCCGTCGCGGGCGGCGAGGAAGCGGTTCTCGTTCAGGACCTCGGGCGGGATGCCGCAGTCGTAGGTCCGCGCGCCTTCCTCGACCTCGAGGCGGACGATCGACTGGACCAGCGCCGCCAGCGCGGCGGTGTCGGCGAGGGTCGTCTGGGCGTCCATGATCCGTACCTCGACAGTGCCGAAGCGCGGCTGGGGGCGCACGTCCCACCAGAGGAAGGTCGGCTCCGGGACAGCGTCGGAGCGGATCAGGACGTCGACCGACTCGACGTACTCCTCGTAGCTGCGGAAGGCGCGCGGGACGCCGACCCGCGGGAAGGCCTGGAAGAGCGGCGTGCGGGCGGATCCGAGGCCCGTGTCGCGCCCCTGCCAGAAGGGCGAGTTGACCGAGAGGGCGAGCAGCAGCGGCAGCTCGGTGCGCAGGCGGTTGGCGGCGTGGATCGCCTGCTCGGCGTCCGGCACGCCGACGTGTACGTGGAGGCCGAAGGTCGGCTCGCGCCGAGCCAGCTCGCGCATCGAGCCGTAGACGAACTGGTAGCGCTCGCCCGCCGAGACGACGATCTCCTGCCAGACCGCGAAGGGGTGGGTGCCGGCGCTCGCGGCGCGCATCGACAGCGGTTTGAGGGTCTCGTCGAGCTCCCGCCGCAACGCCCCGAGTTCTTCGATCGCCTCGTCGATCCGCCCGTGGACGCCGGTCTGGATCTCGAGCGCCGAGCCGTGCGTCTCGGCGGTGAAGCTGTTGGTGCGACCGTGAGGGAGACGCGGCAGGACCGAGTCGATGCGGTGGGCCAGCGCCCAGGTGAGCTGATCGAGGAGCATCACCTCCTCCTCGATCCCGACCGTGTACGCCCCCTGCTCGTGCGGCTCGGGCCAGCTCGCCCAGGCCGGCAGCGTCGTCCCGGAGGACATCGCCGTCACGCGACCTCGCGCCGTCGGGCGGCCTGCTCGTACTCGGCGCCGTCGTCGCGGCAGGCCTCGACGAAGCGGCGGAAGAGCGCCGCCTCGGCCTCGCGGTGCAGGAGCGTCTCGGCGTGCCATTGGACACCGATCAGGAAGCGGCGGCTCGGGTCCTCGATCGCCTCGATCGTGCCGTCGGGTGCCCGGGCGCTGACGCGCAGCCCGTCGCCGAGCCGGTCGATCCCCTGGTGGTGGAAGGAGTTGACGGCGCTGAGGTCGATCCCGCCGCCCAGGATCTCGGCGAGGTGCGACTCGGGGTCGACCACGACCGGGTGGCTCGGCTCGGTGCCAGGGTTGGTCTGGCGGTGGGCGACCTCGGCCGAGATGTCGGGCAGGTGCTGGTGGAGCGCCCCGCCGCGCACGACGTTCAGCGCCTGGGTCCCACGGCAGATCGCCAGGATCGGCATCTCACGGGCGTCGGCGCGGGCGGCGACGGCGAGCTCGAATCGGTCGAGCGCGGGCTCGACCGGACCAAGCTCCGGGTGCGGCTCGGCCGCGTAGAGCGTGGGGTCGAGGTCGGGGCCACCGGAGAGGCAGATCCCATCGATCCGATCGAGCAGTGGCTCGATCGCGTCGGTCTCCAGCAGCGGGACCACGATCGGCAGGCCGCCGGCCGCCTGGATCGCGTTCAGGTAGGTGATGCCGAGCACCATCTCGACCGCGGGCGGCTCGCCCTCGGGGATCGGATTGACCCGCTCTTTCGGGCGCAGCTCGGAGGTCGTGACCCCGATCAAAGGTCGTTGTTGCCGGGATGCCAAGGAGCGCGTTTTCATACCACGTCGGCGTTCGGTCCAAGGACCCAGGTGTCCTTCGAGCCCCCACCCTGGGAGCTGTTGACGACCATCTCCTCGGCTTCTTTGGCGTACCGCGTGAGGCCTCCCTGCATCACGGACGGCTCGCCCTTGGCGGGAGTCACCACGTAGGGCCGCAGGTCGACCCGGCGCGGCGCGATCCCGGCGCCGACCACGGTCGGGTGGGTGGAGAGCGGCACCAGCTCCTGGGCGACGAAGCGCTCCGGGCGGCGCCGCACCAGCCCGATCACCTTCCGCCGCTCGCCCTCGGTCGCCCGCGGCATGATCGTCACGCCGTGGCCGCCGAAGCCGTCGCGCGGCTTCACCACCAGCTCGTCGAGGCGTCCGACGACCTCTTCGCGCGCCTCCGGATCGGAGAGGTCGTAGCTCGGCACCGAGCGCAGCCGCGGCTCCTCGCCGAGGTAGAAGCGGACCATGTCCTCGACGTAGGCGTGGGCGAGCTTGTCGTCGGCGAGGCCGGTGCCGATCGCGTTGACGCAGCGCAAGCGGCCCGATTCGAGCGCCGGCGCGAGCAGGGCGCCGAGCGGCGTGAGCGAGCCGCCGCGGTCGGTGAGGCGGTCGGCGTCGAGGCGGCGGTAGACGACGTCGAGCTGTAGGCGCTCGCGGCCGACGTGGGCGTGCAGGCGCCCGCGGGCCTGGGAGAGCTGGTCCGGCGTGACGATCGGCAGCGCGAGTTCGCGGCCGAGCCGCTCGTGCTCGTAGTAGGCGCCGCTTTCGGGGCCGTCGGAGAGGATCGCGGCGACCGGTTCGGCGGCGTGCTGGGAAGGCGCCGCGGCGCGGATCGCCTCTCCCAGCCGCTCGACGTAGCCGTCCGGTTGGCGCACGTCTTTCGCCGCCGCGGATCCGAGCTCCGGACCGACCGCTTCGCGTACCGCGATCGCGTAGGTCGCCCCGGAGGGCATCCGCAGGTTGTCCTCCAGCACCAAGAGCTCACCGTCGGCATCCCGGATCAGGTCCATGCCCGCGACCGTGGCGGGCGGCACCGCCGGATCGAGCGGACCCCGCATCAGTGGCTCGTACCCCTGAGTGGTCTCGAGCAACCGGCGCGGGACGATCCCCTCCTCGAAGATCCGCTGGTCCCCGTAGGCGTCGAGGATGAACGCGTTCAGCGCCCTGGCCCGCTGCAGGAGGCCCGCCTCGAGCGCCCCCCACTCGGCCGCGTCGATCACCCGCGGCACCGGGTCCACGGTCATCGGCCGGCCCGGGCCGAAGGACAGCCCGATCTCCTCGACGTTCGACCGGACGCGCTCGCGCAGCTCCACCAGGTTCTGCCGCGCGAGCGCGTCCATCACCATCGCGTAGGGAGGGCGCGAGGTGCCGGTCTGGGCGAACGCCTCGTCGAAGTGCCCCGCATCAAGCGGGTACACGCCGGCGCCGGGAAAGGGGCGGGCCGGATTCAAGGTCGTCGCCATGTCAGCACGCTAAGGACGAGTACCCGTATCGGGCATGGCCCAAAGTCGAAAGATCGCCCACCGCGACTAGACGGGTGGAGGGTTTGCCTGGTTCCGGGGCCGGGACGGCCGTGCTCCAGGCCATTGCGGCCGTCCGAGATGCGTCCCGGGCGTCTCGGACACGACCCTGGCAGGCTGTGGCCGTGTCCGAGACGCCC
>JBOGYZ010000273.1:0-12793 GCA_050697015.1 Solirubrobacterales bacterium
CCAGGGTCGCCACGAGACGCCCGGGACGCATCTCGGACGGCCGCACCGGCCGCGAAGCACGGCCGTCCCTTCCCGGACCGTGCAGTCCCCGCCGTCAGATAACCCCGCCTAGTCGAGCTTGAAGACCGGGTGGTCCGGGACGATCGCCAGGAGCTCGGCGTCGGTCGAGTCCGGGCCGACGCCGCCGAAGAAGGCGCCGACCTCCCACTTCCACTTCCGCAGGTAGGCGCGAAGGAGGGGGATGGCGGCGTCGCCGGTGACCTCGGTTGCCTTGAAGTCCTCGGTCCCCCGCCCCAGCTTCAGTCGACCGCCCTGCGCGACGCGCATGTTGCGTACCCACTGGGTGTTGCCGCGCGGCGCGACGAGGTAGCGGGCGCCGTCGACCTCGAGCAGGTTGACCGGGGTCGAGCGCCACTCGCCCGATTTCCGCCCCTTGACTTCGAGGACGCGCGAGCCCTGGACGCTGATCCCCAGCGCCATCAGCCCGGCGACGGCGCGGTTGAAGACGTTGCGGGTGAACCACCCGGGTTCCTGGAAGCCCTTCGTGGGAGAACCCGACGGGGTCGCGGCGGCGCTCATCCCCGCGATTGTCGCATGGTCGGGGCGGTCTCGGGAAGTGCCGGAAACCCGCCACATTCCCGTGTAGGGTTGCCCGCGTCCTGAGAGGCGAACACCGATCGGTCGAGCGGATCCGAGGAGGCGGCATTGGCGGGCAAAGGGGGGGACGAGCGAACAGAACCGCGACCGTCGCCGCGCAACAAGCGCGCCGAGATCGTCGCCGTGGCGACCGAGTTCTTCGGCGACAACGGCTACGAAGACACGAGATGGGCCGACGTCGCCTCCGCCGTCGGGCTCGGGCCGACCGCCCTCTACCACTACTTCGAATCGAAGCAGCACTGCCTCTTCGAGATCCTGGTCGAAGCCGTCGACGACGCGCTGGCCGAGTTCACAGAGCTGAACCAGGGCGAGTTTGCCGTCGCCTTCCCGGCGGTCGTGCGGGGCAGCTTCGACCGCGATGAGCGCGAGGTACGCCGCGCCCGCGTCCTCGTCGCCGAGCAGGGCTTGGTCCGCCACCCGCGCGAGGCGCCGCGCGAGGAGGAGGCCCGCCTACGCGCCTACGCCCGGCTGAAGCTCTACGAAGAAAGCTGGCGCGACCTGCTCGCGGCCGGCATGACGGCGGGGACGATCCGGACGGTCGACGCCGACCTGCTGACCCGCCTCGTGATCGGCGCCTACAACAGCGTCTGGCAGTGGTACCGCCCCGACGGGCGGCTGGCCCTCGACCAGGTCGCCGACTTCTACATGCCCCGACTGCTGGCTCTGGCGGGCCTGCCCGAGTAGCGTGCGCGGCATGTTCGACCACGTCGCCATCGAGGTCTCCGATCTGGCCCGCTCGCGCGCCTTCTACGAGATGACGCTGGCGCCGCTCGGCATCGAGGTCGTCTCCGAGCCGGTGCCGCACATGGTCGGCATCGGCAACGACGGCAGGCCCTGGTTCTGGCTGATGGGACGCGACCGGCCCGAGGCCCGCGGCGTCCACCTCGCATTCCCGGCGTCCGACCGCGACGCCGTCGACACCTTCCACGCCGCCGGCCTCGCCGCGGGCGGCACCGACAACGGTGTCCCCGGCCCGCGCCCGCTCTACCACTCCTCCTATTACGCGGCCTTCGTGCTCGACCCCGACGGCAACAACGTCGAGGCCGTCTGCCACACCCCGGTCGACTAGAGACCGCTGGTCGTCGCCGCGCGGACGGCGAGGAAGAAGATCACGATGCAGCTGACGGCCATGATGCCCATCTCGCGGCGGACGATCTGCATCGCGATCGATTCCTGGGCCTCGGGCGGGAAGGATTCGATGTCGAGCTCGCCGAGCTCGCGCTGGGCGGCGCCGAGGCGGGCGCCCTCGGCGATGAAGGAGATCACCAGCGGCAGGATGCCGTAGAGGTAGTGGAGGTCTTCCTTCGCCGAGTGCCCGGTGACGAGGAGGAGGGCACCGAGCGCCGCCTGGATGAAGACCGCGACCTGGGCGAAGCGCAGGAGGTACCAGAACGGCACCGACGGGCGCACCTTGAACCAGGCCCAGCCCCCGATCGCGCCGGCGGCGAGATTGAGCAGGATGACCAGCATCCCGACGGCGATGTGAAGGCCAACCATTTACCTCAAATCCTCCTGAAAGGGTCGGAATTCCGCTTGCTGATGCGGAAAATCACTATGTGGCAAGTTGTCACAATGTGCTTGTATAAAGCACGGCTAAGGGTTTCCGAGGGGCCGTGAACGGGCTTGCTCGGTCCTGAAAACCGAGACATCACACCACTTCGTGCTCAAGACCTACTTCCCGATCCTCGTCTTCGCTTTTCTGGGCCTCACGGTCGGCGGGGTCTTCGCGATGCTGAACCACATCATCGGGCCGAAGAAGCCGGCCCGCGCCACCTCGGCGAGCCGCCGCCAGGCCGAGCCGTACGAGTCGGGCATCCCGGTCGAGCCGGTGAAGAACTTCCGCTTCGGCATCAGCTTCTACCTGATCGCGATGCTCTTCATCCTGTTCGACATCGAGGTCGTCTTCCTCTACCCCGTCGGGGTGATCATGAAGGGCGCCGACAGCGTCTTCGTCCTCGGCGAGCTGATCACCTTCGTCGTCCTGCTGATGCTCGCGTTCGTCTACGTCTGGCGCAAGGGAGCCCTCGATTGGAAATAGAGCGCCGCACTCTGGAGAGCCGACAGGCCTCTGCCCGCGACATGCTCCGCGGCGACCTCGAGGGCGAGGACCTCGAGCGCTACGTCGAAGAGCGGGTGGTCACCACGACCTTCGAGAAAATGCTGAACCTGGCGCGGGCCAACTCGATCTTCCCGCTCACCTTCGGCCTCGCCTGCTGCGCGATCGAGGCGCCGATCTCGATCGTCACCGCCCGTTACGACCTCGCCCGCTTCGGCGCCGAGGCCCTGCGCGCCTCACCGCGCCAGGCGGATCTGATCATCCTTTCGGGCCGCGTCTCGATCAAGATGGCGCCGGTCGTCCGCCGCCTCTACGACCAGATGCTGGAGCCGAAGTGGGCGATCTCGATGGGCGCCTGCTCCTCCTCCGGCGGCATGTTCGCCAACTACGCGGTAGTCCAGGGCGCCGACAAGTTCATGCCGATCGACATGCACATCCCCGGCTGCCCGCCGCGGCCGGAGGCGGTCATGTACGGCTTCAACAAGCTGCAGCGCAAGATCATGGGCAGCCCCGACCAGGGGTGGCGCGCCCGCTACGACGCGCAGGGCACCGAGGAGTGGGCGCGCGGCGGCCCCGCTTCCCGTCCCAGCGTCGAGGCCGCCGAGGCCTACGAGCTCGCCCGGGAGCTGACCCGTGCCTGACGGTCCCGGCCTCGAGCTGCTGCGCGGGGAAATCGATGTCGACCTCGCGGGAACGGTGCTCGACACCTCCTACGCGAAGGAGCGGGCGGTCCTGATCGTCGACGCGGCCCGCATCCGCGACGTCCTGACCTGGCTGCGCGACACCCCCGGCCAGGGCTACCGCTTCCTCTCCAGCCTGCACGTCGCCGACTACCTGCCGGCGGAGCCGCGCTTCGGCGTCCACTACGAGATGCTGAACCGCGAACGGGTCGAGCGCCTCCGGGTGAAAGCCATGTTGCCCGCGGAGGGCCCGGAGATCGACTCGGTCACCGACCTCTTTCCCACCGCGAACTTCCAGGAGCGCGAAGCCTTCGACTTCTTCGGCGTCGTCTTCCGCGGCCACCCGGAACTGACCCGGATCCTCCTCCCCGAGGACTACGTCGGCTGGCCGCAGCGCCGCGACTTCCCGATCGGCGGCGAGCCGGTCACCTTTACCTACAGCGAAGAGCGGTATGGCTGACCAGCCCACCTTCCCGCGCTCGATGGTCGACGAGGACCCCGCGCTGCCGACCGTAGCCGACCTCTACGGGGAGCTCGACCAGGACCGCACCACCGAGGTGATGACGGTCAACATCGGCCCGCACCACCCGGCGACCCACGGCGTGCTCCGCCTCGTCGTCGACCTCGAAGGCGAGGTCGTCCGCGACCTCAAGCCGGTGATCGGCTACGTCCACACCGGGATCGAAAAGTCCTGCGAGGACAAGAGCTACTGGAAGGTCATCCCCTTCGTCGAGAGGATGGACTACGTCTCCTACTTCTTCCAGATGGAGGCCTACTGCGGCGCGGTCGAGCGGTTGATCGGCCTCGAGATCCCGCCCCGCGCGAAGTATCTGCGGACGATCTTCCTCGAGCTGAACCGGATCCACTCCCACCTCGTGTGGCTGGGGACGACGGCGCTCGACCTCGGCGCGATCTCGATGCTCTGGTACTGCTTCCGCGAGCGCGACCGGATCCTCGACCTCTTCGAAATGGCGACCGGGCAGCGGATGCACACGCGCTACTTCCAGGTCGGCGGCGTGATCGAAGACATCCCGCTCGGCTTCGAGGAGAAGTGCCGCTCCTTCGTCCACGACATGCCGATCCGCGTCGGCCAGTACGAGGCGCTGCTCGACCGCAACGAGGTCTTCCTGCAGCGCACCAAAGGCGTCGGCATCGTCAGCCGCGAGCGCCTGCTCGACCTCGGCGTCACCGGGCCGCTGCTGCGTGCCGCGGGCGAGCCCTGGGACCTGCGCAAAGCCTTCGACTACCTCGCCTACCCGGAGATGGACTTCAAGATCCCGGTCGGCACGGTCGGCGACAACTACGACCGTTATCGCGTCCGCGTCGCCGAGATGGTCGAGTCGACCAAGATCATCGGCCAGGCGCTCGACGCGCTCCCCGGTGGCCCGTTCATCGCCGACGACCGCAAGTACGTGCTGCCGCCGCGCTCGGAGCTCTCCACCTCGATGGAGAGCCTGATCCACCACTTCAAGCTCGTCACCGAGGGCTTCCGGGTCGACCCCGGCGAGATCTACTACGCGATCGAGGGCCCGCGCGGGGAGCTCGGCTGCTTCGTCCTCGCCGACGGCTCCTCGAAGCCCGCGCGCGTCCACTTCCGCGATCCGAGCTTCGTCAACCTGCAGAGCTTCAAGGACATGGCGATGGACTCCTACGTCGCCGACATGATCTGCTCGCTCGGCATGCTCGACCCGATCCTCGGCGGGGTCGATCGATGAGCCCGGTCGACGGCGCGGGCGCCTCGAACCCGAACCTGCCGGTCGACCGCGCGGTCACCGTCGGGCGCGAGCCGAGCTCCAGCCCGGAGGGGATCCCGGAGCTCGCCGAAGTCGACTGCCCGACCGAGCTCAAGGAGCGGATCGAGACCCTGATGGCCCGTTATCCGGACCGCAGATCGGCCTCGATCCCGGCGCTGTGGGCGGTGCAGGAGCGTTATGGCTGGTGCACCCCGGAGGGAATCCGCCAGGCCGCCGCGGTGATGCGCGTCACCCCCGCCTACCTCGAGTCCGTCGCCAGCTTCTACGACCTCCTGCACACCGAACGGGTGGGCGAGCACCGGATCGAGGTCTGCACCAACATCAGCTGCTGGATGCGCGGCGGCGACGAGCTGCTCGACGCCTTCCGCGCCGCGGCCGAGGGCGAGGACATCTTCGTCACCGGCTTCGAGTGCCTCGGCGCCTGCGACATCGCCCCGATGGCCTCGATCGACCAGCGGTACTTCGGGCCGCTGCTGCCGGGCGAGGCCCGCACGGCGATCGAGCAGCTGCTCTCGGGCGATGCCGTCCTCCCCGAGAAATCCTTGGAGAAGCGGCCGCTGGCCGGCGACACGCAGGTCGCCGGCGCCTCCGGCGGGGCCGGCGATCCCGACATTGGGAGTCCCGCCTGATGCCGCACTCGCTCGAGACGCGCGTCCTGCTCGACAAGGCCGAGGATCCGCGCCTCGCCACCCTCCAGGGCTACAAGGACCTGGTCGGCGGCTACTCGACGCTGGAGAAGGCCTACAAGTCGATGGAGCAGGACGAAGTCCTCAAAGAGCTCGAAGACTCGGGCCTCCGGGGCCGCGGCGGCGCCGGCTTCTCGATGGGCAAAAAGGCGAGCTTCCTGCCGCGCGGCGACATGGCCAAGTACCTCTGCTGCAACGCCGACGAGTCCGAGCCCGGCGCCTTCAAGGACCGCGAGCTGATGCAGCGCAACCCGCATCAGCTCGTCGAGGGGATCGCGATCGCGGCGCTCGCCTCCGACGCCGGCCACGCCTTCATCTTCATCCGCGGCGAGTACGACTCGCAGGCCGACATCCTCGACGCCGCGGTCGCCGAAGCCTACGAGGCGGGCTACCTCGGGAAAGACATCCTGGGGACGCACCGCGATCTGGAGCTGGTCGTCCACCGCGGCGCCGGCGCCTACATCTGCGGCGAGGAGACGGCGCTGCTCGACGCGCTCGAGGGCAAGCGCGGCAACCCGCGCCTGAAGCCGCCGTTCCCGGCGGTGCAGGGCCTCTACGGCGGGCCGACGCTGATCAACAACGTGGAGACGCTCTCCAACGTGCCGCGGATCGTCGCCAAGGGCGCCGAGTGGTTCCGCCAGTTCGGGACCGAGCAGTCGCCTGGCACCAAGGTTGTCTCGGTCTCCGGCGGCGTGCGTCGGCCGGGCAACTACGAGATCTCGCTCGGCATCCCGACCCGCGACCTGATCTACGACCTCGCCGGCGGCCCGCTCCCCGGCCGCACGGTGAAAGCGATCTACCCCGGCGGCTCCTCCTCCCCGGTCCTCACGGCCGAGGAGGCGATGGACCTCCCCTACAGCTTCGAGGCGATGGCCGAAGCGGGCTCGATGCTCGGCTCCGGCTCGGTGATCGTCGCCGACGACACGGTGTCGATCCCGCACATGGCGCTGCGCACGGCGCGCTTCTACCACCACGAGTCCTGCGGCAAGTGCACCCCCTGCCGCGAGGGGACGAACTGGACGGTGAAGATGCTGGAGCGGGTCGTCCGCGGCGAGGCGACGCCGATGGACCTCGACATCATCAGCTCGGTCCAGGAAAACATCATGGGCCACTGCCTCTGCGTGCTCGGCGACTCGATGGCGATGCCGGTCGCGGCGATGGTCCGCAAGTTCCGCGGCGAGTTCGAGCAGGTGATGGCGGAAGCCGCCGAAGGCATCGACCCGCACGTGGTGGTCGCCGCACCCGTCGAGACCCTGGGAGCAGCAACGTGAGCGAGAAGCGCGAAGTGACCCTGACCATCGACGGCCGCGAGGTGACCGCGATCGAGGGCGAGATGCTCCACGACGCGGCCCGCGAGGGCGACGTCGAGATCCCGGTCTTCTGTTACGAGCCGAAGCTCGGCGCGCCGGTCGGCGCCTGCCGGATGTGCCTGGTCGAGATCGAGGGCATTCCGAAACTGCAGACCTCCTGCTCCACCCCGGTCCGCGACGGGATGGTCGTCCACACCCGCACCGACCAGGTGAAGAAGGCCCAGAACGCGGTGGTCGAGTTCCTGCTCGTCAACCACCCGCTCGACTGCCCCGTCTGCGACAAAGGCGGCGAGTGCCCGCTGCAGGACATCACCCAGGGCTGGGGCCCGGGCAAATCTCGGGTGATCGACGAAAAGCGCCACTTCGAGAAGCCGATCGAACTCTCGCCGCTGGTCGCGATCGACCGCGAGCGCTGCATCCTCTGTTACCGCTGCGTGCGCTTCAGCCAGGAGGTCTCCGAGGACGCCCAGCTGCAGCTGCTCGATCGCGGCGATCGCACCTATGTGGGCACGTTCGACGACCGCCCCTACGTCTCGCCCTTCCAGGGCAACATCACCGACCTCTGCCCGGTCGGCGCGCTTACCAACTACACCTACCGCTTCCGCGCCCGGCCCTGGGACATCGAGCAGGCGGGCTCGGTCTGCACGCTCTGCCCGAGCCAGTGCAACGTCAGCTTCACCGTCCGCGACGAGAAGGTGAAACGGGTGATCGTCCGCGACAACCCGGGCGTCGACGACGGCTGGATCTGCGATCGCGGGCGTTATGGCTTCGAGATGTTCGACGCCGCCGAGCGGGTCACCGAGCCGCGGTTCAAAGGTGGGACGAAGACCGATTACGCGGCGGCGATCGCGAAGGCGGCCGAGGGGCTCGCGGCGCGCGACGGCAAGGTCGCGGCGATCGTCGGCGATGCCTCCAACGAGGAGGGCTTCCTCCTCCAGGAGATCGTCCGCGGTGCCCTCCACTCCCCGCACATCGACTCGCGCCCGGCGGCCGGCCCTAGCGTCGACACGATCCTCCGTCTCGCCCGGCCCGAGCTGCAGGCGGCGGTGACCGACATCGACGAGGCCGACGTGATCGTCGTCCTCGGCACCGACCCGATGCAGACCTCGCCGATCCTCGACCTGCGGATCCGCAAGGCGATCCGCCGCAACGGCGCGCGCCTGGTGGTGGCGACCGAGCGGCCGACCGCGCTCGACGGCGGTGCCGAGGCGATCGCCCGCTTCGCTCCCGGCCAGGCCTCCTACTTCCTCGGCGCGCTGACGGCGGCGGTCGCGGGCGGCGCCGAGAACATCGCGACGCCGCTGGCCGAGAGCCTGCGCGACGCGGGCAAGGTCGTGGTCGTCTGGGGCGAGCGGATCGGCGCTTCGGCGACCAACGAGCTCCTAGGCCTCGCCGACGCCCTCAATGTCGATGGGCCGAAAAACCACGATATAGCCGACTTTTCGGCCCATCAACACGTTGGGCTGCTGGAAGTGCCGGACACGACCAATGCGCGGGGCCTGCGCGAGGCGGGCGTCCTGCCCGACGCCGGCCCGGGCCTGGCGGCGCTGGCGATCGACGGCCACGGCACCGAGGGGATCCGCGAGGCGCTGATCGACGGCTCGCTCGACGGCGTGATCCTGGTCGGCGTCGACCCCCTCCGCGACTTCGCCGACACGGCGCGCTGGGAGGAGGCCCTGAACGCCGCGGGCTTCGTCGTCGCCTTCTCCACCTTCGCCACCGCGACCGCTTCCAAGGCCGACGTCCTCTTCCCGCTTGAGACCCACGCCGAGAAAGACGGCACCGTCACCCATCCCGACGGCCGCCTGCAGCGCGTCCGCCCGGCGGCGGGTCGCCCCGGCGACATCCGCCCGGGTTGGCAGACCCTCGCCAACCTCTCGCTGGCAATGGGCCACGACACCGGAGTCACCTCCCAGCCCACCGCCTTCGCCGCTCTCACCTCAGCGGTCCCCTTCTACGCCTCGATCACCGACAGCGACATCGGCGGCCGCGGCATCCGCTGGCAAGAGACGCAAAGCGCTTCGAGCCTGCCCGCGCCGGCCGCAGGCGCCCCGAGCTCAGCGCCGGATGCCGGCACTGACTCGGCGGACACTCAGCGCGAACGCGCGTCCGACGAGTCAGTGCCGGTTGCCGGCGCCTCCGCATCGCTGGCCCTCGGCACCTACCGCGACCTCTGGGCCGGCCCGATCACCGAGCTGAACCCCCCGCTGAAATTCCTCAAGCCTTCCCAGCGCCTTGAAGTCTCCCCCGAGGACGCCGCGCGCCTCTCGCTGTCCCACGACGACAAGGTCCGCGTCACTCAGGGCGATAAGTCCCTGGAGGCCACCGTCGCGATCCGCGAACGGGTCCCGGAGGGCGTCTGCTTCCTCGCCGAGGGCGTCGCCGGCGCCAACGCCAACAGCCTTCTCAACGGCCACCAGGTCCGGGTCGAGATCGAGAAGCTCGCCGAGGTCCCCGCGTGACCAACGTCCTGCCCCTGGCGGACACGCAGTTCGCCGAATCGATCTGGATCATGGTCGCGAAGACGATCGTGATCTTCGCGGTGATCTTCTCGATCCTGCCGATCCTCACCGTGGTCGAGCGCAAACTGATCGGCCGCTTCCAGCATCGGTACGGCCCCAACCGGGTCGGCCCTTACGGCCTGATGCAGCCGCTTGCCGATGTCGGCAAGCTCATCTCCAAGGAGTCGTTCCGCCCGGAAAACGCGATCTCGACGCTGTTCATATTGGGGCCGTTGCTACCGGTCCTCTCCGGCGTCCTCGCCCTCGCGATCCTGCCCTGGGGCGACGTCAAGGACGGGGTCGGCTTCTACGGCATCGACGTCCCGATCGGCATCCTCTACTTCTTCGCCGTCGGCTCGATCGCCTTCTACGGACTCCTCCTCGGCGGCTGGTCCTCGGGCTCCAAATACAGCCTCCTCGGCGCGATGCGCTCGGCCGCCCAGCTCATCTCCTACGAGGTCTCGATGGGCCTCGCACTCCTCGGCGTGATCATGATGAGCGGCTCCCTCAGCCTCGTCAGCATCGTCGAGGCGCAGGGCCAGGTCTGGTACATCGTCCCCCAGATCGTCGGCTTCCTGATCTTCATGCTGGCCGGCTTCGCCGAGACCAACCGCACCCCGTTCGACATGCCGGAGGCCGACGCCGAGCTCGTCCAGGGCTTCATGACCGAGTACGGTGGCATGCGCTTCGGCTCCTTCCTCCTGGTCGAATACATGGAGATCCTGGTCGTCTCCGGGATCGCCGCGGCGATGTTCCTCGGCGGCTGGATGGGCCCCGGCCCCGGCTGGCTCGACCCGATCTGGATGCTGATCAAGATGCTCGCCCTGGTCTTCGTCTTCATCTGGGTGCGGGCGACCCTGCCGCGCCTTCGCTATGACCAGCTGATGACCCTGGGTTGGAAAATCCTGCTGCCGTTGGCGACCTTGAACGTGCTCGTGACCGCAATCCTGGTGGTGGTGACCTGATGCCTGACGATGTCTCCGTGAAAGCGGCTTCTTACCTCGACTCGATCGACGTGGTCGAGGTGCAGCGCGGCCCCGAGCCGGGCGGCGTCGGCGGCGCCTACCGGGCCTTCGGCGAGACCCTGCGGGGGTTGAAGACGACGATGTCGCGGCTGATCGAGGGGCCGCTGACGATCGAGTATCCGGAGGAGAAGACGCCGGTCTACCCGCGCTTCCGCGGCCGTCACAAACTGCACCGCTTCGAGGACAGCCACCTTGAGAAATGCGTCGGCTGCTCGCTCTGCGCCGCCGCCTGCCCGGCCGACTGCATCCGCGTCGTCGCCGCCGAGAACATCCCCGGCGAACGGGTCTCCGCGGGCGAGCGCTACGCGGCGGTCTACGAGATCAACCTCAGCCGCTGCATCTTCTGCGGCTACTGCGAGATCGCCTGTCCCTTCGACGCGATCACGATGGGCCACGACTACGAGATGGCCGATTACGACCGGACGAACCTGATCTTCACCAAGGAGATGTTGCTTGCCGAGCCGATCGAGCGGACCCCGCTGAAAAGCGAGGGCGAAGAGGTGGAAGGCGCCCTCTGATGGAAGCGGTCCTCTTCTTCATCGCCGCGATCGGCTGCGTGGTCGGCGCGATCGGCGTGGTCGCCGCGCGCAACCCGTTCTACAGCGTGCTCGCGCTGATCGCCCACCTGTTCAGCCTGGCGGTGCTCTTCCTGCTCCTCACCTCGGCCTTCGTCGCCGCGGCCCAGGTGGTCGTCTACGCCGGCGCGGTGATGGTGCTCTACGTCTTCGTCGTCTCCTACGTGGGAAGCGCCCACGAGGCGAAGTGGGATCCGGTCCCCGGCCAGCGATTGTTCGCCGGGCTCCTGGCCTTCTTCCTCTTCGTCGAGATCTCCGCCGCCGTCCTCTCCTCCGCCCTCAAGGCGCTCTCCACCCACGGTCCCGACGTCCCCGCCGGCTTCGGCGATCCCGCCGCGATCGGCAACCTCCTCCTCGAAAAGTTCCTCGTCCCCTTCGAGGCCTCCTCAGTCCTCCTGCTTATCGCCGCGGTGGGGGCGATCGTCCTCGCTTCGCGCAAACGAGACGGCCGACAGGCCGGTGGCGGGGTGACCTCTTCCGGCCACTCAGCGCCGAAGGCGCGTCCGGAGGGGGTTGCTCCGGCGCCGGTCCCGCCAACCCCATCCGTCGGAGCTCCGAAATGAACATCTCCTGGTACATCGTCCTCAGCGCCTTGCTGTTCACGATCGGCGCGATCGGCATCCTCGTCCGGCGCAGCCCGATGGTGATCCTGCTCTGTCTCGAGCTCATGCTGAACGCCGGCAACCTGGCGCTGGTCGCCTTCAGCCGCGAGGTGGGCAACCAGCAGGGCCAGGTCTTCGCCCTCGTGGTGATGGTGATCGCGGCCTGCGAGGTCGTCGTCGGCCTCGGCCTGATCGTCGCGATCTTCCGCCGCAAGCTGCCGCTCGACGTCGACGACCTGCGGGAGCTGCGCGGATGAGCGCCACCGCCTGGGCCTGGCTGGTCCTGCTCTTCCCGCTGGCCGGCTCGATCACGATCGCGCTGAGCTTCCGCAAGACCTCCTGGCGCTTCGCCGGGATCGTCGGCACCGCGGCCATCGGCCTCGCGTTCCTCTGCGGGATCCTCGCCCTGATCGAACTGCTGGGCGAAACGCCCGACGCCCGCCACCACGCCTCGGCGCTGTGGGAATACGCGAGCGTCGCCGGGCTCCACATCAAACTCGGCATCTACGTCGACCCGCTCTCGGTCTTCATGGTGCTGGTGGTGACCGGCGTCTCGACCCTGATCCATCTCTACTCGTTCGGCTACATGCAGTCCGACGAGGGGTACCACCGCTTCTTCAGCTACCTGAACTTCTTCGTCTTCTCGATGCTGCTGTTGGTGCTGGCGGGGAACTTCGTCCTGCTGATCGTCGGCTGGGCCTTCGTCGGCTTCGCCTCCTACGCGCTGATCAGCTTCTGGTACCGGCGCACCACCGCCACCCGGGCGGGCATGAAGGCCTTCGTGATCAACGTCGTCGGCGACATCGGCCTGACCCTCGCCGCCTTCCTGATCTTCACGGAACTGGGGACCTTCGACTACGGCCCGGCCTTCGAGAAAGCGCCCGAGGTCTTCACCACCAACACCATGAAGACCGAGAGCGGGTCGACGTAGATGCCGAGCTTGATGT
>JBOGYZ010000274.1:0-12014 GCA_050697015.1 Solirubrobacterales bacterium
GCTATGCTGCGTCCCGCTCGGACACATCGCCGGGCTCTCGATCGTGGTACGCTCGGCGATCTACGGGACGACCGCGGTCGTCCACGACGGCTTAGACGACGACCCCGTGGAAGCGGCGCTGCGCGAGGAACCGATCAGCGTCGTCTCGCTCGTCACCACGATGCTGAAGCGGCTGCTCGATGCCGATGCCGACCTCTCCGGCCCGCGGGCGATCCTCGTCGGCGGCGGCCCGGTCCCGGCGTCGATGCTGGGCGAGGCGATCGAGCGCGGCGCCACCGTCGTCCAGACCTACGGCCTTACCGAGACCTGCTCGCAGGTGACGACGCTCGCCCCCGAGGACGCGCTGCGCAAGCTCGGCTCCGCCGGGCGCCCGCTGCTCTCCAGCCACGTCCGCATCCGCGACGGCGAGATCCTGATCCAGGGCCCGACCGTCGCCCCCGGCCGCTACGACGAGTCGGGCTGGCTCCACACCGGCGACCTCGGCCACATCGACGAGGAAGGCTTCCTCTACGTGCAGGACCGGATCGACGACATGATCGTCACCGGCGGCGAGAACGTCGTCCCCTCCGAGGTCGAGGAGGTGCTGCTCCGGCACCCGGCGGTAGCCGACGCGGCCGTGGTGGGGAGGGAGGACCCGGAGTGGCAGCAGGCGGTCACCGCGGTCGTCGTCCTCGCGCCCGACGCCGAGGTCACCGTGGATGAGCTCCGCCACCACTGCGCCGAGACCCTGGCCGGCTACAAGGTCCCGAAGCGGGTCGAGCTGGCCGCCGCCCTGCCGCGCACCCCGTCGGGGAAGTTGATGCGCCGCGCGCTCCGCTGATCCGTCATGCGCTCCGCTGATGGCCAGCGCGCTCCGCTAGCCTGCTCGCTCATGAAAACCGACGACATCTTCTACGACAAAGACGCTGACCTCTCCAAGCTTTCGGGCAAGACCGTCGCCATCCTCGGCTACGGCTCCCAGGGCCACGCCCACGCCTTGAACCTCAAGGACTCCGGCATCCAGGTCGTCGTCGGCCTGCGCCCCGACTCCTCCAGCCGCGCCAAGGCCGAAGAGCACGGCCTCGAGGTGCTCGACATCGCCGGCGCGGCCGCCAAAGGCGACGTGGTGATGATCCTGCTGCCCGACGAGAAACAGGGCCAACTCTGGCGCGAGGAGATCAGCCCCGGGGTCGAGCCGGGCAACCTGCTGCTCTTCGCCCACGGCTTCGCGATCCACTTCGGTGAGATCAAGCCGCCCGAGGGCGTCGACGTCGGCATGGTCGCGCCGAAGGGCCCGGGCCACCTGGTCCGCCGCCAGTACGAGGAAGGCAACGGCGTGCCGTGCCTGATGTCGGTCCACCAGGATGCCTCGGGCACCGCCCACGACGTGGTGCTCGCCTACGCCTCCGGGATCGGCGGCGGTCGCGCCGCGGTGATCGAGACCACCTTCAAAGACGAGTGCGAGACCGACCTCTTCGGCGAGCAGGCGGTGCTCTGCGGCGGCGCCTCGGAGCTCGTCAAGGCGGGCTTCGAGACCCTGGTCGAGGCCGGCTACGACCCGCGGCTCGCCTACTTCGAGTGCCTCCACGAGCTGAAGCTGATCGCCGACCTGATGTACGAGAAGGGCGTGCGCGGGATGGAGTACTCGATCTCCAACACCGCCGAGTATGGCGACCTCACCCGCGGCAAGCGCGTCATCGGTGAGCCCTCGCGTGCGGCGATGAAGGAAATCCTCGCCGAGATCCAGTCGGGCGAGTTCGCGCGCGAGTTCATCGCCGAGAACCAGGCCGGCGGGGCGAAGTTCGACGAGCTGCGCAAGGCCGGCACCGACCACGAAATCGAGAAGGTCGGCAAAGAGCTGCGCGACATGATGCCCTGGATCGACCAGGGGTTCTAGTGGCGGTGCGTCTCTCCCGGCGCTAGCTGCCCGTCGCGGCCGACGTAGCCGTCCTTGCCGCCCACGCAGACGTAGACCGCTTCCTCGGTGTCCGAGAGGTTGCGGAGGCGGCGGTGGGTGGGTGCGTCGACCCAGGCGAGCCCGCCCGCCTCCAGCTCCTGCACGGAGCCGTCACCGAACTCGATCGCGATCCGCCCGGAGTGGACGAAGTAGAGCTCCTCCTGCTCGTCGTGGAAGTGGTTGTTGGTGGCGTAGCCGGGCGGCAGGACGATCGCGTTCACGCCGAACGCGCCGACGCCCAGTGCCTTGCGGATCTTGCGGAAGCCGGGGCCCTCGCCGAGGTCGTCGAGGTCGGCGACGGACCAGCCGTCGCCGCGCTCGACTCCCTCGTAGGACTCCTCGCTCATACCGCCGGAGCCGGCGGGGGCATGTCGCCGGGGACCGGAGGAGCGGCCACGGCGATGTCGCCGCCCTTGCCTTTCTCGATGCCGATCGGCGGGTACTCGTCGGTCAGCAGCGCCAGGTAGCCGTAGACGCGGGCGTAGAAGCTGTTGCAGAACGTCATCGCGGTGTTCAGCTGCTCGGGCAGGTAGCCGCGGAAGACGATCGTCAGCCAGGCGATCACCGCGATCCACTGATGGACGTAGCCGACCGCGTAGGCGACGACCAGCATCGGCAGCGCGAGGATGATCCGGAAGAACGCCTTGAGCCGGCTCTGGTGCTCGGCCGGCGGCGCCACCTCGACCCGGATCGGGTAGCTGGTGTCGTCGGAGATGCCGAACGGCGGCCACTCGTCGGTCTGCAGGTACACCCAGGCCGAGGTGCGGACGAAGTAGCGGACGAACCCGGCGTTCAGGTTGTAGAGCCCTTCGGGGTAGCGCCCCAGGATGACCACCGCCACCCAGGCGAAGAGGTGGGTGAAGGTCGCGGCGATGTAGTAGACGATCCCGACGATGATCCACGGGATCGCGAGGATGAGCCGGAAGAACGTCGTGGCGCGGTTCTGCTCCGGCTGGTAATCGGCTTCGTACGTGACTGGATACATCTCTCCCCCTAAATGTCTCGGGTCGGTAACCGGGCAACTGCCTTAGGTCAATAACCTGTCGCCGTATGGCGACCATTGACACCATCGTCTCTATCCCGTCGGACCTCAAGCCCGGGGACGGACGTTTCGGCTGCGGGCCCTCGAAGGTCCGTCCCGAGGCGCTCGCCAAGCTGGCCGAGCAGTCCCAGCTGATGGGCACCTCGCACCGCCAGGCGCCGGTCCGCGACCTCGTGCAGCGCGTCCGCGAGGGCCTCGGCGAGCTCTTTGCCCTGCCCGACGGCTACGAGATCGCGCTCGGCAACGGCGGCACCACCGCCTTCTGGGAGAGCGCCTGCGCCTGGCTGATCCGCGAGCGCTCCCTGCACCTCACCTACGGCGAGTTCTCGCAGAAGTTCGCCAAGTCGGCCAAGGTCGCGCCGTTCCTCGGCGATCCGATCCTGGTCGAGGCCGAGCCCGGGGACGCGCCCGCGCCGACCGCCGACCCCGCCGCCGACGTCATCGGCTGGGCCCACAACGAGACCTCGACCGGTGTCTGTGTCCCGGTGGAGCGCCCCGCCGACGCGGGCGACGCGCTGGTCCTGATCGACGCCACCTCGGGCGCCGCCGGGCTGCCGCTCGACGCCTCGCAGGCCGACGTCTACTACTTCGCGCCCCAGAAGGGCTTCGCCTCCGACGGCGGCCTCTGGCTCGCCGCCCTGAGCCCTGCCGCGATCGCCCGCATCGAGGAGCTCGACGGCGCCGCCGACCGCTGGCAGCCGGAATTCCTCTCGCTCGCCGTGGCGCTCGACAACTCGCGCAAGCAGCAGACCTACAACACGCCCGCGCTGGCGACGCTGATCCTGCTCGACGACCAGATCCAATGGATGCTGGGGAACGGCGGGCTCGATTGGGGCGTCGCACGGACGACCGACTCCTCGAGTAGCCTCTACGGCTGGGCCGACGCCAGTGACTTCGCGACCCCGTTCGTCGTCGACCAGGCGAAACGCTCGCTGGTCGTCGGCACGATCGACTTCGACGACTCCATCGACGCGGCGGCGATCGCCAAGGCGCTGCGCGCCAACGGCATCGTCGACACCGAGCCGTACCGCAAGCTCGGCCGCAACCAGCTGCGGATCGGCATGTTCCCGGCGGTGGAGCCGGACGACGTCGAGGCGCTGACCATGTGCATCGACTTCGTGATCGAGAACGCCGACGTCCGCAAGAACGACTAGGTTCTCGCGCCGCTGATGAAGGTCTTGGTCAAGGAGAAAATCGCCGACACGGGCGTCGACCTGCTCCGGTCGAAGTTCGACGTCGACCTCGGGCTGGACTGGTCCGACGAGGAATTCCGCGCCAAGCTGCCGGAGTTCGACGCGATCCTGATCCGCAGCGCCACCAAGATGACGGCGGAGCTGATCGACCTGGCCGCCAACATGAAGGTGATCGGGCGGGCCGGCACCGGGGTCGACAACGTCGACATCCCGGCGGCGACGCGTCGCGGGATCATCGTCGCCAACGCGCCCGAGTCGAACTCGGTCGCCGCCGCCGAGCACACGCTCGCGCTGGCGCTCGCCCTCTTCCGCAACGTGCCGCAGGCGCAGGCGACGCTGGTCGCCGGCCGCTGGGACCGCGCCAAGTTCAAGGGCGCCGAGCTCTACGGCAAGACGCTCGGGGTGATCGGCTTCGGCCGTATCGGCCAGCTCGTCGCCAAGCGCGCCCAGAGCTTCGACATGGAGGTCATCGCCTTCGACAAGTTCGTCTCCGCCGAGCGCTTCCGCGAGCTCGGCGTCGAGGGCATCGACGACCTGACCGACCTGCTCGGCCGCGCCGACCTGATCACCCTCCACACGCCGCGGACGCCGGAGACCGAAGGGCTGATCGACGCCGAGGCGATCGCCGCGATGAAGGACGGCGCCCGCGTCGTCAACTGCGCGCGCGGCGAGCTGATCGTGCTCGACGATCTCGTCGCCGGGCTCGAGTCGGGCAAGCTGGCGGGCGCGGCGCTCGACGTCTTCCCTTCCGAGCCGTTCACCGAGCACCCGGTCTTCGCCCGCGGCGACGTCGTCGTCACCCCGCACCTGGGCGCCTCGACCGCCGAGGCGCAGGACCGCGCCGGCGTCGTCACCGCCGAGCAGGTCACCGAGGCGCTGACCGGCGGCGTCGTCACCAACGCGGTCAACATCGCCGCCGTGCGCCCGGAGGAGATGGAAGCTCTGGCGCCCTTCGTGCCGCTCTGCGAAAAGCTAGGAAAACTTGCGCAGGGATTGGGCCAGGGCTCCGTCGACCGGGTCGGGGTCGAGTTCCGCGGCAAACTCGCCTCCTACGACACCCGCCTGCTGGGGATCGCGGTCCTCGTCGGGATCCTCTCCGGCAACACCGAGACGCCGGTCAACCTCGTCAACGCCCCGCAGATGGCGGAGGAGCGGGGGATCGAGCTGACCGAGACCAAGGAGTCGAGCTCCGAGGACTTCACCGAGCTCGTCACGGTGCGGCTGGGCTCGGGCGACGGTGAGGTCGAGGTCGCCGGGACCGGGGTCGGTCCCAAGAACGAGCCCTACCTGGTGAAGGCCTGGGGCGAGAGCTTCTACCTGCCGTTCGCGGAGCACATCACCGTCTTCCGTTACGCCGACATGCCGGGCATGATCGGCCGGGTCGGCACCGCCTTCGGCGATCAGGGCGTGAACATCGTCTCGGCCGCCGTCGGTGCCGAGCAGGACGGCGGCGAACATGCCGTGATGGCGCTGACCACCGACGCGCCGGTCCGTCCCGACGCGCTCGAGACGATCCTCGCCCTCGACGGCTTCTCGGTGGGACGTTCCGTCGACCTCTAAGGACCGGCGTCTGCCGTTCCGATGATCTCAGGGTGCGCCGCAACGTCTGCGTAACTCCGTTGTTACAGAGTCCGATGAAGCGCCTATCCGGACTCTTTCTGGCTGCTCTCGCCGCGGCCTCGCTCCTCGCCGTCTCCGCCTCCGGCGCGACGACGCAGCCGCGGCGCGCCTTCGCGGGCGCCGAAAGCTCGGTCAACGTGGTCCTCGCGGGCAGCCCTGGCGACGACCGGATCACGATCGAACTCTCGGCCGACGGGACCGCCTACGAAATCGAATCGGCGACGCCGCTCGAAGTCGGCGGCACCGTCTGCTCGCACCCGGAAAAGCGCGCCGAAGCGCTGAGCTGCGAAGCCGCCGCGATCGCCGGCTTCGAAATCAACACCGGGGCCGGGAACGACACCGTCACCCTCGGGAAGACGGTGCCGGTCCCGGCGACGATCCGCGGCGGCGAAGGCGACGACGTCCTCACCGGCGGTGCCGGCGCCGACAAGCTGATCGGCGGCCCGGGCGACGACGAACTGAACGGGCGCGGTGGCAACGACGTGCTGATCGGCGGCTCCGGCAACGACACGCTGATCGGCGGACCCGGCACCGACACCCTCGTCGGCGGCTCCGGACAGAACGTCCTGCACCCCTAGGTCGTCGCCGGCGTTCGCCGCGCGAGCAGCGACCCTCCGACGAACAGCAGGCTCACCACGAACCCGACCAGAGCGATCCCGGCGTCGAGCCGGAAGCCCGCCTGGAAGCCGTCGATGAAGGGTGGAACGTTGGCCGAGAAGACCGTCGTCGTCAGTCCCAGCCCGATCGAACCGCCGGCGATCTGGAACATGTAGACGATGCCGCCGGCAAGGCTCCTCTGCGATTCGTCGACCGAGGTCACCCCGGCGGTGGTCGCGGTCGGATAGAAGCTGCCGATTCCGATCCCGAGGATCAGCATCCCCGGCACCAGGGCGCCGTAGCCGGAGTCCCCGCCGACCAGCGAGAAGAGGATCGCCGCGGCGGTCATGCAACCGGCGCCGATCACCGCGAGGCGCTTCGCCCCGAGCCGGCTGTAGAGCGGCCCGGCGACGAATGAGACGAGTCCGAAGGTGCCGAGCGCGGGCAGCATCCCGAGGCCCGCTTCGAGCGGCGAGAAGCCGAGTTCGCTCTCCATGAACTGGGGTAGGTAGAGCAGCGCCGCGAAGAAGGTCGCCGACATGCAGAGGATCGCCACGCAGGACGCGGTGAAGCTGCGGTTGCTCATGATTTCGCGGGGGATCAGCGCGTGGCGCCCGGCGCGCCGCTCGAGCGGCAGGAAGGAGAAGATGCCGACAGCGGCGATGACCAGCATCGCGATCACCCGCGGGTCACCCCAACCCCAGTCGTCCGCCTGGTCCAGGGCGATCAGCAACGACACGAGGCCGAGCGAGATCGCCGTGATGCCGGCGTAGTCGAGCCGGTGGTCGGAGTCCTCGACCTCGTGCAGATGGACGGTCGACCAGACCACGGCGACGGCGAAGGCGGCGATCGGCACGTTGAGGAAGAAGATCCAGCGCCAGCTCGCGAGGTCGGTCAGAACGCCGCCGATCAGGGGGCCCGCGGCGTTGCCGAGGCCGGCAGCGCCGATGATGATCCCGCCCGCCATGCCCGCCTTGTCTTCGGGCAGGATCGCGTAGGTCATCCCGAGGATCGCCGGCCACATCAGGGCGCCGCCGATCCCCATCAGGGCGCGGGTGGCGATCAGGAACGTCTCGGTCGGCGCGGCGCCCCCCGCCGCCGACATCACCGCGAAGATCCCGGCACCGACGAAGAATGAGACGCGCCGCCCGAACATGTCGGCGAGCCGGCCGCCGGTCACGATCAGCACGCCGAAGGTCAGCGCGTAGGCGTTCACCACCCACTGGATCGTGTTGATGTTGGTGTCGAAGTCCTTCTCCATCGTCGGCAGCGCGACGTTCACCGCCGAGAAGTCGTTGGCGATCACGAAGACCGCCGCCCCCATCGCGAAAAGCGCCGTCCAGTTGATCGCCTTTCCCCTGCTCACGCGCGCCAGGCTACGTCACCCACCCGTCGTTGCGCTACCCTCAGTCGTGGAAATGGCCTTTCCGCTGAACAGCCTCGCGCTTCTCCTTCTCCTCCCCCCTCGGGGGGAATAGCGCTGGGCGGCGCGATAGCCGCGAGAGACAAGAGGCCATTCAGAAGTAAGAGAGAAGGAGGGGTCCCATGGGACCGCAGAGCACCGACACGAACGCTTCATCCGACGCCAGCCGCGTCAACATCTTCGACACCACGCTGCGCGACGGAGAGCAGTCGCCCGGCATCTCGCTGAACGCCGCCGAGAAGGTGGAGATCGCCCAGCAGCTCGCGCGGCTGGGGGTCGACGTGATCGAGGCCGGCTTCCCGATCGCCTCGCCCGGGGATTTCGAGGCCGTCCAGGCGATCGCCCGCACGGTCGAAGGCCCGGTCATCTGCGGCCTGGCCCGCACCCACAAGGGGGACATCGACGCCGTCTGGGGAGCGATCAAGGACGCCGAACGCCCGCGCATCCACACCTTCATCTCGACCTCGGACATCCACATCGAGCACCAGCTGCAGACCGATCGCGACGACGTCAGGGGCCAGGCCAAGGCCGCGGTGACGATGGCGAAGGCCTACTGCGACAACGTCGAGTTCTCGCCGATGGACGCGACCCGCTCGGAATTCGAGTTCACCGCCGAGGTGATCCAGATCGCGATCGACGCCGGCGCGACGACCATCAACGTCCCCGACACGGTCGGCTACGCGACGCCGGAGGAGTACGCGGCGATGTGGCGGCGCTTCTACGAGATGGTTCCGGATCTGCACAAGGTTGAAACCTCGGTCCACTGTCACAACGACCTGGGTCTGGCCGTCGCCAACTCCTACGCCGGGGTGATCGCCGGGTGCCGTCAGGTCGAGTGTGCGATCAACGGGCTGGGCGAGCGCGCCGGCAACTGCTCGCTGGAGGAGATCGCGATGCTGATCGCCGTCCGCGAGGACGTCCACGGCTTCACCACCGCCATCAACACCCGTGAGATCGCCCGCACCAGCCGCCTGGTCAGCCGTATGACCGGGTACGCGGTGCAGCCGAACAAGGCGATCGTGGGACGGAACGCCTTCGCCCACGAGTCCGGCATCCACCAGGACGGGGTGCTGAAGGAGCGCACCACCTTCGAGATCATGGACGCGACCGAAGTCGGCTTCGAGTCCAACTCGATCGTCCTCGGCAAGCACTCCGGCCGCCACGCGCTGAAAGACGCCCTGGAGCAGCTGGGCTACAAGGTCGAGGGCGGCGCCCTGAACTCGGCCTTCAAAGCGTTCAAGGAGGTCGCCGACCGCAAGAAGCAGGTCACCTCGCTGGACCTGGAGGCGATCGTCTCCGTCGAGATGCGCGACCGCGCCGACGCCCACGAGCTGGCCTCCTTCGAGGTCTCCGCGGCGAGCGGCAAAGAGCCCAGGGCGAAGATCGGCGTCACCCTGCCCTCGGGCGAGGAGGTCGTCGGCGAGTCCACCGGCGACGGCCCGATCGACGCCGTCTTCCGCGCCATCCAGGCCGCGGTCGGCACCGAGTCGGAGATGGTCAAGTACACGGTCGAGGCGGTGACCGGGGGAGAGGACGCGCTCGGCGAGGTGACCGTCCAGCTCCGCACCGACGGTGCCTTGGCCTCCGGCTCCGGCGTCGCCACCGACATCATCGAGGCAAGCGCCCGCGCCTACCTGCGAGCGCTGTCCAACAGCCTCGAAGGCGCCGCCACCCGCGAGGCCGAGGCCGCCACGGCCGAAGCCGCCATAGAGCGCACGGGTCCGTAACAAAGACGTTCGTCAAACGCCGAAGAGTGCGCACCACGTGCGCGCATTTCCCTGCCACGGTCCGTCCCATGGATCGACCGTCTGCACTTCGGGCCGCTATCCGGCCCCAGATGCAGACGGTCGATCGTGAGGTCGCCGATTTGGCGCGGGGACAGCATGGGATCGTGGGACGGGGCCAGATTGTGGCGCTTGGCTTGGAGCCCGGAGCGATCAAGCGACGGATCCAGGCCGGACGCCTTCACGTCGTCCATCGGGGCGTGTACGCGGTGGGGCATACGGCGATCACCCGGCGGGGACGATGGATGGCGGCCGTTCTCGCGTCCGGGGACGGGGCGGTGCTGAGCCATCGCTCGGCGACGGCGCTCTACGGGGCTTGGGGATCCGGGGCGGGGGAGATCCACGTCACCGTGCCGCGCAAAGTCCGCTCGACCCGCTCCATCCGTCGCCACTTCTCGGTGCTCCCCGAAGATGAGCGGGAGATCGTCG
The DNA here is from genome assembly GCA_050697015.1 of Solirubrobacterales bacterium. Lineage (GTDB taxonomy): Bacteria > Actinomycetota > Thermoleophilia > Solirubrobacterales > 70-9 > VAYN01. Next base: position 10,025 of record JBOGYZ010000274.1, read on the forward strand.
ACGGCATCCCGGTCACGTCGGCGTCGCGCTCTGTCCTCGACCTCGCCGCCGAAAAGGGCGAGGCGGCAGCCGAGAGCGCCCTCCGAGAGCTGGAATACCTCGGGACCTACGGCAAGGTCTCGCTCCCGGCGCTCCTCGCCCGCCACCCGAACCACCGCGGCGCCCAGGCATGCCACGAAACCCTCGAGCACCTCCGCGACGACCCCGGCGGCCGCCTCCGCAGCGACCTCGAGGAGCGCTTCATCTCCTTCCTCGATGCCAAAAAGATCCCTCGCCCACGCTTGAACGTCTGGCTTTCCGTGGACGAGCAGACCTATCAGATCGACTGTCTATGGACGGAGACCCGGCTGATCGTGGAGCTCGACGACTGGACGTCCCACGGAACCCGGCGCGGCTTCGGTAAGGACCGCAAGCGGGATCGCCGTCTTGGCTCGGCGGGCTATCGAGTCGTGCGGATCACGGAAGACCAGATCCTGAACGAACCCGACGCAATAGCCTGTGATTTACAAGCGTCCGTGATAGCGTACGCACCATGGCAACCGCGGTGACCACGTCGTCTCCGTCCCCGCCGCCCGTCGGCCCGCGCATCCGCGCCCTGCGCGACGCGATGTCGCTGTCCCTGCGCGACCTCGCGGACCGCTCCGGGGTCTCGGCGCAGATGCTGTCCCAGGTGGAGCGGAACGAGACCTCGCCGACGCTCGCGGTCGCGACCAAGATCGCCGCGGGCCTCGAGCTGACGCTGTCCCAGCTGCTGCGCCTCGACGAGGGCCGCCACGTCGCGATCTCCCGCGCCACCGAGCGCCGCGAGAGCCGCCGCGGCGGCCACCGGATCGAGGAGCTGACCCCGCCGATGCCCGGGCAGCGCGCCGACGTGTCGCTGCACGTCCTCGACCCGGGCGCGACCACCGGCGGCGCATCGGACCCGCCGATGCACGAGCCGGGCAGCCGCGAGACCGCGGTCGTCCTGGCAGGAGACCTCGCCCTGGTCATCGAAGGCGAGCGCCACGAGCTTCATGAGGGAGATTCCGTCACCTTCGACGCCGATCTCCCGCACCACTTCGAGAACGAAGGAACCGACCCGACCCGCTTCATCGCGGTGATAGCCGCCGGACTGAGGAGGAGCTAGTCGCCCCGGACGCGGGAGCGAATGAGCGAGATTTCCGGTGACGATGAGCGCGAATGAGCGAAAGCAGAGGAGCGACGCCTGACATGAAGCCCAAGAACATGTTCGAAAAGATCTGGGAGCAGCATGAGGTCAGCGAGGGGCTGATCTACATCGACCTGCACCTGGTCCACGAGGTCACCTCGCCACAGGCCTTCGACGGCCTCCGGCTGGCCGGCCGCCAGGTCCGCCGCCCGGACAAAACGCTGGCGACGGCCGACCACAACACGCCGACCGACGGCACGATGGCCGCCCGGTTGATCGCCGACGAGCTCTCCCGCGTCCAGGTCGAAACCCTGGAGCGCAACTGCGAGGAGTTCGGCCTGAAGCTCTACAGCCTCGGCTCCGATCGCCAGGGCATCGTCCACGTGATCGGCCCGGAGCTGGGCGTCACCCAGCCCGGCATGACGATCGTCTGCGGCGACAGCCACACCGCCACCCACGGCGCCTTCGGCGCGCTGGCCTTCGGCATCGGCACCTCCGAGGTGGAGCACGTCCTCGCGACCCAGTGCATGGTGCAGAAACGGCCGCGCACGATGCGGATCAACTACGCCGGCGAGCTCAGCTCCGGGGTCACCCCGAAGGACCTGATCCTGGCGACGATCGGCAAGCTCGGCACCGGCGGCATGACCGGTTTCGCGGTCGAGTTCGCGGGCCCCGCGGTCGAGGCGCTCTCGATGCCCGGCCGGATGACGATCTGCAACATGACGATCGAGGGCGGCGGCCGCGCGGGCATGATCGCTCCCGACCAGACCACCTTCGACTACGTCCAGGGCCGCCCCGGCGCGCCGGAGGATTTCGACGCCGCCGCCGCCCGCTGGAAGGAGC
>JBOGYZ010000275.1:0-6699 GCA_050697015.1 Solirubrobacterales bacterium
CCTCGTTACCTCCTCGACCCACAAGATCGTCGGCAGCCTCACCCAGGCGGCGATGCTGCACCTCGGCCACGGCGACCTGATCGACCCCGCGATCGTCGACCGTTGCGTCAGCCTGGTCGAAACGACCAGCCCCAGCGGCCTGCTGACCGGGTCGCTCGACGCGGCGCGCCGGCAGGCGGCGGTGCACGGCGAGGAGCTGCTCGGCGAGACGCTCGAGGCGATCTACAGCACCCGCGAGCAGATCGTCGGGATCCCCGGGCTGGCGGTGCTCGACGAGTCGATGGTCGGCAACCCCGGGGTCGCCGGCTGGGACCCGATGCGGCTCTCGATCGACGTCCGCGGCACCGGCTCGACCGGCTACCGGCTCTCCAAGAAACTGTTCTACTCGCACGGGATCGACCTCGAGCTCTACTCGGAGAACGTCGTGGTCGGGCTCTTCGGCCTCGGCGAGCCCGCGGCGACGACCGGCGAACGGCTGGTCGCCGCGCTGCGGACGGCGGTCGGCGAACTGGAAGCTGAGGCGGGAGAGCCGCAGGAGAAACTGGCGCCGCCGCCGCCATGGGGCGAGCTGGTGATGACGCCGCGCGAGGCCTATCTCGGACCGCAGGAGGTGGTCCCCTTCGAGGAGGCCGCAGGCCGGATCGCCGCCGAGGGGCTCGCCGCCTATCCGCCCGGGATCCCCAACGTGCTGCCGGGCGAGCGGCTGACCGCCGAGACCCTCTCCTACATCCGCGAGTCGATCGCCCACGGCGGCTACGTGCGCGGCGGCTCCGACCGCGAGCTGAAGACCCTGCGGGTCGCGTTGGAGCGGTAGGGGTAAGGGATGCGGCCGGGGATGTGGGGAGTGATGAGGGACTCTCGGGGGCGGGTCACACGAGGCGCACCAATTCGTCACGAAACTCGCAAGTCGTCAGAGAGAGCGTGGAAAGTCCACGCTTCCGCGCATGTTGGACAACAGTCAAAACCGCGCTGCATGCATTGACCCCCCTATAGGGTGGAAAACTCGTGCAGCGCGTTTTCGGGGCCACTTTTCAGGCCCGGAAACAGACCGAAGGCGCGCGGGGGTTTGACGTTCCCGACATCTTCGTCACCGATCGCTCACAGGTGTGGCATCACCCGCCCGGACCCGTGACGGAAGCCCGACCTCTCTCCCAGGACGCAACTCGGACGGCCGCGACGGCCCGATCATCTAGGCTCGCGCCGTGGCTTCCTACGACGCGATCAAGGATCTGCCGCTCGAGGTGGAGGAGTGCTCGTTCGAAGGGCTCGAGATCAGCCTGGGGGAATTCGAACGGCTGACGACGGTGATCAAGCTGCGCGGCGGCGGTCACGAGGGGATCGGCGAAGACGTCGTCTACGACGCGGTCGACCACATCGGCCAGCAGAGCCACGGCCCGCCGGAGGGGCTGGCCCTCTCCGGCACCTTCGACGAGTTCTCGAAGAAGCTCGACGGGATCGACCTCTTCCCGGCGGCCCCGCCCGAGCGCGGCGACGTTTCCCAGGACTACCGCCGCTGGGCGTATGAGTCGGCGGCACTCGACCTCGCGTTGCGGCAGGCCGGGACGAACCTCTCGGCGGTCCTCGGGCGCGAGCCGCGGCCGCTGAACTTCGTCAGCTCGTTGCGGCTGGGCGGCTTCACGCCCGACGAGAAGTCGACGATCAAGCCGGTCGAGGACCGGCTCGCGGTCTACCCCACCCTGCGCTTCAAGCTCGACCCCTTCAACGACTGGGGCGACGAGCTGATCGCGGCGCTGGCGGAGACCGGCGCGGTCGACTCGCTCGACCTCAAGGGCTTCTACAAAGGCACGCCGGTCGACGTGATCACCGACCCCGAGCTGTACTCGCAGCTGATCGAGACCTTCCCCGACGCCTGGCTCGAGGACCCCGACGTGACCGATGAGACGCGGCCGCTGCTCGACCCGGTCCACGAACGGGTCACCTGGGACGCGCCGATCCACTCGATCGCCGACATCGAGGCGATGCCGTGGTCGCCGCCGCGCACGGTGAACGTGAAGCCGTCCCGCTTCGGCCCGATCTCCCGCCTCTTCGCCGCCTACGACTACTGCGAGGAACGCGGCATCGGCGCCTACGGCGGCGGCCAGACCGAGCTCGGGCCGGGCCGCGGCCAGATCCAGTACCTGGCCTCGATCTTCCACCCCGACACCCCGAACGACACCGCACCGATCGGCTACAACGACCCGAAACAGGCGACCGCCCCCGGGCTCCCTTCCAGCCCGCTCGAGCCCGCGATCGACGCCCTCGGCTTCCGCTGGGCCCGCTAGCAGGCGCGTTCAGGAAACACTCAGCCTTCGCCGGCAAGGTGGCGCGGATGCGCATCTTGGTCGTCGATGACGAGCACGCGGTGCGTGACGCCCTGCGCCGCGCGCTTGACCTTGCCGGTTACGACGTCCAGATCGCACCGGCGGCCGAGCCGGCGCTCGGACTGATGCACGAGCGACCGCCGGACGCGATCGTCCTCGATGTCCTGATGCCGGGGATGGACGGCGTCGAGCTGTGCCGGCTGCTGCGGGCCGACGGCAACCGCACTCCGGTCCTGATGCTGACCGCGCGCGACGGGGTCGGGGACCGGGTGGCCGGCCTCGATGCCGGCGCCGACGATTACCTGGTCAAGCCCTTCGCCTTGGAGGAGCTCCAGGCACGGCTGCGCGCCCTGCTGCGCCGCAGCGGCGCCGGCGAGATCGACGACGAAGACGATGGGGTGCTCGAATTCGCCGACGTGCGCCTCGACCATCGCGCCCATGAGGTCCATCGCGGCGACCGCGGGATCGAGCTGACCAGAACCGAGTTCTTGTTGCTCGACCTGTTCCTGCGCAACCCGCGCCTGGTGCTGGAGCGGAGCACGATCTTCGATCGGGTCTGGGGCTACGACTTCGGGCCCAGCTCGAACTCGCTCGAGGTCTACGTCGGCTACCTGCGTCGCAAGCTCGAGCATGGCGGCGGTTCGCGGCTGATCCACACCGTGCGCGGCGTCGGTTACGTGCTGCGAGAGTCGCGATGACCTTTCGCCGCCGACTCGTCCTCGCCACCAGCGCCGCCGTCCTGGTCGCGATCCTGCTCGCCTCGGTCGCCGTCTACCTGATGGTTCGCGGCGAGCTCCGCGGCCAGGTGGACTCCGAGCTGCGCGAATTCTCCGGCGGCGTCTTCGCGGTACGGCTCGAAATCAAAAAAGCGGGCGCCGCGAAATCGGGGGCGCCGAAGGTCGTCGGCCGGACCGGCGCGCGGGTCATCTTCGGCACGGTCGGCACGACCAAGACGCGCCGGTTCACGGCCAAGCAGCTACGACATTTGCGGCGGACCGGCGACACCAAGTTCAAAGGCCTGCAGATCGGGGTGCCGAGTGAACCGTTCGGCGGACCGGTCGGCTTCGTCCAGGTCGTGAACTCGAAGGGCAACGTGATCACCCCGGTGCGGTCCGATGGAGAGAAGCTTCCGGTGACGGCGCGGACGATCGCCGTCGCCCGCGGCAAGGAAGGCGCGTTCTTCGACGACATCGACGCGGACGGCGTCCACGTCCGCGTCTACACCCGGCCGGTCGGCAACGGCCGCGTCGTGCAGGCGGCCCGTCCGCTGACCGAGGTCGATCGGACCCTCTCCCGCCTGACCTTCATCCTGATCGGCGTCTGCGTCGGGGGCGTCGGCCTGGCGGTCGCCCTGGGCCTGCTGGTCGGCAGGACGGCGCTGCGTCCGGTCGCCCGGCTGACCGCGGCGGCCGAGCACGTCGCGCGCACCCGCGACCTCAGCCGCCGGATCGAGACCGGCGCGGGGCGCGACGAGCTGGCTCGCCTGGCCCGGAGCTTCAACACGATGCTGCGGGCGCTCGAGCGCTCGCTCGCCGCCCAGCGCCAACTCGTCGCCGACGCCTCCCACGAGCTGCGCACTCCGTTGACCAGCCTGCGCACCAACGTCGAGGTGCTCGCCGAAGGCGATCGGCTCGCACCGGTCGAGCGGCAACGCCTGCTCGGCGACGCCGTCGCCCAACTGGAGGAGCTGACCGCGCTGGTCGGCGACCTGGTCGAGCTGGCCCGCGAAGAGGAGCACCCCGCGGCTCCCGAGGAGGTCCGCTTCGACCAGCTCGTCGAGGGCGCGGTGGCGCGAGCCCGCCGGCACTGGCCCGAGCTTTGCTTCGAGGCCGAGCTCGACCCGTGCCTCGTCCGCGCCGACCCCGGACGCCTCGACCGCGCCGTCGCCAACCTGCTTGCCAACGCCGCCCAGTGGAGTCCCGCCGGGGGCGAGGTCGAGGTCGGGCTGGCGGACGGCGAGCTGCGGGTGCGCGACCACGGCCCCGGCTTCGCCACCGCCGACCTCGATCACGTCTTCGACCGCTTCTACCGCTCGCCGGGGGCGCGCGGTCGGCCCGGCTCGGGGCTCGGCCTGGCGATCGTCCGCCAGGTCGCCGAGACCCACGAGGGCACCGTGACCACCTCCAATGCCGCGGACGGGGGTGCCCTGGTGCGCTTCCGATTGTCACCGCTGATGCCGTCCGAGGCATTGGTCGAAGCGGGTGCTTTAGCCGCTTCCTAGGAGCGTCTCAGGTTTTTCTCAGCCGCCGGCGGCGTCATTGGGGCCGTCAACCGAAAGGAGCGGGAATGAGGAAAAGCGACTGGGTGATCGCGCTGGGGCTGGCGCTCTGCGCGGCGACGCTGGCGGCCTGCGGCAGCAGCGCGAGCGGCGGCGAAGGGCAGGCGTCGAACGAAGAAGCGCAGCTCGAATTCGCCGAATGCATGCGCGAACACGGGGTCGACATGCCGGACCCGAAACCAGGGCAGCAGGGAGTCTTCTTCGGCGCCACCAAAGGCGGCCCGAACGGCAAGAGCAGGACGACGAACGGGATCAACCCGGAAGACCCGTCGACCAAGAAGGCGCTCTCGGCCTGCGAAAGCAAGATGCCGAAGGGACAGAAGATGTCCCCGCAGCAGGAAGAAAGGTTCAAGGAATCGGCCCTCGAATTCGCGCAGTGCATGCGCGAACACGGGGTCAACATGCCGGACCCGCAGTTCGACGGCCAGGGCAAAGTCTCGATGAAAATCGAGAAAGGCGGTCTCGACCCCAACTCGCCGGCCTTCGAAGAAGCCTCGGAAAGCTGCCGCAAAGAAGTGCCCGGCGGCCCGGTGATCGGCGGCCCGCCGCCTTCGAAGTGAGGCGGCGACTGACGATCGCGGCCGCGGCGGTGCTGGTCATCGCCGCGGCGGCCGCCGCTTTCGCCTCCCTCGACGGTGGCGCCGACAAGACGGGCGGCGCGGGCGGCGCGGCGAAGTCGACCGGCACCGCCAGCGTGGCGCGACGCACCCTTGCCGAACGGGTCACGGTCGAAGGGACGATCGGCTACGCCGGCGAAAGCACCGTGCTCGCACGGCTGTCCGGGACGGTCACCGAGCTGCCCGTGGTAGGCGACGTGGTGCGCCGCGGGGAGGAGCTCTACGGGATCGGCGGCGAACCGGTGATCTTGATGTACGGGAAGGTGCCCGCCTATCGCACGCTCGCGGAAGGGGTCGCCGACGGCAAGGACGTCGAACAGCTGGAGCGCAACCTGGCAGCGCTTGGTTACTCACCTGGAGTTGTTGATGATGAATTCACCTCCTCCACCGCGGCAGCGGTGGATTCCTGGCAGGAAGACCTCGGCCTCGAAGTGACCGGCGAAGTCGCTCTCGGCCAGGTCGCCTTTCTCCCCGGTTCCCAGCGGATCACCCGCCTGGAAGCGACGCTGGGGGAAGCACTCGGCGGCGCGGGTGGAGGCGGAGGCGGCAACAACCTCGCTGCCTACGAGGCCCCGAGTGTGGGCGAAGCGTCTGAACCGACGGAAGAACCGGAAGAAGAAGAAGAGAAGCCTCCGACGAAGCCGAAGCACGAAGGCTCGGAAGCGCCGAAGGAAGAATCGGACGGCGAACGGGAACCGCAGGCACAAGGGAAGCCCGAAACCAAAAGGGACGCGGAACCGGCAGAAGAACCGCAACCCGAAGAAGAAGCTGAAGCGGCGTCGACTCCGGTCCTTCAAGCCAGTTCGACGCGGCGGATAGTCAGCGTCGAACTGAGCGCCGACCAGCAATCCCTCGCCCATCGTGGCGGGCAGGTCGAGGTGGTCCTGCCGGGCGGGGCCCAGGTCAAGGGCAAGGTGCGCAGCCTGACGGCGGTCGAAGCCTCGGGCGAAGGAGAGCCGGGCGAAGAAGCGGAAACCGGGGTCGAAGCGACGATCTCGGTCACCGGCAAGCGCCGCATCCCCGCCCTTGATGGAGCCGCGGTCAGTGTCCTCTTCACCGAGCGGGTCCGCCGTCACGTGCTGACCGTGCCGCTGACGGCGCTGGTCGCGATCGGCGGCGAACGCTTCGCGGTCCACGTCCTCGAAGGGAGTTCCCGGCGGCAGATCGTCGTCACCCCTGGCCTCGCCGCGGACGGCTACGTCGAGGTCCGCGGCAAGGGGCTGGAAGCCGGGATGCGGGTGGAGACGGGCGAATGAGCGAGCCACCGGTCCTCGAGCTGCGCGACGTCCGCAAGTCCTATCCCGGCGGGGTCGAGGCGCTGCGGGGGGTCTCGCTGAGCGTCGGGCGCGGCGAGCTGGCCGCGATCGTCGGCCCTTCCGGCTCGGGCAAGTCGACGCTGCTGCACCTGATGGGGACGCTCGACCGGCCGACCGCGGGCTCCGTCGCGATCGAGGGGCGAAACCTGGCGAGCGCGAGCGATGAC
>JBOGYZ010000276.1:0-16209 GCA_050697015.1 Solirubrobacterales bacterium
GGCACAGGGTGTGGGCTCTGTCGTCATCGAAGACTTGGGCCAGGTCGAATACGTACTGGATTTCACCCAGGAAGTGAAGCTCGAACCGCTGAAGCGGGCACGGATCACAGATCGAGCCACCAACCTCGCGGAAGAGGGGAACCCGAGGCACTACTACATCTCCGGCGGAAATACCGTGAACATCTTCCCGGTCTCCTCGACCGACCAACTGGAAGTGCGTTACTGGCGAGTGCCCGAACCACTCTCGGGCGAAGCCGAACCGGTCCTCCCATTCCGCTTCCACTCACTCATCGTGGATGCTGCCCGCGTACGTGGCTACGAGAACTCGGACGACTGGGAACTGACCGCTACAGCACTCACCCGCTTCGAACTTCGGCTAAACCAGATGAAGGAATCTCTATTCTCGCTACAGCACGACGCTCCCGATGACTTCATCGTACTCACGGACCCGTATCTCTAATGAGTGTCCGTGGCCTCACTTCCTACCCCTTCAGCAACTTCGGCAAGGGGCTCAACCTCAGGGACAAGCCTGACACGGTCGATCCTGCCTCGGCGGTCGATGCGCTGAACGTGCTGTTCACCGATGTCGGGGCGATCCAGCAGCGGCCTGGATACACCGACTTCTCGGCCGAACTCACCAACCGGGCGGAAAGCCTTGAAGCGTTCTACACCACCAGTGGTACCAAGCAGCTTCTAGCAGGCTGTGGGAGCCGTCTGGAGGCCATCGGATCGTCAGGTGCGGTCAAAGCCTCTGCCACGGGCCTCACGGCCGCCATATGGGACTTCACGAGATACGGAACGCCCGGGGCCGAAGTCGCCTATGCGGGCAACGGCACGGACACGCTCCGCAAGTGGAACGGGACGGAATGGACCGCACCCACGGCGAGCGTCAACAGTGAAGCCGGGAAAGCCATGCCCAAGGCCGGGTCGATCTGCATCTGGCCCTCGGCGGGTAACAGGATGGTGGCGACGCGGTTCTCCGGTACCACAGGTGGACCGGGCGGAGCTACCTCCTCACCTTCGCATGTCTGGTTCTCCGATCCGGGCAACCCTGAGGCTTGGCACACGGCCGAACCCGAAGAAAATCAGGTGCAGCTTTCACCGGGAGATGGCGAGGCGATCCAGGCCGCCGTCACATGGAACGAATTCGTCTTCGTCTTCAAGGAAACGTCCTTCTTCGTCTTCACCGGGCAGGGCACGGACGCTGACGGTTCGCCTGAATTCGTCTACCGCCCGGTGCAGGCCGGGGTGGGGCTCGTCTCACCCAGGGCCGTCTGCGTCCACCCGACCGGCGTCTACTTCATGGCGAGGGACGGCGTCTACCGCACGACCGGCCAAGAGCCCGTCCTGATCTCTCACTTCGTGGAACCGATCTGGACCGGGGAAACCTCGCCGTTCTATACGGGCGGGATCATCTCGCACGGCTCGATCACCCACTGCACCATGGCCTCGTGGGAAAACAGGATCTTTCTGTCCTTCCCGACGGACGCCGCCAACGACCGCGTCCTCGTGTTCGAGCCGCGTAGCGGTTGGTGGAGCCTCTATGACCTTCCGATGTCTTGCATGACCTCGTTCCGCATCGCTGACAAGGAGGAACTTGTCTTCGGCTATTCGAGCGGCGCCAAGAAGATCGGGCGTCACTCGATTGTCTATACGAGCGACGGTGGGGAAACCATCCGGTCGCACTGGCGCTCGGGATGGTTCGATCTCGGCAGCCCCGATGTCAAGACCCTCCGCATGTCGAAGGCATGGGGGACGGGCAAGGTGTCGGTCGCCCTCGGTTTCGACTTCCATGAGAATCGGGGAGCCCTCGATGAATTGAACTTCTCGGACCCGGACGTGTCTCTATGGAACACCGGTGAATGGGGGCAGACCGTATGGGCAGAACCCAGGGGTCTCGTAGCAAGCTTCCGTCGTCGGGCCGTGAGAGGAACCACGTTCTCTCTCTACCTCACCAATTCGACGCTCGACCAAGATTGGTCGCTCCATCGAATCGATCATCTGCTTCGTGAGATCGCGAAGCCTTCCAAGGTAACTACAACGTAATGACTCACATATCACTTCCAAAGGTAAACCAGACCGGCGCCAACGAATGGGCCGACGTACAGGACAACGACGAAGCTATCGCGAAAGTCGTCAACGGTGAACTCGATAGCGAAAACATCATCGATGGGGCCATAACAGCGGCCAAAGTCGCGAACTTTGCCATCGTGCCTACCGGCGTCATCCTTCCATTCACCGGCACCGTCGAACCGGCCGGGTATCTCTTCGGCAACGGAGCCGCCGTGTCCCGCACGACCTACTCGGGTCTATTCACGATGTTCGGTACCACCTTCGGCGTAGGGGACGGCTCAACGACGTTCAACATGCCCAACATGACCGAAAGGATTCCTGTGGGTAAAGGGGGTACGTTCACGACGCTAGGCGCGACCGGAGGCGAGAAGACCCACGTACTGACAGAAGCCGAGATGCCGAGCCATACCCACTCCCAGACTGCCTATAGCGCGAACGTGCCCGGCGGTCCGGCGACTTACGGATTCTTTGGCCCGAACATGCAGAACCCGGTCGGGCCGCTGGCGGTCACCGCTGCGGGCGGCAACCAGGCTCACAACAACATGCAGCCCTACATCGTCCTGAATTACATAATCAAGACCTGAGCCGCAGGCCTTCAGCGGCTACGTCGCCACTCTTCCCATTTCTGGGCCACGGTCACATAACCGAGGCCGAGGGTCATGTAGGCGAAGGCGATGAGGACGATGGCGAGGCCGACCAGGAAACCGATGAGAAGTATCTCTTCCATATTGCAAAGGATTTTATCACGCTGAATGGCAATCACACTTCAAGCAGTCAAGGACCAGGCGTCGGATCAGAACTTCCGTCAACTGGCCTTGACACTAGGCAACATCCTCGCGGGCGGGGTGAAGCTCGCCAGGCCGGGGGATCACAAGCTGGACTTCGGCTCGACGGTCGTCACCTTCTCCGCCTCCAGCGTCAGTAATACGGTCGCCGTCCCGCACGCACTGGGGAAGCCGCCTGCGGTGGTCCTGGCCAATCTCAATGCGGGAACGCCTTCCTCGACGACGGTCGCCTCCCTCACCGCCGCGTCCTTCGCGGTCACCGGCTACTTCAACATCGTATTCACCGGGGCGCAACAGGTTTTCTGGATCGCGCTCTCCTGACCCCTAATAGGTAGACCAATGGCTAACAACAACCGTCGCCAGGCCATCGCCAAGGCCATCATCGCCCGTAGTCCCTCATCCGCCCGCAACGGCGGTACGACCGCGCCCAGGGCCGCAGCGAAGAGTCAGACCACCGGGCTGAGCCCCAACAGGGCGGTAAGCGCGCCTGCCGGTCTGGTCAAGCCGAAGAACTTCAACAATGAGTGGAGCGTGTTCAAAGCCTCCTCCCCGGCGCCGTCGCCCGCTCCGGCGGCCCCTGCCTCATCGCCAGCCCCGGAATCCGCGATGCCCTGGTCCTCGAAATACGACCAGACCGTGGACGAAGCTCGCAAGAAATACCTGAACACGATCAACGACATCAACCTGAACGAACAGACCTCCAAACAGGAATACGGCCTCGACTCCGGATTCAACGACTACAAAGCGAATCCCTACTCCCGCGCTGCCCTGCTCGAAAAGAGCTATGAAACCGCTAACAGGGGAACGACCAACTCGGCAGGGATTCAACTGTACTCGGGCTCTACATCCAACCGGCTAGGCGCGAACCGTTCCACCAGGGACTTGAACTACAACAACCTGCGCGGCGAATATCAGAACACGCTGAACGAACTGAACGCTGGTAGGACGCGGGCTGCCGAAGCCGAGCACGAAACCGAACAGGAAGCCTATTGGAACAGGATCAGGGAAGCAGAAGAACATGAACCTGTTGCCGAAGCCGCTCCTGCTGACTCCGGAGGAGGAGAAGACGGGGAATCAACCGGAGGCGGAGGCGGTGGCGGAAGCTCCGGTAACAAGAGGAAGAAGAAGCCGACCAACAATCGTTCGGCTCAGACGAAGAACGCGATCTCCAACAACCGTAAGGCCCGATAATGGCAAATCCACGACAGAACACCAATAAGCATCCGAACAGGAAGTATCTGGAAAACCATCCGGGGCAGAATCATCCTAAGCAGCCCAAGCCCAAGGCACCGCCGAAGACGAAAGCAGAACTTCAGGCCCAGGTCACCGAACCACTCACCCCGAAAGGTGTAAGACAAGAAGTCAAAGCTGCGACGAACTCCAAATTCCGACCGCTCGAAACCAAGATCGCCGGAGATCTCCGTGCCTCCGAAAAACGTGTTGGCGAAGAGGCCGGTTGGTGGAACAACTATCTGAACACGGTCAACCAGGATCGCGCTGACACCGCTGCCGCCTATCAGCAGGCGGGACAGGAAACCGCCGGGCAGATCGCCCAGGCCAGCGCGCTCGACAACGCGAACACCAGCGCACTTCAGGGAGCCGCGAACGAATCTGCGGCCCTACGCGGTGCTGCTCCCGTGACCTCTCCGGCGGAACGTGGTGCTGCTGCCCAGGCCCAGCGCAACTGGTTGGGCGCGGCCACCGCAGGGAACACCGCTAACGCCGGGGCGAACCAGTACGCCTACCTCACCGATCAGAAGCGCATCGGCGCCGGTCAGTCGATTGCCTCCCGCAAGGAACAGTTGGCCAAATCAGCGACGATCCGTGAAGACCGTAGGAACACCGCTGCCGAACGTGGCGACTACGCGGCCACCAAACGTGGGGAAATCAAACAGCAGGAGCGCGAATATCTCACCCAGCGCCAGGCGTTCGGCCTCGACAAGAAGAAGACGAAGACCGAAGAACGAGAAGCGAGGACGGCTGCTGCCCTTGGTGCCGAAAAGGCTGCGAGGGAAACCGGCAAGGAAGGTCGCGAAGAATCCAAGGAAGGTCGAGAAATCGGCAAGGAACGCCGTGAAGCGGAAACCAACCGCGCTGAAAACCGTCGTAAGAACCGTGAACTCCACAACGAAAACGTTCACACGCACAACGAAACCCAGAAGACCGAGCACGAAACCTCGCCGGGCGCCAAGACCCAGGCTGAACGTAACGCTGCTGCGGAAGGTCGGCAGAACGCCTCTGCGGCTGCATCCCAGTTGTACGAAGCTGCCACCAAGCCTCCCAAGAACGCTCAGGAATGGGCGGCTTTCGCCCATCTCGTTGCAGCCGAATCTGAAGTCAGTCCTGCGCAGGCTCAGCGTGCGGTTGCCGAACTTCGCAAGAGGGTCGAAGCCGAACGTAAGGCCAAATCGACGGTCAAGGGCCTGCCGCACTTCTAATGGCGAGCCGCCGGGAACACGAAGGACGAGTTCCCCAGCCCGGAGTACCATCGGGTCCTAGAAACACGCCCAAGCAGGCGAAGCGCGCAGAAGTAGCCGGACCCTATCGGTCGGATTCCGCCGATCCGTCCGTACGTGCGGAAGCCACGGCCCACGAACATCGCAAAGCTGCCACCACCGCAGCCGGGGCCGAACGCGAACAGGCTGCGGCCAAGAAGAAGTACCGTACGGCGAAGCGGATTCCTGCGAAGGAACAGAAGCCCGCCGATCTTGTTCGGGCGGAACGTGCAGCCAAGGCGTCACGACGTAAGGAACGCGAAGAGAAGGCCGCGACTGCGGCGGCCGAGTTCGCCGCCCACAATCCGTTGAAGGAAGCGGAGGTTCCAAAATCTCCCGCGCTCGTACTGGACGAAGCCAAGCAGGGTAAGTCTCCTGATGTCAATGAAAAGATGTACCACCCGCGCACCTTCAAGAAGGCGCAGAAGGTGGCGGTCGAAGCTCTCTCTGCGAAAGAAGGAATCAAGGCGGACCCCATTGCCGAACTCGCGATTGACACTGCCGCCACGGCCGGGCTCGGGCTCGGCGCCAAGGCCATCGGAACGGCAGCCGAGGAGGGCGCGGCCAAGCTGCTCGCGGGTAGTGCGGAGAAGGTTGCCTCCAAGGAGGCCACGGTCGGCTCCGTCGCCGCAGAAAAGGCAGTCGCCGGTGGCAGGGGCATCGCTGCTCGTGTGGCATCGAAGGGTGGCATCAAGGCCCGCGCCACTGCGGAGAGGGTACGCACCGCACCCGAGCGCAACATCGCCAAGGCGAAGGCCGCACCGCAGAAGGCGAAGCGGGCGGCTACCACGGCAGAGGGGCGCCAGGAGGCCACTAGGGCGACGCTGAAGGCCGCGAAGCACCATCCTGCCCGAACGGGTTATCTCGGCGCCGTCGCCTCTCCTGTGCCTTTGCCGGGGGAACTCGACAAGAGGGCTCGAGCCTTCGCCACGGGTACGGCCGACGCACTGATCAAGCACCCCGCGAAGACACTTGAGACCACCGCCCATGCCGGGCTCGGATTCCTGACCTCGCCCCTTGCACTGGGAGGCGCCGCAGTCGAATCAGCCACCAAGGGAAGTCCTGCCCCTCTTGTCGAAGAGGGCAAGGCGCTGGGCGAAGGCACCTTGGACATCGCGAAGAAACTGGCATCGGGCGATCCCAAACAGGTAGAGAAGACGACCCTTACGGAAACCGGCCTCACACCCTTCATCCCGGTGCCACACATCCTGCGCAGGGCCAAGAACTCTGAGCACTATCTTGATGCTCGTGCAGGCGTACGCGGGAAGGTGGAGGATGCGCGGGCCAAGACCAGGGACCAGAAGATCGCCGCCGAGATGACCGCCAGGGAAAGCGGTGAGTTCATCCCCCGCAAGAAGGCGAAGAAGATCAAGCAGCCGGTCGCTGACACTCGTCGTCCCGGAGAGCACTACGTCTCGCGTAAAGCGGGGAAGGTGATCGAGAAACAGCGCTCCCGTCACTACGTGGCCCGCGAGGTAAGTCGCATCGAAAACGAGGGACGGATCGCCGGTAAACGCACCAGTGAGAACGTCGCCAAGCCGTTGCGCCGATCCAAAGGCACGGACCAGTCCCAGCAGAACGACGCCGACGCACTGCGTATCTTCGTCAAGCACGGACTTCCCTCAGATGAGAAGGCCGCGCTCGCCTACGTCAAACGGCTGCATGACAACTGGCCGAAGATCAAATACGGCGACACGCCTCAGGGCATCCATCTGGACCGCGACTCCACCAAGTACATCCTCGACCACCCGGAGATCTTCAGGGGCAACCGGGGCAAGAAGTTCTTCGCCGCAGTCAAGGAGTTCGACAAGCAGGCCAAGACCGTCGGAACGTCCCCGCGCAATCAGTACCTCGCCCAGGTGGACAACCTGATCAACCCCATCCTCAAGGATGAGGGCAAGGCCCCAATCCTGAAACCTGAGGAGATGATCACCCCGCAGGCGTCGCAGTACCTTCCCAAACGGGCGAAGCAGTGGACCCGCTCCGAAGCACTCGACTACGTGAAGGCACGCGAGGCGAGGATCGGTGAACTCCGCAAGGCGGCTGACGCGGCGGAGAAGCAGGCTGCGGTGAAACGGGTCGAGCTTAAGCAGCGTGAACTAGCCGAGCGTGTACGTCAACGCAAGAGTGGTGCGAAGACGCTCGTCACCGACAGGCCTCTACGTAGTGATCTGCCTGCCAGCGGGGACAAGGTCGTACGTCCTGCGGTGAAGAAGTCAGGCCCGAACGCCGGAGCCCCGAGACTGAAGACCTCCGCCGCCCTCGAACGTGGACGCGGCGCCCTGATCGACGCAGACTCCCAGGCTCGTGGATACCGTGCCGAGGTAGCGAAACTTGAGCGTGAACAGAAGGGCTACCTTGAGTCAACCAAACACCTGATGAAGCCGCCGGAGCACGGTGGCGCAGAGGGTGGAGTCTCGACCACACAGGCGGTCGCATGGACCCCCGAGCAGGAGGCGCACTTCGTCGCACGAGCCCAGACCGAGGCCAGGAGGCTCGGTCTACGTGACCCGGCCGCATACGTGGCCGACCGCCTGCCGTCCAGCATCAAAGGTGATCGTCTTCCCAACTTCGGCGGATCGATCCCGCTCAGGAAGATCTGGCCCTCGCGGGGCATCGCCGCGACCAGCGGCAACGCCGAGTCCAGTTTCGAGAGTCTGATCCATCACTCCATCGAGGCTCCACGTTCACGGGCCGCGATGGTACGCGGGCTCTCCCGCATCTTCGACAAGGCGAGCCGTCAGGCGGACGGCAAAAGGTTCCTCACCAGCCGTGAGCTTGAACGGGCGATCAACACCCACAAGGTCCCCGATGGTGTCGTGCCGATCAGGCCACAGATGCTCAAGGGTCTCCTCGAAGGGGATAACGCGATGGACGCCGCCGGTTACAAAGAGGCGTTGAACGCCGAGCTTGAACACGGCCAGGAGCTTGTCTCCTCCAACGGCGATCAGCTACGCGGTGAGGTTGAAGCCTCCAAGGCGGCGAAACAGAAAGGCGAGAAGTACGCCCTGATGGACGCCGTCGCGATGCATGAGTTGATCGGCCACATGGAGGGAGTGGGAGGGGTGACCACGATGATGGGCCACGCCTCGAACTTCGCAACCAGGACCATCCTGAACTCACCCGCATTCGAGGCGAGCCAGTTCGCGCAGGAGGGTATCCCGATGGCGGCAGCGCTCGGACGCAACATCGTGAACCTGCCGAGGGCGATCCAGACCATCCGCGAGATCAACAAACTTCCGCCTGAGGATCAGGCGCAGATCCGGGCCGTCGTCGGTTCGTCGGCTGGCCTGCTGGGCTCGCCCTCGCTGAAGGCGCTGCGATCCGATGGCTACCTCGACCCGATCCGTGCTGCCGGTAGGAAACCCGCGTGGCGACACGCATGGGAGTTGGTCAACGGTGACAAGCTCTCCGGATTCGACAAAGAGCGAGCCGGTCGTTTCCGTGAGGCTGCCGCCTTCGCCAAGCTGGAGGGTGACTTCAGGCGGGCGGACAAAGGGTTCAACCTCTGGCGCAAAGGTACGAACAACCTGTTCAAGCACGAGCAGGCCGCAGTCGATGCCATGCACGGGATGACGCCCCAGGAGCGTGCCTTGTACGTGACCTCGCATCCTCGGCTTGCCGATCAGCTACAGCAGGACATGAATGCCATCGGGGGAAACTGGAACTCCTACACGGTCTTCGAGAAACACATCGCGCCCTTCGCCATCTTCTATCCGTTCCAGCGCTACTCCGTGCTCTGGACGCTCTATCACTTCCCTCTCGACCATCCGGTAGTAGCCACGGCGCTGGCGACGCTCGGCGCCGTCAACGCGAACGAACTGAGGAAACTGGCCGCGAGGACAGGATCGGAACCCAACGTGCTCGACTACACCAAGCCGGTCATCAACGGTCACGTACTGCCTTCGGGTCAGAGGTTCTTCCCTGGTCTTGCCTCCATCCAGCAGGGCGCGTTGGAAGACAAACCTGCGCAGGCCCTCGGTACGTTGAGCCCGGTCCTGTCGATCCCGGTCGAAGCCCTCACCGGAAAGAACTCCTACACGGGGACCGACATCGGGGAAAACGGTTGGCTCTATACCGCCCGCCAGGCCGCGAGCCTGTCTCCCTTCCTGCGCTTCATCGGCGCCCCTGAGCTTGGACAGTCCAAGTCGGCGGCATCCAAGGTCTTCGGGGAGAACGATCCCCTCCGAACCCAGCGTTCCCTGTTCGACCCCTACATCGGTCAGACCGGGGATCAGTACGCGAACGAAAAGCTGACCGAACGCAAGTACGACGAAAAGTATGGCCCTGGTCGGCTCCCCAGCGTCTTCGAAAACAAGCTCGTTCAGGAACTCCTCTACGGCGACGGCGGTAAGCCGAAACCGGAGATCCTGCCCGAAGTGCTGAAGGCGATCCACTCCAACGAAGAAGCCAAGAACTTCGTCAAGCGCAAGGAAGCGAAGTACAGGGGACCGGAGAAGCCGTTCACCAAGCAGCAGGAACACCTTCTTGAAGAAGTCGAAAACTCATGGCAGACCGGACCCAATGCAACTGAATCGGAATCCAACCCCTTCGGCATCGAAGGCTCGTCGGAAAAGCTGAAGGAAAGCTTCGGCATCCCCAGCACGAGCACGAAAGAACTCAAGGAACAATTCGGGATCGAATAGACCGGGCTCAGGGGCGGCTCTCAAACGCCCTTCCACAGTGAGCTTGCGGGCATGACGACGATCTGGGCGCCGTCGTACTCCTCCTTGCAGCGCTCGACCGCTTCGTCAAGCTGCCCCTCGTCATAACCCGAGGCGTAGACAGTGGGCCTCGCGGCGATCCTCGTCGTCTTGTACGCGACCACCCACTGAGGATTCGCCCCAGGGATGTCATCCGACTTCGCCACGGTGGCCTGCCTTCAGTTCCATCACCGGTTACGAGTGAGCCCACGGCCTAAAGACTGCAATCCGTCCCGTAACGGGTAAAGAATGCTGACCCTCGTCCTGCTCCTCGCCAGCATCCACCTTCCCTTCCTGATCGCAGCCGCAGCCTCGACGCCACCTGACTTGACGGGGATAGCCGCGATCATCACCGCCTGCATCGGCGTGGTCGGCTTCTTGGCCACCTTCGCTCGGGGGCGAGCGAACAACAAGCGGGTGGAAGAGGTAGAGCATGCGGCCAGCTACGTGAAGGGATTCGACTCGTTGATCGACAGTCTTCAGGCCGAGATCGACGCAGTCCGAAAGGACCAGAAGGATGAACGCGACCAGTTCGGGGCAGAACGGGAGGCCCAGCTTGAAGTCATCCGGCGATTGCGCGGGGAACTAAGCGAAGCGGTCGCTACCCAGGCGGTGACCAGAGGAGAACTGGCCGAAGTCAAAGGTCAGATCAAAGGCTTCTTGGACCCGGATCAATACGAGGCGTTCCTTGAACATCTGGACTAGACCTGTCAAGCCGACTGGACGATCCCAATGGTCATGTGCGGGCCGTGTGTGCGGTGTGTCGTACGTACGTGGTATAAGCACACCACTAACCCAGGAACAGGAGGAGCCACATGGCGGTACAGACGGTCCTTGACCAGGCACGCGAACTGTTGGAGAGGCGCCTTGGCGAGATCGACGCAGAGAGAGTCAAGCTTGAGCGCGCGATGGGCGAGCTTGGCGGCAAAGCGAAAAAACGCGGTCGTGGACCAGGCCGTCCGAAAGGCGCCGGGAGTACGTCCAATGGCGCGGCTCCGAAAAAACGTCGCAAACGTCGGGGCGGCACCCGCTCCGATCAGGCAGTCGAGTTCGTCAAGGCCAACCCCGGCGCCAGCGCGAGCGCTATTGCGGCGGCCCTCAAAATCAAACCGAACTACATGTACAGGGTCCTCGGTGACCTCGCGAAAGAGGGTCGGGTCAAAAAAGACGGCACGAAGTACACCGCCGTCTGATCTCTTAGGACCGGCTCAAGGAGGACACCAATGCCCGAAGGACGCACCGGCTGGGCCGAAGACGCAGACGGAGCGTCCGCATGAGCCTCGTCAATGAGAAGACCGCACTCGAAGCAGCCGAGAAATTGGAAGAACGGCTTGAGGAACTGCGCGATGAAGAGGAGGGTTGGGACGATCTGGCCCTGTATGCGGGGCTAGTCCGCAGCTTCATCAAGGAGGTGATCGAGCGCGATCCATCGGTGCATGGAGAGTCCGAGATCGACGGCACGGCAGAGGAGGAAGTCGGATGACCCGCCCCTACAAGGTCCAGTGGGACTTTGGCCGCGTTGACGGCCAGAACCCCCGTACGCTCAGCTTCGCTTCGGAAGAGGCGGCGGTAAAGGTGTACGAAGGGCTCGACCCGGAGAAGTCGAAGCCGTGGGCCGAAGTGCGCGGGCCGGAGGGTCGGATCAAGCCCAACGACGAAGACGCTGCCGGGACCATCCATACCGTTCACCTGATCGTGAAGGCCGAGCAGAGCAGAGGGCCGGACATGGAGTGGGACGAGGTAGCCGAGATGGTCGCTCGACAGATCAACAGCGGCATGCCGATCTCACTCAGCAACGGCGCCGCGTTCGATCTGACGGCCACGGTGGACACCGCCGAGTAGCGCCACTCACGTAGGGGATGCATCAAGGGCTCCCCACAAGTGGGGAGCCCTTTCTTTGCACTCAGTCGCTCGTTGTCGCCCAAGGGAATTGGTACGCGGCCAACTCCTCCTGATATGCGCCCAGTGCCCGATCCTGAAGGTACTGCACATCCATCCCTATCGATGCTCCGTAGAGCAGGATGCAGGAGATCGCATCAGTGGCTTGTTCAAGCTCGCCCAAGGAAGCATCGGGGCGTTCGTGAGAGTCATCCATCAGTCTCAGATAATGCGAGACGGTTTCCTTCCCGACACGGGGAAGGCCTTCGGGGCCGGTGATCGGCCCGGTCGTGCTGGTGCTCATGTGACTAGTTCACTCCTTGTGCTTCGTGATCTGTGTGGAAGTAAGGTTTCCGACGACGTTAGCGAACCAGCGGGTGGAGTCAAAAAATCGGGTGCCAGATGACTGGCAGTTGACGAGGCAACATTTCCACCAGAGTCTGCTAACTCTCAAGTGCAGCATATAGACCCTCGACCAAGCTAAATCTTGGTGATAATCCCTGTAGCCGTCGCTATTCTTAATGGTGCGAGTGGGTTCTAGCCCCGCTTCACCGATAAGGGTCTGCATCTCCGCCCGGCGTGCCGGTGTAGCGGGTGTACCTGCTCGCGAGTTTGCAAGACACGCATAAGGAGATGAAGCATGGATTACCGAGAGGCGCGCGAGAAGGCGCTCGTCAACGCTTTGATGCAGATGCACAATGTGGAGGAGGCCCATTTTATGGACGACGGCGAGCACATCGTCATCGGCCCGGTCGAAGGGGCGCTGGTCCGCTACCGCCTAGGCCCGGTCGCGCAGCAGTGGCTCTGCGGAGAGCTTGGCAACGAGGCTCCTGGGGATGGTCTGGTCATCGATCTACTTGCCCCGAAGGCAGTGGCATGAAGCTCATACCCTCCGACGATGAGCGCCGGAAAACGCTGGAAGCGATGAGGCGAAAGCTGATCTCCCGGCGTCCCCACGATGAGGCTGAGGGAATGCTTGCGGAGAACGACCGCGAGTTGGCCTTGGTCGAAGAAGACTTGCTGAAGCTCGAAGCGGGGAGTGGGAGCTAACGTGATGCCGTTCCTCTAGCCATGCGCGGCGAGACCTTCGAACTCACACAAGCTGAGGTCGATGATCTTCGTCGCCAACTCAATGAACAGCAGCCGGAGTGGATCTCCGCAACCGAGGCCGCCCGGAGGTTGGGCGTGAACTATGAGACCGTCATCCGCAATCACAAGGAATTGGGTGGTGGGAAGGTCGGGGGCGTGTGGCGCTTTCCCAGAGACATCCGGCCCCAGGTGGCCGACCCCGAGCCCGTGAGCAAGGTGGTACGTCGGCGTCGTAAAGCGGGCTTGACAGAAAGTAAGGGATTACTTCAAGTACGTGGACAAGGTCCGGACGAGAGCGTATGATCCCCTGCCTAAACGGAACAGCAGCCCCCGGCCGGTGCTTGAACACCGACCGGGAGCCTGAGACAGTCAGGAGAGTGACCTCCCTCATGTCCTACCTCGATTCTAGGCGTGGTGTCTGATGCCGCGCCCCGCCACCGGCACCATCGTTGAACCGAAGTCGCCCGGCGAAAGCTGGGCACTTCGCATCCCGGCCTACGGAGATCGGCACTACGTCACGCTCGGCACCACCGACCAGGGATGGAACTGGAAGAAAGCCGACGAAGAACGGGCCAACATCATGGCCGATGTACGCCGGGGCATCTGGGTGCCGCCGGAGGCCGAGGCGCCTGCCCCTGAACCCGATGGTCTTGAGGACCCGACCTACCACGAGTGGGCGGAAACGTGGTTCGAAGACGAAGAGCCCGGCCTGAAACCGCTCTCGGCACGGGACTACAAATGGGCGCTTGAGCTTCACCTGTTGCCCTACTTCGGCCAGATGAGGCTGTCGGACATCACCATCGAAAAGGTCGATGAGTATCGGGCCTTCAAGCAGAGGCAGAAGCGGAAGTTCGAGGCCGAAGGCAAGAAGGACGGGCTCGGCAACAACCAGATCAACAAGACGATCACCCGCCTCGCGCAGACGCTCAAGCGACCGGTCGAAT
Source organism: Solirubrobacterales bacterium (assembly GCA_050697015.1). Classification (GTDB taxonomy): domain Bacteria; phylum Actinomycetota; class Thermoleophilia; order Solirubrobacterales; family 70-9; genus VAYN01. The sequence goes on from JBOGYZ010000276.1 coordinate 13,968, forward strand.
ATCCGAGGTACAAGATCGCCTCGAACGCGGCGCTCGGCCCGGACCGTAAGGCCAAGCGCGAAAAGCCCAAGCGGACGTGGTTACAGGTGGAGCAGATCACGACGTTCGTGGAGAGCGCCGACAGCTTCATGCGCCCCCTTGTCTCCGTCCTGGTCGGCTGCGGTCTGCGGATCGGTGAAGCGCTCGCGCTCGACTGGCGAGACATCAACCTCTCGACGGCGACGATCCACATGGGCGAGTCGAAGACCGAGACCGGCGAAGACCGTGAGGTGGACATCCCGTTGGGCGCCCTTGAGGAGTTGATCGCGTGGAAAGCGAGGAGTCCGAGGGCCAAGCCGGGCGATCCCGTCTTCCTCTCCGGTCGCCTCCGCAAGAGCTATGCCCGGCAGACGACCCGCAACGCCGAGGCCCGCTTCAAGACGATCATCGAGAAGACCAACGAGAAGCTCCGTGAGGCCGGTATCGAGATCATCGAGCACATCACCCCGCACGGGCTCCGGAGGACGTACGCGAGCCTCCGTGCCGCTGCCGGTGACGATCCGGTCTACATTGCCGAACAGGGCGGCTGGGCCGACCCGCGCTTCGTGTTCAGCGTCTACCAGAAAGCCGCGAGGAGGCGAGGCAAGCTCGACGGGCGGTATCTTGTCGCCTTCGACGCCGCGCTTTCCTGGGCTCGTTTTGGCAGGAATAGGCAGGAAGAGGGTCCGATGGACATCTCGGCCGACGAATCCATACAGCGTGTATCTCAGGAAAGCTAGGCGGAGAGCCAAATAGATCAAAATGCGGCGGTAGCTCAGTTGGTAGAGCGCAAGCTTCCCAAGCTTGAGGTCGCGGGTTCGACCCCCGTCCGCCGCTTCTCATTGCAGAGCCGAAAACGGCCAATAACGCCTCAGAAATCGCTGCGGGTAGGAACAGAGGTAGGAACAGGCGGTTTGCGCCCGTGGGTTTGATCGCCTACGAAGTGCCTGCAAACCGCAATAATCTCGGCGGGCTTGCGCTCTATCAGTCGGCTCGGCTTGACCCAGTGCGGTTCTCGGCGGTTTGGTGCCCCCCTCCTGGCGGACCTCAGGTGAATCTCTGTCCCCGACCGAAGGCTTTGCGATCATTCCTCTCATGGAGCAGCCCACGCACATCAAGCTCAGTGGGGATATCGAGGGTGCCTACGTGGTCACCGAGAGACGGCCCGGAGGCGAGCTGGTGATCGCGCCCGACACCTCCTGGAAGGCGATGCTCGAAAGAACCGGCGCTCGAGATGCCACCTCCGAGGAGCTCGCGGCCTTCGAGGCCGAGCATGGGCCGTTCCTGCCCCCCGACGGCGAGGGGTAGGCGGTGGCCGCCAAGAAGGGGCACGCCCGGGTCGTCTTCGACGAGGTCGCCTATGCGGAGGACACCGTGCGGGGTGGTCGCGCCGGGGCGAGTGTCCTGCGCTCGGCGAGGACCCGATTCGAGCGCGATGGCATCGCGGTCTCATCGCTGCGTCGCTGCGAGGCGGAGGGAAGGGACGGCACGAGGCTTCCTGCCTGCTTCAAGGTCTACCTGCCGGAGCCCGACGGCAAGTTCGGAGTGGTGCTCGCGCTGACCGGCGACGAGCTGGGTCTGGGGCTGCACTATCTCGCCTTCGGGATCCGACACCACCCGAAGGGCTCCCACGCACCGACCGTCTATGAGATCGCCCACCGCAGGCTGAACGGCTGACCCTGCGGGCTGGCTGCGGATCGACTACGACCCCGCGCCCCAGAAGATCGCAGGTTCGAATCCCGCCCCCGCTATTTAGAACGGCCCGCGAAAGCGGATCCTTTTTGTGCCTGGACCTGGATTTAGATTTGGCCAGTGGGTCCGTTTTATCGCAGGGCATGGACCGAGTGAATCCCATTCAGCTCTCAAAGCGGTCTGTGCCAGGTGAGAATCGGCCGGACCTTGTCGCCCTTCTTGCTGCCCCGTGACGCCATCCTCGTCATTATGCTCGTGCCCGTGAACGCGAGTTTTTGGTTCCCCAAATGAAGCTTGACCGCCTCGAGGTGAGTGGTGGGTTCCTCGACGGGCTCGGCCTCTCGTTCCTGTCCGGCCTGAACGTTCTCATCGGATCTCGCGGAGCAGGCAAGACCTCTGTTTTGGAGCTCATCAGGTTCGCCCTCGGGGTTCCGGCGATGACTTCAGAGGCGGAGGAAGCCGCCAGAAAGCAAGCCTTCGCGGTGCTTGGCGATGGGACGGTGACGTTGTACGCGACGGTGCAGGGTGAGCC